>NZ_CP034767.1:1270000-1587500 GCF_004005995.1 Devosia sp. 1566
AGCGGACGTTCGTTGCTGTGGCGACAGCCGGGAGCCAATCAGCGCATCAGGAGCGCTCGCAATTCGCGGTACAAATAAATGAACCCTTAACGCACGACCTGTTATGTAGTCCGGCATAAAGGACTGCTTCGACTCTAATTGCCTCATACCCAAACGGTCCTACTCACCCTCGTTTGTATCCGTGCCTCACGGGCCTTGCTGGGCCGCGACAGCCTGTCGCGACTTCAACCTATTCGCGAACGCGGTCCAGAGGTGGGTTATCTCTTTGCCGTCTCCGCCAAGGAGATCTAATGGCTATTCTCATCGTAAGCTCCTCAGAGTATCCCACCATAGCAGCAGCAATGGCCGCCGCAGCTAACGGCGACACAATCCAGATCGAGCCTGGGTTTGGGATCAACGAAAGCGTTTCTGTCACAAGCGACAGCTTGACCATCAGCGGCACCGCGAGCTCAACAGGCATCGTGCTGCAACTGGCGCCGGGGATTTTGTCGGTCACCCTGGATGGGGACGCATCGATCAACGTTCTCGATGCTCAAGGCAGCAGCACCGATGGCAATAGAATCCTGGGCAATGCCGGTGATAATACGATCACGGTCAGCGGCGGCGCCGATGTGGTCAATGGCGGCGCGGGCACCAATGATCGTTTGGTCGTGGAATATTCTAATGCGACAGGCGCCGTCACCGGCGACTCGACCTCCAACTTTACCGATGCGGGCGGCAGCGGCTCCGTGACCGTCAGCGGTGGTTTTGAGAACTTCACCATTAATACCGGCAACTTCGCCGACACGCTCACCACAGGCGATGGCGACGACAGCATCAATGCCGGCAATGGTGCCAACACCGTGACGGTCGGCCAAGGCGCCAATCGCATCATCGGCGGCGCTGATACCGATACCTTTGTAGGGCTGGACGGCGGCAACTACATGGATGGCGGCGACGGCACTAATACGATGACATCAGGTGGTGGCAGTGACACCATTATTTCCGGCAGTGGCACGGACAGCATCGTGTCGGGGGCGGGCGACGACACCATCAGCATCGTTGGGGGCTCCGACGTTGTGAATGCTGGCGCTGGCACTGATCAGTTGATTGTCGATTACGGGGACAGCACAACGGCTGTGACCTTTACGTTCTCGGGTGGCGACATCGGAACCGGATACGCCGGTCAGGTCGCCGCCGGCTCAACAAACATTGTTGATTTCGTTGGTGTAGAAAATTTCAGCATCAACAGTGGCAGCGCCAATGACGTGATCGTCTTAGGCGGCGGCGACGATTCGATCACTTCAGGCAACGGCAATGACACGCTGACCGGGTCGGGCGGTGACGATACTATAAATGGCGGCGCCGGCGCAGCCGATCTGGCGGTATATTCGGGGAATCGCACCGACTATACGATTACAGCTGTCGGACAGTCTTTTCGGATCGTGGACAATCGAGTAGGCTCGGCGGATGGCATTGATCTCGTCTCCGAGGTTGAGAACTTTCAGTTTGCCGACGGAACTCTGACGGCGTCCGCGCTTGCCGATACCATCATCCCACCAACAACCACGGTCAGCTCGGTAGACATTTCGGGTGACAGCGGTGCGTCCAATAGCGACTTCATCACCAATGTCGCCGCCCAGACGATATCGGGCAATCTCAGCGCCAATCTCGTAGCCGGCGAAACAGTCGAAGTCTCGGTCGATGACGGACAGAGCTGGGCTACTGCGACGTCCAGTGTCGGAACAAGCACATATTCAGCCAGTGCCACCCTTGTTGGATCAAACATCCTCCAGGCTAGGGTGGTGGATGAAGCGGGTAATTCCAGTGCCGCCATCAAGCAAAGCTATGTGCTTGACACTTCTGCACCGACTTCGTCATCACAGCCCGACTTGGCTGCGGCGAGCGACAGCGGTACATCAAGCACCGATGACCTCACCAATGACGTCACCCCAACATTTACGGGAACAGCCGAGAGTGGCTCCACGGTCACTCTGTACGACAGCGACGGCACGACGGTGCTGGGTACGGGAACCGCAACGGACGGCAATTGGTCCATTGCCGCAACAACCCTGGCGGGGGGCGCTCACACCGTCACTGCCAAGGTCAGCGACGCAGCCGGTAATGTCAGTGCTGTCTCGACAAGCACAACAGTCACGGTGGACACAGAGGCCCCTACAGGCACAATCACGCTGAGCGATGCGGCAATCACCGCCGGGGAGACGTCCACAGTGACGATCACCTTCAGCCAAGCTGTCGCGGGCTTCAGCAATGACGACCTGACGGTTCAGAGCGGTCTGCTGAGCATTGTTGCATCCACCGATGGCGGCATCACCTATACGGCCACCTTCACTCCGGCGGCTGGGGTTAATGACTTAAGCAACGTCATCACGCTGAACCAGGCCGGTGTAGCAGACGCCGCCGGGAATTCGGGTGCGGGAACGGCAACTTCTGCCAACTACACGGTCAACACTGCGCAGGTACCTGCTCCGCCGCCAGCGGGCGGCAATGATGGTGAAGACACTATTACTGGCGGCAATGGCCCAGACAATCTCGCAGGCGGCCTGTCCAACGACACCTTGGATGGCGGCAGCGGGGATGACGTGGTTTATGGCAACCAAGGCCAAGACGTGCTTTACGGCGGCCCTGGCCGGGATAGTGTTTTTGGCGGCCAGGACAATGATACCGTTTATGGCGGTAGCTCAGGACTAGATCCCGCTGACGATGCCGATGCTCTCTATGGCAACAAGGGTGATGACCTTGTTTATGGCAATGGCGGCGATGACAGCGTGTTTGGTGGCGAGGGCGCCGACACCGCCTTCGGCGGTCAGGGTAATGACCTGATCTTTGGTGGCGACGGTAGCGTGAGCATCGTTGATGGCAATGATCTGCTGTATGGCGGGTTCGGCAATGACACGATCTATGGCAATGGTGGGGATGACGCGCTGTTTGGCAACCAGGATGACGACATCGTCTTCGGTGGACAAGGCAATGACTTCATCCATGGCGGTCAAGGCAACGACACGCTTGTCGGTGGCAAGGGTGACGACACCATGAATGGCGGCCTTGGTTCGGATCTCTTCCTGTTCGCAGCAGGCGGCGGAAATGACCGAATCGAAGGCTTCAACTTTGGCGAGGGCGACCGCCTGGACTTGGGTGGTCAGAGCTTTACTACGAGCTCATCTAATGGAAACATGATCGTCACACTCGGCGACGGTGGCACGATCACTCTGATCGGCACGGACGCTGGTAGCCAGCTGTTCTAAGGCCTCCTAGTCGAGCAACAGCAACTCAGAGCCCCGCTTCGGCGGGGCTTTTCTTTGTCCGCCGTCTGCCAGGAGCCGGCGATGATCTACTGCCGAAAGTGCTCCGAACCGTGCCAGTGGGAGCCCAGCAAGATCAGCGGCCGATTGGTGATCTGGTATCGGTGCGAGTGTGATGGGGCAGGGCCATGGCGCCGGTGGGATGCAGAAGTGAATCTGCCCACGCGAGCTAGAGAATCTGCGATGCCTCCCTGAACATCCTTTGTAGCTTAGACCTCAAGGCTCCTGCCGGTCAGTTCTTGATAAAGCCGGACGGTTTCGTGGTCCGGCCCAACGCCCAGTTCCTCGTGCAGCTGCTTGCTGCAAGCGTTGAAGAGCTGCTTAACGCGCGAGAACTCCCCCTTCGCAGCCGCGTCAGACATCAGAGCCCGGTGGGCGCCTTCATGACAGGCGTCCAACTGTAGCAAACGGGAGGCACAAAAATGGCGTTGCTGAGGGGTGAGTTCTGTCCCGCTTTGCAGTGCCGCTGAAACCGTCCTGTTGAAGTCCTGGAGCAACGCGGTGCGCTGGAACGCAAGCCATTCCTCGAACCCGTTTCCCACGGAGCCAGACGAATCTAGTAGCTCACCGCGGTAAATTTCGCACATCCGCACGCACGCCCTTGGGCTGGGACTTGCAATAAGACCTATGAACTCCGCCAGATCGATATAGACGTTCTGGTCGGGGTTGAGCCAGACCGTTTGGGTATCTGCCGAGAGCAACTCAAAGTTGTAATCTTGCTGGAACTTGCGAATGCGACCCATACTTTGGCGGATGTCGGCGTTGGCCCGCTCGGAGCCGTTGTCGGACCAGATCAGATCACGGATACGCCCCCTCGATACGGGCTTACCCCGCCTTTCGAGCAGCACATAAATCAGAACCCGCAGCAGGTGGAGCGGCGGAGTGGCCAACTTTCCGGACGAGCGAACATGGCAGTGGCCGAAGACAAAAACCGATACAGTTGCGGTCACATCGTATCGTGCGGACATCATGTTCCTCTAAAGGTCCGGCTTACGCTCCCCATGCAGCCTTTAAACCAAGCGGTCGATAGGCACGACTATCATCAAGGAAATGCTCATCTTGATGATGAACAGCACTGCGCCTGATCAGGTGGGTAGCAGGTCGAAAGCTAGGCTCGATTGAATAAACCAGAACCCTCTGCGGCTGTCGATTACTAGAGCCGAACAATCTGGTTCCGGCAGCTCGTCGGATCTATGCGGAGGCGAGCACGGAGCTTGGCCGGCAATAGGTGGCAGACTGATGCGCTGACATAGGTGCGACTGCAACGGGCCCGCCATGGCCCCGGCGGGATGCTGAGGGTCAATGGGACGGCTTGTAAGGACGACCCCAGCCCTTCCTAGAGCCGGGGCCACCGCCAAAAAGGTCCTTGGAACTTGCAGACTCTCATCTGCACGGCTCAACGGCGCGGCGCCTTCGGAGTTCCGCAACAAAGCCGAGAGAAACATGCACATGAGGCTGGCAACGATTCACAGGGCCGTGAGTTAGAATTGCTCCTGGCCGACGAGGTCCGGCTAACCTTGGAGCTAAACATGATCAAAACTCGCCCCCTTGCAGTTGTTCTTACCGTCGCCCTGCTTTCCGCCAGTTCTGTAGCTGCCTTCGCTCAGGCGACGCCAGCTCCTACCGCGCCCGCTGTGGTGGAAGTCGACGAAAATGACGACGATGGCTTTGACATGGGCTGGCTGGGCCTGCTCGGACTTGCTGGTCTTCTCGGCCTGCGCGGGCGTCGTCATGACACTACGAACACGCGTACGACCACCGGCCACTAGTCTCTTAGCGCTGTTCCAGATTCGCCGCGTAGCTGAAGCAAGCTACGCGGCTTTTACTCGCCCGCTCAAAGCGTGCATCTGGTAGCACGGCGGGCATAAGGATGGTACACAACAGTATCGTCTGCCGGTTTCCGGGCGCGGACGGCTGGGAGAACATATTTGCTCTTGCCCCCTGAATGGGAGAAGAGCTGTGTCCAGCTTTGATCAATACAAGATGTTTACCCGCCAGTCTGCCGGGACTTCCAGAGGTCAGTTCCGCTACGGATTGGTAGCTCCAAGCGCTGCAGTGGCCCTGCACCTGTTGAGGACATTGAACGGGACGCCCAGAGGCACCGCAACGGCTCCAAGAAGTTCTGTGGCTACACGACCTCTGAATGCAAGCGACCTCGCCATCTGCTTACCGCTGGAGGAGGCCTTTGCCGCTGCAATCCAGATGGCGAACAAGTACGATACAGAACTATTCGTCACCGGCGAGGCGGGGCTTTGGCAGCCAGCCTGGGGCGGCCTACTCACCGAGCGTGAGGAAGGCTCTGATACGCCTCGCCTGCTGCTGAGGAAGCGCAGATGCCTCCAACCCTGTGTAAGAACAAACTCGCCTAAGCACCTAGACGCACAGGGTTGATATGGAGGGTAACAATTAGGCCATCGCTGGCCCAATCGTAGTCAATGGACCCCTGCAGCGCGCCTGAAATGCTGCGCGCGACGAGCTTCGTGCCATACCCCGCCGGCCGCTTCCAATGGGGTGGGGTAAAGACCCCAACGGGGGTGTTGGGGTCTAAGTGGGTGGGTGTAGCTAGGGCCACGATGGGCAGTCGCTACCATCAGTGCCGCCCAGCCTTAGGGGCTGCAGGAGCATAGGTCTGGCCTCCGGCTCCCCACTACAACGCGGGCCTAAGCCGTTCAGCGGCGACTTGGAAATCAACAACGTTCTGGCCAACATTGCGATGTGCGATGCTGGACGTGTAGGTTAGCGCAATAGCGCGCTCGATCATTTCTTCCAGCTCAACTGAAGTTGGATCGTTGTAAGGTAGGACTACTAAGGCCTGCTCGAGGAAGCCCCTGACCAGTGTCATACGTGTTGGCAAATGGAGCCCCCGTTCGCTGCGTTGAGTACATCGTTGGAGCTACATCGTTAGAGCTGCCGTTTGCTCGTACCCCTAACGGCTCAAGCGCAGTTTTAAACGCGCTTGATGCTGATTGTACGCGACCCCGTTCCGGCAGCCGAGAAGTGCCGGAGTCGGCCCATGTCCATTGCCATTGTTCCAAGCATTCAGACCTGAGCCAGGCGTTGAAGCAGCTGCATCCGGAGATGACCGAACAAGACATTGCGCAGAAGCTTGGCGCGGCACCCTCTGACGTTCGCCATGCACTCAGGGCCAAGCAGAGGGTGCGGAAGAAGTTCGGTCAGCGCGATTGATCTGCCATGGTCCCGGCCAGGCTACAGTGGCACCGCGAAGGAACGCGGTTCGTTGCCTACCCATTAGGGCGCCGGCATCCGGAGCGTGGCGCCGCTATTGAGTTGCGTCAGCATCTTCCAACCGGCCGTCAATGGTTCTGGATGGTCGCCTGGCCCAAGTGGTTTGAGCAGAACGGGCAGGCGGCCGACAAACAAGCTGCAGCAGATGCGGCAACCGAAGCTTGGTGGGCGCATGTGGCTACGCCCATACCGCGGGACGTAGAAACCGAAATCGATGTGCTGGTGGCACGGGTGTTGGTGGCGCCGCCACCCAACTACCTGTTCAGCGAGGATAGTGAGTTCCTTCGTAAGCTGATCAGTGCGCTGCGTCTGCAGTTCGAAGCGCAGATGCGGGCGGGTGAGACGCCAAAGGTGGTAGAGGATCTGCTGACAAACCTATCGGCGGAGCTGTACCGGCGGCGGGTAGCCCGAGCACTTTGACCGTCAGTCTCCAAAGGGTTCAAGCAATGCTCTGTTCGGCCCGGGGGCCGCAGACATTTCCGGCCCGGTGGCGCCGGCTCCCGACCTCGATCAGATAAAAGAATGGGCCAAACGCTCCCCACAGAAACGGCGCCCCAACGTAAGCCCAGTTGGCAGTTGGTGATACAAGAATGCAGACCGCTGCGATAACTCCCATGGCGGCAGTAATTGCGTAGACATTTGGCGCATGGCGGAATGACAACGCTAACAGCACGATGAACGCCGACAGTGGGAGGATGTTGGTCAGTGACCCGCTCAAGGCCCTGATCGGCGCCAGCACTGCTCTGTGTAACCATTCAGGCTGATATTCCTGAACGGCAGCAAAACTGTCAGATTTGGCCATGTGAAAATCCGGCGTGTCCCGCCGAGCGTATTTGTCCACAATCTGCCACGTGCGGCTGCCTAGTGTGACCGCTGTTCTGTAAAGGGCGCGCCATACAGCAGGCACCGGGTCTTGGGCTATGGCACCGGGCAGATTGTTTCGTAGTTCGCGTGTAGCTTTCAACTGCTCCTCAGCTGGACGCGCAGAGACAAAATCCCAAAAGAAGTTCTCGGGGCCCGCTGCGCAAAGCGTCTCGACGGGGCCCAATTCGGCAAAGATGGATACTATATCTGGATGGCCCGGGGCACAGGCGTAGGGGTGGGCGATGTCGGCAAGAACGGTAAGAGCATATTCGCTACCCTCGCCGGCCTTATAGAGGGCGGGCACTGCGAAGTTGAGGGCGAGCACCATAGCTACACTCGCCGCAGCCCCGGTTGCCACTAGGCGCCTGCTATATAGACGCAGGCACAACGGGAACATCACGAGCAGTAGCAAAGCGTATTCTGCTCTAAGGGCAACCGCCAAACCGATCAGTACTGTAAACCACCAGAAACGAGCTCGCGTTGCCCCTGTCGCGGACGCTACGAAAAAAACGGCAATGGCAAGCAGCACTACAGCCGGAGCCAAGAAATACCGCTGGCTAACGAACTGCACCGCCGTGAACTGGGGGCTGAGCGCAACAATCACGAGCAAAGCGAACGACGCAACCACTCCTCCTTTACGTCCAGTCTTGATCCATCCAAGCACCAGCACCAGTAAGAACAGGGTTGAAAAGACGAGTTGGCCAAGTATCAGGTGCGGAGTTCCAAGCGGCATAACCAGCTTGGTGTATAGTGCATAGACGGGGCTGTACCAGGTGACGAACTCGCCGGCGTTCGTCCTGCCAAGGATGGTGTCTGAGGTGAAGAAACCCGGATAGAAGGCCACCAGCTTCAAGCCCAAAATTAATCCTGCGACGGCCAAAGGCCAGTCTGTTTTCCAAGAAAAGCGCACATCTGGTAGTCTAGCTGCAGCGACGGCAGTGCCAGCTAAGACAGACAAAACCAGTAGGAAGATCAGCCTCTCAAGGGAGAACACCCCACTCTGAGCGGTGTCTATTGCAGCACGGCCATTCTCATCCAGGGTGAAGGGCCTGCTAAAACCGTCCTTCATCAGAACATACTGGCTTCCTGGAGAGCCTCGGAAGTACACAGTTCTAGGAAAGTCCGCTTGCTGGGGCCCAATGCTCGCTGTGCCGTCAGGCTCAAAAGGCACCTTGACGCTGTTCTCGTAGAATTTGCTCAGATACAGATCATCCGCTGCGCTGGAAATGGCTCTAACTTCATAAAGTCCGTGTGCCGCCTGCAGCCCACCAAAGCCGGCGACGAACACCGTCAGCGTCGCCAGTACCGCTAGCCCAATCCGTGCAGTATGCATGCAGATTCCTCCGACAAGAAACTTGCTGGCACGCCCGCGAGGCCGCGGCAATAGGGTTGGCTGCATGTGCTCCGTGAGTAGCTTGCCCCATCACGCGCAACAAAAAGCCCGCCGGTTAGGGCGGGCTAGGTGCTTTGGAGAGGGCCTGGCTACGCTGCTCGTTTATATACCGACTGGTCAGCCTCAAGCTTAATCACGCTCGTTGTCCACTGCGACAGCAGGCCGACGTCTGCAGGGTCGGTCCGCTTTTCGGCCGAGAGTACTGCTGTTCGTAGCGGGCTGTCCTCGAGCTGCGCTACGTCCTGGAACTTCACGATGGCGCCGTTGATGGAAACGTGGTGGGGCGTGACCAGGTCAAAGAGTACGCGCCCATGCTCTCCATCAACCAACGCAGCAAAGGTGCGCACTCTGCTCGACCGCCCCGGTAGAGAGATATCAAACGCTGCCCGCCCTTTGAAGGCCGCCCCAAGCTTGTCTTGCAGTTCACGCCGAAGGGAAACTTCCTTATCTTCCGACATGCGTTCGGCTGTCATCCCGACGGCCATGCGGCTCGCAGAGCCGACAAAGATTACGCTATTAGCGAGCCAGTCTAAATTGACCCGAGCTGCAAACATCATGTGTCCGTCGAATTGGATGCCGTTGCGATGCGCGACAGATGGAGCCAAACGACTGAACGTTCCCGTCCCACCAAGGTGCTCAGCGGCCAAATAGCCGGCCCCTTGGTCGTTCACGACGAACTCGTCTCCGTGTTTCTGAATGCGAACTACAACTGCGTCCCCCCGGGATATATCTGGGGAAGAGCAATCAGGCCCTCGCCATTCACGGTATCGGTCAGCACGAGGTTGCGGGCAAGCTGTTCTAGGATGCCCTTCATTTCGTCGGTCTTGTTCAGACTATCGTGGTGGAGCATGGCGGTTCCTCCATCCATAGACCGGGGACAACGAACGCAGTTCGTGTGGCGAACATCAACGCTGTCAGACCAAGGAACGGGCGACCGGGGCGGACCAGTTCCGGCCCCTTCATGTTGATCCTGAGCCCGAGTTTCACCTCACCATCAACCCCAAGCGGCCGGGTAAAATGAACCTCGCGTCCGGCGTTGTGCTTTCGTGTTTCCCATTCAGGGTTATCGCTGACGACCTTCTCGGCCGCGCAAACAGCCTTCAGACCGTCGATACCCCAAGAACGGGCGCTCAAGTAATGCTCCGGGCTTTGAGCTTGTGGGCTGCGCTCATGCATTCCCCTTTTGGCGGAACATCTTTCGCGCCGGAAGCCTTGAGCGCGGCTTCAACTTCATCCAGAAATCGTGTCCACATAGGCTTGCCCTCGTGCAGGGCATCTGGCTGGATCTTGTACGCTTTACAGCGCTCGCGGCACGCTTTCTCTCTCGGGTCTACGGGGTTACGCGGGCGGGGGGCGCGCTTCGGGCGCTTGGGCTTGGGGTCGGGGGGCACTCACACATTTCCCTTAGGCTCGATATCCTCAAGCCTTATCTCTTCCTCGCAACGAGTATGGCGAGTCTGTCACGCTCCGTCGACTCGCATTCTGCTGCCCCTATAGAGCGTTGACCACCGGCTTCTTCACGTCGGTTCCCTCACGCCGGCTGTTGTTCACCTCCGACCGATATGGCGCGTGCTGATAGGTTTGCCGATTCCTCGGACGCAGCACTATTTGCTAGTCAGGCCAGCCAATATAGGTGGGCGACGGGTCGCACACATTGAGCGGCTTGAAAATGATGTGCTTGCCGTTCGTGAAATCAATACGCGTGTTCCTCGCGCAACGGCCGCCGTCTTCGACAGTCACGGTCAGCCTGCAATGGGTGTTAATGCACGGCGGGTTAGTGCCAACCTCCTCGGCTCTCAGCACATCAATCTTGGCAACTTCCCAATCAATAGTGTTGACGATGAAGACCTTGTATTCTGCAGCATGAGTCATGCCGCAGAGCATCAAGCTTGCAAGAACGCCTGCTGCTAACTTGACGGTGAACATCTTCATCCTTTCAGAGTTTTGACCAGTGGGAGTTGTCACAAGAGCCTCAGAGCTGCAAGTTGAATCCGGCTGACCAGTGTGACCTGTTCATTCAAAGCGGATTGACCAGCGGCTTCTTCACATCCGTACCCTCATACCGGCTGTTGTTCACGGCGCGGCTTATCCGGTGGAACTGCAGCTGGCTATCCAGCTGATTGTCGAGCAGCAACCCCTTCGCCTCATCGCCCTGAGCTTCGCCTGACAGCCAGGCGTCATAGGCGTCCTCCTCCAGTATCACCGGCATGCGCCCATGGATGTGCGCGATGTGCTCCACGGCCGGCGCCGTGATGATGGTGCAGCTGGTCACGCCCAGGTTGTCGTTGTGGGCCCATAGCCCAGCAAAGCTGAAGCCGCGGTGCTCCGGTAGATAGAGGAGCCACGGGTCTTTCTTCCCGTCGTCCGGATTGGTGGTCCACTCAATATAGGCGTCGGCCGGGATCAGGCAGCGGCGCTTCTTGAACGGCTCACGAAAAGCCGGCGAGGTGTCAATCGTCTCAATGCGGGCATTGAACATCGTGGCTTTGGGCACTTCCTTGGCCCAGAACGGCACCAACCACCAGCGGCCTTGGTCCAGTTCGCGGTTGCCCGCCTTGTCGTGGTGAACGAACTGCACGTCCTGCGTCGGGGCAATGTTGTAGCGCGGCTGCATGTTGGAGGGCGCGATCGGGTAAAGCTCATCGCTGAGCTTGTAGAGGGCGTGAAGGTCGGCCCAGGTCATCTCGTTGGTGAAGCGGCCGCACAAGACGCGATTTACCTTTGCAACTGAGATCGAGCAGCTTGCGACGCTTGCTTCAGGGTCTCGCATACAGCCATGACCGCCGCTTGGTCGGTGTGACTGTAGATCTGCTCCCACTGCTTACCCATGGCTGCCTCGCTGAAGACATCAGGTGTCACTCCGTTCTCTGGCGTGCTGTACACGCCTAGAAAGTCGACGTTCCACCGGATCAACTCTAACTGCTTAGGGGTCCAGCCAAGCTCACAATTATCGTTGGCGACAATTACCATAGATAGAGACTCAAGGCCGATCCCCGCTGCGGACAAGGCATTCCGAATGTCAGCTTCAGGGCCTCGCTTGTTGGCGAAATCTTCAAGCTGGAGTTCCTGCGCGAGAGTGGATCCGCAAAGCAAAGATGCAGCAAGAAAGACGGCGATCAGCTTCATCATCAAACTCCCGGCTTCGCTTGGCTAATCCTACGCATACTCCTGCGCGGTGCCACAAGAGCGCGGCCTTCTAGATATCCGCCCAGGTCATCTCATTGGTGAAGCGGCCGCACATCGTCAGGCACCCTGCTTTTCGATGAGGCCCATTAGCCGGTCAACTTGGAGCTCCAGCTTTTCAATCCGAGCATCGAGCGCAGCTAAGGTTTCCATGTTCAGCAGTGCGGCAAGGTGAGCAGCGTTCCGGGCCTTAAGCTTGATCATCGCATGGGCCCGATAAACCTCTACAGTCCGACCAGAGAGTCCCAAAACCGCTCCCGCCTCGGCGCAAGTCAGACCCTGCGCCGTAAGCTCTGCCACTTGGCGCTCTCTGCTCGATAGCTCTTCCCGCATCAGTTATACCCCGGAAACTCCCTAAGTGTGCCCCACTCGTCGCGCCAAAGCGAGCGCTCCTGGAGGCTGATCACCACCCGCTCAAATGCCCACAGGGCGCAGAGGAACTCGGCGCGCCAACGCATCAGGAACGGAGTAGGGACCTTCCATGGTGGAGAGCACCTTATCGCCGCCGGTGATCCAGTCCGGCCAGTAGATCGAGGCGACAGTCTCGGGGACGATCAGCCCAAGCTTTTCCAGCACTGCCGTATCGCCTCCAACGCCAACAGTGATTGCGTCGAGCGCCACCTCATCGTCGTCATCGGTCCATTGGTAGGGGTCGGCATCACTTCCGCTTGGCAAACTCGTCGGCCTTCCGGTCTAGATCATTGAGGAAATGGCGCGACCTGGTCTGGTCTGCGACCTCCGCCTCGACGGCTGGCCCGACGAGCTTCCCCACCTCATCCAGCAGATCCGGCTTTCGCCTCGGCACCACCGGCAGGCGCATCAGTTGCACCACCACTCTTCGCCATCCGGCCAAGCAACAGCAAGCCGCTCCTCAATCAGGATGTCACCCACGTCTCGACCGCCAATCCGTATGGTCGCCAAGCGGCGCTTTTCTTCCGTTGCATCAAGGCCTCCGCGCTCGATGGTCCACTCGTTGCTGTTCAGCAGCTCAAGCATGCGGGCACTCGCCTGCCGCGCTAGCGCCTTCTCGCGATCTCCGCCGCAGATATGAGTCTGTGGCTCTGGGGTGTCAAAGCCCTCCAGTCGGATCTTCTCACCAGAGAGCCACAGGGTGTCCCCGTCCACCAAGCACGTTTTGGTCGGCGTGTTTCGTTGGTTGCCGCACATCTCGAGGCGCAAGCGAGGATGGGGTTGAGCTGCCGCGGGGAGGGCAGTTTGCAGCATCAAGACCGCGGCAATTAGCAGTGTGGCGTGCTTCATCAATCCACCGGGTCATCGTCATTAGCGATCGGGATTTCTTGGTCCACCTCTGTGGCTGCCATGAACTCGGCCAGGGCGGTGATCAGCGTTGCCGCTGCGCTCGGGTTGACCGAGATCGGGAGAAAACCCTGGTCAGTGTCCAGTTCCAGAATGCCGAGGTGGTGCTCCCCGACGGAGATAACACGCACCTGGCAGTCCAGCAGCCGATTCGGTTCGTTTAAGTCGATGGTGATGTTGAGGGTCATCAGTTCACGGTATCTCGCTAAAAGTGTCAGGTGGCAAGGTGGTGCTGCATGGCGCGTGCGCCACTGGAGAATGTTGGATGCCAGTTCCTTTCGCTCCGCCAGTGCCGCTCTTCTGCAGCGGCCCTGGCTACCTTTATCCGGAACCGTCAGACGCCATGTCGCCTCGGCAGGAACCGCTTGGGCAGGCGGCAGGCAACGGTGTAGGCCGGATCGAACACATTGGCGACGTCGTATCGAACGACTTGACCCATCAAATGGCTCGACGCCACGAGATCGAGACCAAAATCCTGACCGAGCCACTGCGCCATTTCGGTGGTGGCGTGCTGAAGGGCTTGATCGAGCGGGCGCGCATTGCCGATGGTAATGATATCCTCGGCCGTTTCCGCCCTTGGCCAGACCTGCGGCCGCCGCTTTTCCACACTTAGGGTAATGGTGACCTCAAAGCTGGTCTCCACCCCCGTGCCGACGATCTCGCCATCCCCCTGAATGGCGTGACCGTCGCCGAGAAAGAACAGCGCGCCCGGCGCGGCTACGGGAAACCACACCGTGGTGCCCGGGCCAAAGCGCCGGTAATCCATATTGCCGCCGTGCTCGGCGCTGGTTGCGGTGGAAATTGCCTGCCCAAGTGTGGGGGCGACGCCAAAGCACCCGATCATCGGCGCAAGCGGCAGCACCAGGTGCTCAAGACCGGGCACCGGGTCTTGCAACTGCACGGTCCCTTGTGCGCGATCGATGCGCCATTCCGTTCGGTTGCGGGGGGGTAGGACGCGAACAAATTCGGGGTCAACCACATTGGCGGCCAGCACTTGCCGGGTCCAGCCCGTGTCACGCGTGGGCTCCATCGCCATGATCTGCACCCGCAACGCGTCGCCGGGCTCGGCGCCTTCCACAAATATCGGCCCATTCATGGGATTGGGTCCACCCGAGCGGTTGACACCGTGCTCGTCATCGCCGGCCGCGTCCAGCGTTCGGGTTATCACCGTGTCCCCATTGGCAATGCGCAGAGCCGGCGGAAAAGTGCCGATAACATTGTAATAAGTGGTCGGCGTGAAGCGATGGATGGCCAAGCTGTTGTTCCTTCGAGGGGTTGAACTGGCGACACACGGCGCCGGGCTGATGCACTCCCTGGCCAGCCTAACCCCAAGCTGCCCCCAGCATCCAGCCACCAGTGCTGTTGAGCAAGCCAAGCCGTTCTGAACATAGGGCGCGGGAAACCAGTCGCCAATGCGGCCGGTCAGTTTGTAGGCGATCAAGCCAATCCATTCGCGGATCGCCAGTGTGGTGGTGTTCAGGTTCAGGATTGGGTTGGCCAGATCAAAGCCCATGCCCTCGGTCCCTGAGCTGCGATAGTCGACCGGCCGCGGCAGCACCTCAAGGCCAGCGCTGCGGAACAAGCCCACAGATCTGGGCATGTGAAACGCCGACGTGACCAGCACGATGGTCCTGGCTTCCGCCCCAAGCAGGGCGGCGCTGTTGGCCGCATTCTCGTCGGTGTTGCGCGACTCTCCTTCAAGCACCAGCCGCTCGGGAGCGATGCCCTGGGCGCTAAAGAACCGCCGGGCCGTTTCTGCTTCTGGTTCGCCATCAGCGATCAGCAGACCGACACCTCCGCTCAGCAGAATCTTGGCCTGGGGATACTGCTTGGCCAGCTGCAGGGTTTCGGTGAGCCTATCCCCTGCCTCGTTGAGTTCGGCAATGCGCCGCGCCGTGCTGACCCGGCCGGCCGTGGCGCCGCCCAGCATTATGATGGTTTGCACATCCGAGGGGAGGGGCTCTCCGCGCGGAAAGCACTCTTCCGGCGGTGCAATCAGGTTGTGAAGCCAAGCGTGGTAAAGGCGCTTAGCCCAAAGATCATCAGCCCCAAGCCAACGAATACCAGCCCCGCTAGTCGACGGCGCAACAGGCTCAACATCCATCCCGCCAAAAACAGCACGAAGGTAAGGCTGACGGGCTGCACGAACAGCCAGAAGATCTTGGACAGGATGAAAAACATGCGGGGCTAGATGCCCCGGAGCGGCAACGGAGTAAAGCGCTTCCCGCGCCACGTTGAATAAGTGGGGAGAAGTCTAGCCTCCGGTGCTCTTGATGGCGGCGGTCAGGAGTTGGCCCACTGCGGTTGAGCCGGCCCCGAGGTCGAGAGCTATGCTCATATGGTTGCTGTCCGGGATATCGATCCTTCTGGTTGGCACCTGCTGGGCAGCAAGCCGCGATCGCATCGCGTCTGCCTGGGAATGGAACGGCAGGGTTTCTTGCTCTCCCACCAGCAGCAGCACATCGCCGCCTGCACGATAGTTTCTCGAGAGAGGCGAGAATTTAGTGACCTCGTCCTCCGTCAGGCCGATCATTGGCTGCAGAAAGGACGACCGCAGCGGCTTTAGGTCATAGATACCGGCGAGAAGGAGCGCGCGCTTGGGCGCTACTGGGATATCTGCTTGCAGCAGCGTGCAGCACAGATGGGCGCCGGCGGAGTGGCCCGATACGCTCAGTTGGTTCGGGTCGCCGCCAAAGCGAGGTATATTTGCTACAAGCCAATCGGCAGCGCGGCGGACCTGCGCTACAATCGTCTCCATGCGAACCGCTGGCATCAGGGAATAGTCCATAACAGCGGCGATGGCGCCGGCAGCGACCACCGTATCGGCAATAAAGGAGAAGTCGTCCTTGCTGAACATCCGCCAATAGCCGCCATGAATAAAGAGATGCACCGGCACCCGGGCGGCCGCGGGCGGTGGCAAAAACAGGTCGAGCTTTTCGTCTGGCTCGGGCCCGTACTCAAGGTCCAGTACAGCCCGGTGATTATGCCGCGCTAGGGCGCTGCGGCCGGCATATTCTTTCAGGTAGCCCTCAAAGTCCGGCACGTGATCGCGTGTCCGAAACAGGTCCTTGGCATCTTCCACGATCATTTCCCCAGCTTGCACGTCATCCGTTTTTCGCACTGGCCACTTCCCGGGCTGAGCCTCTTGTGCGCCCCGAGGCAACTCGGAGCAACCGCGCGTCTGTAATCCAATATCATATACGATTGCATGTCGAGGTATGTCGTGCTAGCTGTTTGTCATTGCGAGGGGGAAGCAATGGCTCGGCACGTGCTCACGAGAGATGCGAAAATGGAGGCGGACAAAAGCGCCGCGCCAATCCCGCGCCCGATCAGTCTCGCCAACGAAGTCTATGAGGCAATCTTTTCCCAGTTGATGGCGCTAAAGATCGCGCCTGGTGCCCGCATAACCGTCGACAATCTTTCCCGCGAGCTTGGCGTTTCGCAGACTCCCATCCGTGAGGCCTTGGGGCGCCTCGAGGGTGAGGGGCTGGTCAACAAGACTCATCTCATCGGCTTTAGCGCCGCCCCACAGATCTCGGTTCGACAATTCGCGAACCTTTATGAACTTCGCCTTCTGCTCGAGCCTCATGCTGCTCGGGAGGCCGTTGCGCGCCTCACCGACAAGAACCTTGCTGCACTAACCGAAGCTGCGGGGGTTATGGGGCGGCGCGCCAAATCAGGCGATGAACGCGCGCGCTATTCGCAATTTGCCCGGCAGGACGCGGTGTTCCACGACATGATCGTGCAGACCGCTGGCAACGATCTGATCCGGGATACGCTGGCACACCAGCATGTCCACTTCCACATCTTTCGCTTGATGTTCCACTCGCGCGTCACCGCGGAAGCGCTGGAGGAGCACGAGGCGATTATTGCTTCGTTTGAAGCGCGTGACGGGCAGGCCGCAGAGCAGGCGATGCGGGCCCACATCGAGCGCTCGCGCGACCGCTTGCTGCCGGTTTTCGAATGACCGGGGTCGCGCACGCTGTGCTCCAGGATCGGGCGCAAACCACAGCGCAGCCGCTGATGCAATTGCAGGATCTGGGCAAAGCCTATGGCCCGATCACGGTGCTGAGCGGCGTTGACCTGGATATACGCGCCGGGGAAATCCACGCCATTATCGGCGAGAACGGCGCTGGCAAGTCTACGCTGATGCGCCTGGTTTCCGGGCATGTCGAACCCACCACCGGTACCATCACCTATCGCGGTCAGCCCGCACACTTCAGCAAGCCGGTGCAGGCCGAGAATGCCGGCATTGTATTGGTGCATCAGGAGATCCTGCTCGCCGACGGTCTCACCGTGGTGGAAAACCTCTTTCTAGGCCGCGAACTCGGTCGCAACGGGCTCGTCGATGACGCGACCATGGAGCGCATCGCCGCCGAGCGGCTCGCGGCGATCGGCTGCACCGCTTCCCCCCGGGACTTGGTTCGCAATCTTCCCATCGCCCAGCGCCAACTGGTGCAAATCGCCCGTGCCCTGCTCGAAGAGCACACCATGGTGATCTTCGATGAACCCACCGCGGTGCTCGCCGCCACCGAAGTCGAAACTCTGCTGGCGATCGTGCGTGGCCTACGGGACCAGGGCGCAGCCGTGCTCTACATCTCCCACCGCCTGGATGAGGTCGAAGCTCTCGCCGATCGCATCACAGTGCTCCGCGATGGCAAGAAGATCGGCACCTATCCCGCCACTGATTTAACCCAGCAGGACATGGCCAACCTCATGGTCGGACGCGACCTGGCTATGCTCTACCCACACAAGCGCGGCCTCTCCACCGCAGCGCCGCTGCTCGAAGTCGAGCATGCCGATGTGCCAGGTTTCGCGCACGACATTTCCTTCGTCGCCCGCCCGGGCGAAGTGCTCGGCTTTGGCGGCATGATCGGGGCTGGGCGAACCGAGCTCTTTGAGGGCCTGCTGGGACTGCGGCCCGCCAAGACCGGTGCCGTGCGCGTCGGCGGCAAGAAGACCCATATCCGTTCGGTTGCCGATGGCATCGAGGCCGGGATCGGCTATCTGACAGAAGATCGCAAGGGCAAGGGTCTGCTGCTGCGGGAGCGACTGGCACCCAACCTGGTGCTGACGGCTCTGTCCTGGATATATCGCAAACCATATCTCGAGCAAAAGCTCGAAGATCAGCAGCTCGATCGCGCGGTGCAGGAATATGATATCCGCGTGCGCAGCCGCCAATTGCAGGCCGGTCAGCTCTCGGGCGGAAACCAGCAAAAGCTGCTGCTCGCCAAGATCATGCTGCTCAACCCTTCGGTCGTCATCATCGATGAGCCGACGCGCGGCATTGATATCGGCAACAAGAGCCAGATCTACACTTTCATCGACAAGCTGGTGCGTGAGGGCAAGTCCTGCATCGTCATCTCCTCGGAACTGCAGGAGCTGGTGGGCCTGTGTGACCGCATTCTCGTGATGCGGTCGGGCCGGCTCGTGGCCGAACTGGAGGGCGACGCCATCACCGAACATGCGGTGGTGCTTGCCGCAACAAGTGGCGGGGCAACCGCCAGTTCAACTGGAGGAATTGCCCGTGGCTGAGATCAGTGCCGCATCACCGCGCGAAACCCTGCTCGGGCGCATCAACTGGGTGGATCTGGGCCCCTTCATCGCCCTGGCCGTCCTCGTGATCGTCGGTTTCCTCGTCAACCCCGATTTCCTCTCGCCCACCAACCTCACCAATGTCATCACGCGTTCGTCCTTCATCGCCATCATCGCGGTGGGCGCCACCTTCGTCATCTCCTCGGGCGGGCTCGACTTGTCTGTGGGCTCCATGGCGGCATTCGTGACCGGCGTCATGATCATGTTCATGAACGCGCTGGTCCCCAGCCTCGGGGCCAATGCCATCATCGCCGGTATGGCGCTGGTGCTCTGCGTCGGTGCGCTGTGCGGGCTGTTCAACGGTCTCATTGTCACCATCGGCAAGATCGAGCCCTTCATCGTCACCTTGGGCACGATGGGCATCTTCCGCGCCCTCATCACCTTCATGTCCAATGGCGGCACGATCCCGATCGACCGCAGCCTGCGCGAGCCCTTCCGCCCCATCTATTTCGGCACCCTGGCTGGTATCCCGATCCCCATAATCGTTTCGATCGTCGTGGCCCTGATCGGCGCCTTCCTGCTCTACAAGACCAAGTTCGGCCGCCGCTGCGCCGCCGTGGGTGCCAATGAGGAAGTGGCGCGATTTTCCGGTATCTCCATCCCCAAGATCCGCACCACCGCCTTCGTCATCCAGGGCGTATGCGTTGCAATCGCCGCGATCTGTTACGTCCCGCGGCTGGGCGCAGCCACCCCCACTACGGGCCTGCTCTGGGAGTTGCAGGTGATTACCGCCGTGGTGATCGGCGGCACCGCCCTGCGCGGCGGGAAGGGGCGCATCTGGGGCACCATCGCGGGCGCGGTGATCCTTGAAATGATCGCCAACCTGATGGTGCTGTCCGACTTCATCTCCGAATACCTCGTCGCCGCGGTGCAAGGCGTCATCATCATCATTGCGATGCTCGTACAGAGGTTCTCGAAAGCGCAGCCGTAAAGCGACCGAACGGCTTGCACCTGCGAAAGGTCCAAGGGAGGAAACTATGTCTCGATTGAATATGCTTGCCGCGATCAGTGTCGCCGCCGCGCTCGTGGCCGTGCCTGCTCTCGCCCAGGAAAAAAAGCTGATCGCCGTCTCGATCCCGGCCGCCGACCATGGCTGGACCGCCGGTGTCGTCTACCACGCCCAGGCTGCCGCCGAAGAAATCCAGGCCGCATTCCCCAATATCGAAGTTGTCGTCAAAACTTCTCCATCCGCTTCCGCACAGGTCAGCGCGCTCGAGGATCTGACCGCGACCCGCCAGCCGGATGCCCTCGTGATCCTGCCCCATTCCTCCGAGGAACTGACAGGGCCGGTCCAGAGCATCAAGGATGCCGGCACCTTCATCACCGTGGTTGATCGTGGTCTGACTGATCCCGAAATCCAGGACCTTTACGTGGCCGGCGACAACATCGCCGTTGGCTCCACTACGGCCCAGTTCCTGATCGACAATCTCGGTGGCAAGGGCGATGTGGTGGTGCTGCGCGGCATTCCCACCGTGATCGATGACGAGCGTATCCAGGGCTTCCAGGACACGATCGAAGGCACTGACATCAATGTGCTCGACATCCAGTATGCCAACTGGAACAGCGACGAAGCCTTCAGCCTGATGCAGGACTATCTCGCCAAGTACCCCCATATCGACGCCGTGTGGGCCAATGACGACGATATGCTGCTCGGCGTACTCGAAGCCATCCAGCAGTCTGGCCGCACCGAAATCAAATATGCGCTCGGCGGCAATGGCATGAAGGAAATCATCGAAAAGGTGATGGCGGGTGACCCCATGACCCCGATCGAGACGCCTTATCCGCCGTCCATGATCAAGACCGCGATCTACATGACCGCTGCCCAGTTCCACGGGCAGGCTCCGGTGCGCGGTTCTGTAAAGCTCGACGCGCCCTTGATCACCAAGGACAATGCGGCTGAATATTACTTCCCTGACTCCCCGTTCTGATAGCTGCAGGGCCAGCCCAGTGCTGGCCCCGCCCATACAACCACTGGAGACGCAAAATGCCAGGCAAGAAAATCCTGATGCTGGTCGGTGAATTCACCGAGGAATACGAGATCTTTGTTTATCAGCAGGCCATGGAAGCTGTTGGCCACACGGTCCACGTCGTCTGCCCCGACAAGAAGGCCGGCGATATCATCGCCACGTCCCTGCACGATTTTGAAGGTCACCAGACCTATACAGAAAAGATGGGCCACTATTTCCAGCTCAACAAAAGCTTCGATGAGGTCAAGCTGGACCAATACGACGCCGTCTATGCCGCGGGCGGCCGTGGTCCCGAATATATCCGCACCGACAAGCGCGTGCAGGCCATGGTCCGGCACTTCCACGAAACCAACAAGCCCATCTTCACCATATGCCACGGCGTGCAGATTCTGGTGGCGGTGGACGGCGTCGTGCGCGGCAAGAAGGTCGCGGCCCTAGGCGCCTGCGAGCCCGAAGTGATCCTGGCCGGCGGCACCTATATCGATCTGTCGCCCACCGAAGCCTATGTGGATGGCACCATGGTTTCAGCCAAGGGTTGGACAGCTCTTGCCGCCTTTATCCGCGAATGCCTCAAAGTCCTCGGTACCGAAATCCGCCACAGCGGCGACGTCACCGAGAAAGCCGCCTAACCACCATTGAGCCGGCCGCGCCACGTGGCCGGCTCAATCTTTGCATCAGACGAGGTCGAGGAACCGACCCGTATCGAGATCGATCGGCACCCCATGTTGGCGTCGATGTTCGGCTCGCTTCCATTCCCGGTCGCCGGGTGCCATGACCTCGTGTCCCTCCCGCGTGGGCGCTTCGCGCAAGGAGGCGATATAGCGCGACATGCCCATCTCGAAGATGGCCCGACCGGCGAAATGGTCAGGATCGATCGCCAGCACGAAGTGGCCCATATTGCGGGGCGTGCTGATATCGTCCGCCCCGACCATCGGGATGAAATCGGCATCGAGGGTTGTGCCGGTGAGCACGGCCGAAAGCAGCGTGGCGAGGCCCGCTAGCCCCGCGCCCTTGTAGCCATACTCGTCCCCGCCCAATGGCAGAACCATCTCGGCGCTATGCGGGTCGGTCACGGTGCCGCCGCTCTCATCGGCCGCAACACCGGGCGGCAGTTCCTTGTCCAGCGATCGATGCAGCAGCACGCGGTTCATCGGGATCGAGGAAGTCGCCATGTCCAGCAGCCAGGGCTTGTGGCCGGGCAGGGGTGCCGCAAAGGCCAGCGGATTGGTGCCGTGAAAGCGCTTGGCGCCACCAAACAGCGGCACCATGGAATCGGTGTTGGTGGTGGCAAAGCCGATCATGCCCGCATAAGCGGCCTCCAGGGCATAGGCACCCGCGGCGCCGAAATGAGACGAGCGGCGGACCCCCACCGCGGCAATGCCGCTTTCCTTGGCCCGCTCGCAGGCAATATCCATCGCCCGGTAAGAGGCGTAATGACCCAGCCCGTCATCCCCATCCAGCATGGTGCTGCCGGATCCCTTGTGCTCGACGCGCAGTTCCGGGTTCTTGTTGATCCGGCCGCCACCCAGCATCTGGCAATAATGCCGTACGAGGCGCACGCCATGGCTGTCTACCCCAAGCATCGAAGCATGCATCATCGCCTTGGTCGCAGCCAGCAACGACGCTTCGCTCGCGCCCGCTGCCCGCAGCGCCCCCTGGACTCGTCCCTCCAGCTCCTCGGGGGCAATGGTAATGGTGCCGGCAGAAACATCCGTCATATCAGCGCTTTCAGTTCTTGTTGGGTGAGGGGTCGCCAGGCAATCGCGGTCGCCCGCGCGAGAGCGCGGTGGCTGCAGCCGCTGCCATTCCGTGGCGTAATCGATCCGGCGGGCCTAGCCGAGATTTCGCCGGGTATGGACATTGGTGGGGCCGACATACCAGTCGCGCGCCGCAACCTCTTCGAACACCACCCAGACATCTTCGGGCGCCAGCCCCGTCGCCTCGGTTACCGCATCGCTCACCTTGCGCGCGATCTGGGCCTTCTTGCCTTCGGGGTCATCGGCGATGACTTCCCGGACCAGTCGGATGTTGATGAACGGCATGGGAATCTCCTACCCTTTTTTGGTGCTATCCTGCGTGGCCGGGGCATCCTCCACCCAGGCCAGGATGACGTCGCGTGCCCGCTCTATGTGATGCCGCATGGCGTCTTCGGCGCCCTTGGCATCGCCAGCACGAATAGCGGCACAGATCTTTGTATGTTCGGCAATCACCGCATCGGCATCGACCACGCCACGATTGCGATAAAGCGGGCCAATACGATGATTGGCTTGCAACTGGGCCAGGGCCCCTGTGATGAACATATTGCCGCAATCGGCGGCAATGGTTTGGTGGAACAGGGCATCTGCGTCCACGAAGTTCACGAACAGCTGGCTGCGTGGGCCCCGTCCGGCCGAGTTGATTCCCTTGATCGACTGCTCGAGCGTCGCAATGGTCTGCTCGGTACGATGCTGCGCCGCGAGAGCCGCGGCCGCAGGCTCCAGCAGCAAGCGCGTTTGAAACAGATGCGCGTAGTCGAGCAGGGACATGGCGGGCGCCGCCTTGTAGCGCCCATTGCGCAGCCGTACGACGAGCCGGTCCCCTTCGAGGCGCGCCAGGGCTTCGCGGATTGGGGTCTGGGACACGCCCAGCTTGCTCGCGATCACATCGATGCCGATCACCTCACCGGGCTCGACGGCTTGGTCGAGCACCAGGTTGCGAATGTGATTATAGGCCTGCTCGGCCAGGCTGGTCTTGTCGAGGGTCTTGTCCGCCGCCGGCATAATCGTCCTTTCCGATGGCGCGTCCTGCAGCACGACGCCAGGCACGCCACGTCTTCACGGCTCCCCATCAGCAACCTGCTCTGCAAACCACCACAAGCCAGCTTGCTAATCAATATCCTATATACTACGAAATCGGACAGAACAGAGCCAGCTCGCATCCGACAACCTGGTGCGAAGCGACCCGTCCAAAGAAGCAGGTAAGCTGCTCAGGTGTTGCGCGAGCTGACGAGGGGTTCAAAGGGCCGCCTGGCGGCGAGGAGGAATATCAATGAAGCGTTCACTGATTCTGCTGACTGCAGTTCTGGCATCGACCAGCCTGACCGGCATCGCGCATGCCGAAACATCGGGCAAGCGCATTGCCCTGTCCAACAACTATGCCGGTAATTCCTGGCGTCAGGCCATGCTCGAAAGCTGGGAGAAGGTGACGAGCCAGGCGGTTGCCGACGGGATCGTCGCGGCCGTCGACACCTTCACCACCGCCGATCAGGAAGTGCCCACCCAGGCCGCCCAGGTCCAAAACCTGATCCTGCAGGGCTACGACGCCATCGTCATCAATGCCGCCTCCCCCGACGCCCTGAACGGCGCCGTCAAGGCCGCCTGCGACGCCGGTATCGTTGTTGTCTCGTTTGATGGCACTGTGTCCGAGCCTTGCGCGTGGCGCGTGGCGGTCGACTACAAGCAGCTCGGCCAGCAGCAGCTCGACTATCTCGCCGGCCGTCTTCCCGAAGGCGGTAATCTCCTGGAAATCCGTGGTCTTGCCGGCACTTCCATTGATAACCTCATTCATGAAGGTATCGCCGACGGCGTCAAGGCTCATCCAAACTTCACCATTGTGGGTGAAGCTACCGGCAACTGGGATCAGGCCACGGCCCAGCGCGCTGTGTCGACCGTGCTGCCCTCGCTGCCCGAGATCGATGCCATCGTCACCCAGGGCGGCGACGGCTATGGCGCGGCTCAGGCCTTCCGTGCTGCCGGCCGTGATGTGCCGATCATCATCATGGGCAACCGTCAGGACGAGCTGGCCTGGTGGCAGGAGCAGCGCGATGCCAATGGTTACGAGACCTGGTCCGGCACCATCGCGCCCGGCATCTCGACGCTCGCCTTCTGGGTTGCCCAGCAGATCCTTGACGGCAAGGAAATCCCCAAGGACGTGACCGTTCCCTACCTGACCGTCACCCAGGAAACGCTGGATGAAGCTGTTGCCAACACGCCGGTCGGCGGCGTTGCCAACAAGGAATACTCGCAAGAGGAAGCCATCCAGGCCATCGCAGACAACCTCTAGGCGAGAGCAGAAGTAAGCCATGACCGCGCCAAACGGATCGGCAATTGAGCTGGCGGGTGTTTCCCGCTCCTTTGGCGCGGTGCGCGCCCTGTCCGACGTCAACTTGTTGATTGCCGGGGGCCAGTGCCTCGGACTTGTCGGCCATAACGGCGCCGGCAAGTCGACCTTGATGCATGTCCTTGCCGGCACGCTGCGACCCGATCAGGGCCGCATCCAGGTCGGCGGGCAGCAATACGACCAGATTTCGGTGCACCTGGCGCAAACCCTCGGGCTGCGCTGCGTGTTTCAGGAACTGTCCTTGTGCCCCAACCTCACAGTGGCGGAGAACACCCGCATCCTCCATCCTTCCATCAAGGGCTGGGGCTGGCGCAAAAAGGCCGGTGCGCTGATCAGCGCCATGCTGGAGCGCATTTTTCCCGGCCACGACATTTCGCCCGACACCGTAGTCTCCGACCTATCCATCGGCCGCCGCCAGATGGTCGAGATCGCTCGAGCCTTCACCGTCAGCGAAGGCGTGCTGCGCCTCGTGATCCTCGATGAACCGACATCCTCGCTTGATGCGACCACGTCGCGCCAGTTACTGGAGTTCGTGCGCAAGGAGGTCCAGAGCGGGGTCTCGTGCATCCTCATCTCGCATATGCTGGGCGAAATCCTCGACTACTCCGACCAGATCGCGGTGATGAAGAATGGCCAGCTCGTAGCTTCCGGCCCGGTCGCCAACTTCTCGCGCGACAGCCTCGTCGATCTGATGAGCGGCGGCGAGCATCCTGACCGCGCCGCGCGCGAGCGCTCGATCCGCTCCCTCGCCGACGCTCCCATTGCCGTCAAGGCTGAACGGGCGGGCAGGGGGCTACCCTTCGTTGCCCGGCGCGGCGAGGTCATCGGCCTTGCTGGCTTGTCCGGGCATGGTCAGACCGAATTCCTGGTGCAGGTCTTTGAAGCGGCCCGCGCCCGCAAGCCCGAAATCACCGTCACGGGCGCGGTGTCCTTCGTCGCCGGCGACCGGCAAGCCGATGGCATCTTCCCGCTCTGGTCCATCGCCGACAACATCGCGGTCGGCTCGCTGCCGGTGCTCCGCAACGGCCTGCTTCTGTCAGGCGCCAAGGAGCGGGAGCTTTCGAGCCGCTGGGGCCGAACCATGGCGATCAAGGCACCCTCGCTTGACGACGAAATTCTCTCCCTATCCGGCGGCAACCAGCAAAAAGCGCTCTTTGCCCGGGCGCTCTCGACCACATCCGCCGTGGTGCTGATGGACGATCCCATGCGCGGCGTCGATATCGGCACCAAGCTCGAGGTCTATGACATCATTGCCGAGCAGGCAGCGGGCGGCCGAACCTTCCTTTGGTACACCACCGAGTTCGAAGAGCTCGAATATTGCGACCGCGTCTACGTGTTCCAGAACGGGCGCATCGTGGGCGAACTGCAGGGCGCTGACATTACCGAGGCCAGCGTGATTGGCTCCTCGTTCAAGGACAAGGACGCGGCATGACCACCGATATCTCGACCACGGCACGCGGCCAGAACCTGGCTGCGTCCTCCCGTCAGCGCCTGCTGCGCGGCGCCCTGCCGGCGGTCTCGCTCGTCATCGTGCTTGCCGCGATCTGGTACTTCAATCCCCGGGCGATCAGCTACTTCGGCCTCAACCTGATGCTGAACCTGGCCATTCCCGTCGCTCTGGCCACCATCGCCCAGATGTGCGTCATGGCCACCAACGAGCTCGATCTGTCGATCGGTGCCTTTGTCGGCTTCGTCGCCTGCGTCACCGCCACCTATATGCCCGAAGCGCCGCTGCTTGCCGCGCTGATGCTGGCCGGCGGCGTGCTGGTTTACATGCTGGCGGCCATCATCATCCACTTGCGCAACGTCCCCTCCATCGTCGTGACCCTGGGCCTGAGCTTTTTCTGGGCGGGCCTCGCCCTCTTGATCCGCCCGACACCCGGCGGCTCCGCCCCCGGCTTTCTGCGCGACTTCATGGCCCTCCAGCCCCCGTTCATCCCAATGCCAGTCCTGCTGGCGATCGTGATTGGGGTGGTCGTACACCTCATCCTGATGCGCTCCTCCTATGGCGCGGTGCTGCGCGGCGTTGGCGGCAATGCCCGCGCGGTCCATCGTGCCGGCTGGTCCATCCTCAAGGCCAAGGTCGCCATGTTTGCCCTGGCCGGTGTCTTCGGCATTCTGGCCGGCATGACGCTCGTCGGCGTGTCCTCCAGCGCCGACGCCAATATGGCCACCGGCTACACCTTGCTCTCCATCGCCGGAGCGGTGATCGGCGGCGCCGAGTTCGTTGGCGGTCGCATCTCGCCCATCGGCGCGGTAATCGGAGCCCTGGTGCTGCAACTGGCCTCCTCGGCGCTGAACTTCTTCCAGGTGCCGTTCCTGCCCGGCGGCCGCATTCCGCAGGAATGGCAGGTCGGCGCCCAAGGCATGTTCCTGATCATCATCCTCGCCGCTCGCGTGCTCATCAGCAAAGCTGAAAAATGACCGATCAGACCCTTTCCCTTTCGCGGTTCACCCTAAGCAGTCTGCCGGTCTGGCTCTGGTCATTCCTCGGCGCCTTTCTGGTCTGGGTGCTGTCCTTTTCCATTGCGGGGCAGGGCGCCCAGGGCATGCTCGTCGCCGCCCTGTCCTTCTCGGTGTTCACCGTCATGGTGGGCTTGGGCCAGATGTTCGTCATCACCCTCGGGCCCGGCAATGTCGACCTGTCGATCCCGGCCACCATCGGCCTGGCCAGCGCCGTCGCCATGAAGGTCATGGATGGACAGAACAGCCTTATCCTCTGGGGTCTCCTTGCCGCGCTCGCCTGCGGCATCCTGATCGGTGGCTTCAATTATCTCCTGATCAGGCTCCTCCGTATCCCGCCCATCGTGGCGACCCTGTCCTCGAGCTTCATTATCCAGTCCGTCGGCATCAGCTATGGCCGCGGTCTGCAGATCAAGCCGCCCGCGGCGCTCTCCGATTTTACCTTCTCGCGCTTTCTAGGTGTTCCCGTACTCGCCATCGTCGCCATCGCCCTGTCGGTCGTGGCAGGGATCGTGCTGCACCGCACCATCTATGGCCGCACCGTGCTCGCCACTGGCCAGAACATGCGCGCCGCCCGCTTCGCCGGCCTGTCGGTCGAGCGCACCCGGCTGTTGACCTATGTGCTTTCCGGCGCTCTTGCCGCGCTGTGCGGCGCGCTGTTGGCCGGATTTTCGGGAGGTTCCTCGCTGTCGATGGGCCGCGAATACCTGCTGACCTCAATCGCCGTGGTCGTGCTCGGCGGCACCTCGGTCGCGGGCGGGCGGGCCAATGTCCCTGGGCTCTGGGGCGGTGCCTTGTTCCTGTTCATGGTGTCCACTCTGCTCAACACCGCAGGCTTCGGCTCGGGCTTGCGGGACGTCTTTACCGGTCTGATCATCGTTGCCGCGATCGCCATCACTGGCACGCGTCAGGCGCTCAGGTAAGAGCCCAAGAAGCAATCTCGGAGGAGGGTATTTTGGCTGCATCGGATTATGAAGTTCTGGACGAACGCTTTGCGCGCCTGCCGTGCACCACGGCCAACGTCCACAAGCTTTATCAAGGCTGCCATTGGGCCGAAGGTCCCGCATACTTCCCGGCCGGGCGCTACCTCGTCTGGTCCGACGCGCCCAACAACCGCATGCTGCGCTATGATGAGGCCAGCGACGCCGTCAGCGTCTTCCGCCAGCCCGCCAACAACAGCAACGGCAACACCGTTGACCGCCAGGGTCGCCTTGTTACCTGCGAACATGGCACCCGCCGCGTCACCCGCACCGAGCATGACGGCTCCATCACGGTCCTTGCCGACAAGTTCAACGGCAAGCGGCTGAACAGCCCCAATGACGTGGTGGTCAAGTCAGACGGCTCGATCTGGTTCACCGACCCGACCTATGGCATCGATTCTGACTACGAGGGCAACAAGGCCGAAAGCGAGATCGGCGCGTCCAATGTCTACCGGATCGATCCCGCTTCCGGCGCGCTCACCATTGTCTGTGATGACTTCGTCAAGCCAAATGGCCTTGCGTTCTCGCCCGATGAAAAGTTGCTTTACGTCGTTGACACCGGCCGCACCCACGGTCCGCAGAACCCGGCCCATATGCGCGTCTTCGAGGTCGGCGAGAATGGCACGCTCTCAGGCGGTCGGGTGTTCGCGGATTGCACGGCCGGGCTGTTCGACGGCTTCCGCCTCGATACGGCAGGCCGCATCTGGACCTCGGCTGCCGATGGCGTGCACGTTTATGATCCCGATGGCACGCTGATCGGCAAGGTGCGCATTCCCGAAGTCGTCGCCAATGTATGCTTTGGCGGACCCAAGCGGGACCGACTTTTTATCTGCGCCACGACGACACTGTATTCCGTGCGCCTGTTCGTTAACGGCGCGAAGACCTTCTGACCCGATCGCGCAGGCTTAGGCAAGCGCACAAAAACAAAGGCCCCGGCAGCTATAACAGCGCCAGGGCCTTCTTTTCGCCGGCGGCCGCGAGGAGGGGATCGCGCACCGGCTTAACCCTTAGATAGTTGCGGCTGGCCTACCCGCAAGACGCTCCCCGGTCACGAGATAGAGAGGGTGCATCAAGGGTAGTTTCCTGTTCTTTGCTGCGTGCTCCGCTCCCGATCTCCCGATCTCCCGAGCCCTGTAGTGCGGGCTTTCCGCGGCATTGAAGTGCTAAATCCCTGTTCCCAACAGGTCCAACATCTCCGCTGGCGCGTGCGAGTAAAGGTTACAGCGGCGCTTGGGGAGCGTCCTCAATGTCCAGCTACACGCGACCTGCGTCGACCAGGCACACCTGTCGCAGGGTTGACGATCCTGGTTTGGACGCATGTTGGGCAGCAACGCCCCACAATAAGGACGCAATGCGGCATGGTCCCAGAATCACCCTAATCCAGCCGTTCCGTCCGCCCATTGAGGCCGCAACGATCCCTTTAATGCTGACCTCAACGTCAACAGCGAGATATCGTTCCCTTAATGCAGAAGATTTTCAAAGCCGCCGCCGTTGCTCTTTCCCTCACCCTCGCCGCAGTTCCAATGGCTCCACAAGCTTTCGCCAAGGACAGCACCTTGTCGGGTGTGGCTTCCTGGTATGGCCCCGGCTTTCACGGGCGCACCACGGCCAATGGTGAGAAGTACAATATGCACCAGCTCACCGCGGCTCACAAATCCCTCAAGTTCGGCACCAAGGTTCGTGTGACCAACAAGAAGAACGGCAAGTCCGTCATCGTGCGGATCAATGATCGTGGACCTTACGTCGGCAGCCGGATCATCGACCTTTCCAAAGGCGCTGCCCAGGCCATCGGCATGATCGGCTCCGGGACCGCGTCGGTCACTGTAGAAATACTCGCATAAATAAGCTGAAATTGCACCTCAATGCGCTCGGGAACAAACCAATAAGACGGGTGTTCTTCAAGCAGAGGTGATCATCATGCGTAAAGTCCTTGTAGTCTTCGCAGCCGCTGTGGCACTGGCAGGCTGTTCTACGTCTCGAGAGCGCGTCGTGGTCTTATCACCACCAACTGCGGTTATTGTTCAGCCGCAGCCAGTGGTTCGGCGCGTCGAACCGCCACTCGCCAGGGGAAATGTGGATTCCGTCGCGGCGCTGCGGCCCGGCCGCGGCTATGTCGCCGCGTTTCCGGAAGCTGACCGCCGTGCGGCATGCGTGCGGCTCGATTATCGGCCCGGCACCCGCGGCTTCTCGCGCTGCTTGGTAGGAGATTTCCCGGAGAACCCCTACTTCGCCAGCCGATAGCCAAGCCAGCGTTGACCCAGAAGACTGCGCAATTTGCCCCGAGCGGCCGGTTCAGCGATCGGCTGCTGTTCGCTGAGTCCTGCGCTTCTGATCATCCGCCATTCGGGGTAGAGCTTGGCGCCTCCCGCACTTTTGTTGCCATGCGCCACTGGTTTATCGGCGAGCCAGATGCTAGGCGCCGTATCGATCTGCCCAAGAAAGGCGCGTTCCCGTTTTGCAGCCGAACTTTCTCGTTACTCACTCCGGTGGCTTTCACGCCGACGAACTCCTGTCCAGCGTCGTTCTGACCCGGCTCTTCCCCGATGCGCAACTAATCCGCTCCCGCGCTGCACAGTGGATTACTCCCGCCCAAGACCGCATCATCTACGATGTTGGCGGCGCCTATGATGCCGCAGCACAGATATTCGATCACCATCAGCGCGGTGCGCCGGTTCGGGACAGCGGCGAGCCGTTCAGCTCCTTTGGCTTGGTCTGGAAGCACTACGGACGCGATTATCTCCGTGCCTCAGGGATCATCGACGCCAATTTGGATGAGGTGCACGCCTCCTTTGACAGCGAATTCGTTCTCCCGGTCGACCTGATGGACAATGGCGCGCTCAGCGCCAGCGTCGCGGGGGCCCTGGCCGAACTAACCCTGCCGGCTTTGCTGGATAGTCTCAAGCCCCCCTTTGATCAGGCCGATCCAGCCAGCGAAGACAGAGCCTTTGCCGAAGCTCTCGCCATCGTCAGCCGGTTTGTTGAGGGCAATGTCGCTCGCAGGGCTGCCAAATTGCGCGCGGAACAAGTGGTTTTGCAGGCCATCGAAACAGCCGGCTCAGGACGGATCCTAGAGCTTCCCCAGGGCATGCCATACCGATCAGCGATCGCGAAATCAGGTGCCGACCACCTGCTCTTTGTGGTCCATCCCCGCGACAAGGATTGGTGCCTGGGCGGCATTCCGGTCGTGCAAGGCGAATTCAAGCTCCGCGCGGATCTTCCCGCCGCATGGGCAGGCTTGACCAATGGCGATCTCGAGGCCGTCTGCGGCGTCGAGGGCGCGAGCTTCTGCCACAATGGGCGGTTCATCGCGGCGGCAAAGTCTCGCGACGCCATCCTGGCCATGGCCGACTTGGCTGTTCGAGAAATTACCTCCTGATCCCACTCCGCTCCGATCCCTCGGGGCAGGGGCGTTGTTCGTTACTGCAGTTGCGGCTTTTGCAGGAAGCTGTTGCGGTCCGCGGTTTTTACCCGGACCCAATTGTCTCTTCCGTCTCGGACCAGGCGCAAGGCGAACTCGGAGCCCACCGGCGACGTGGTCCAAAGCTTGCGGTAAAAATCACTCAGGCCATTGATAGCATGGCCGTCGAGCTCACTGATGATGTCCCCGCTCTTGAGCCCCGCGTCTGCAGCGGGGCCGTGCTCGGCGACGCTCATCACGATCACCTCGTTGTTCTGCTCGGCCGTGAACACGCCTAGCCACGGGCGAGGCTCGTTCCGCGACCGCCCGAGGTTGACGAGGTCATCAAGGATGTCCTTCAACAAATCGATCGGCACGAACATATTGATGTCCGTGGTGCGCCCGAGTTGCAGCATCTGCAGGCGCAGCGAACCCAGTCCGATCAGCTGACCCTGCGGATCCACCAGCGCAGCCCCGCCCCAGGAAGGGTGGAATGGGGCGGTAAAGATCGCCTCATCAAGCAGATATTCCCAGTAACCGGCGAATTCCTGCTTGGCGACTATCTCGGTCAGCACCTCACTGCCTTCCCCATCAATGATAGTGCCGATATCGCCCAACTTGGTGGCTCCGGAACTGCCAAGGGTAAGGGCAGGGAGATCCAGTTCTCCCAAAGCCTGGACGAGGCCAAATCCGGTTTGCTGGTCGATGCCGAGCACATGGGCGTAGACAACCCGCCCGTCATGCGTGGTTAGCCATACTTCCTCAGCCTCGGTGATGAGATATCCGATGGTCAGGACCAGGCCGGTGGTGTTGATGACGACGCCGCTGCCTTCGCGGATCGTACCCAGGGTCGAGGCGGTGAATGCCGTTTCGGGCACCATCGCCCTGAGGGACACAATGGAGGTTCGGAACTTGTTGGTCATTTCTATCTCCCCACGGCGAGCCATGCACTTGTTCCAGATAGGATGATATCGCACAGCCGCAAGGCTCGTCTCCAGCCCGTTAACATGCTCTGCCGGTTCAACCCGCGAGAGTGAAGTGCCATACAGAAGCTGGCCTCGTGCTTTACGTTCACTGGCGCCTGTCAGCTTCGGAGTGAAACATTGACAAAACGCATGTCCAAGACCCTCGCGGCAGAGATCGCAGAACGAACAATGCAGGTCGTCAACCCGCAAAACCGCGCTCTCGCGCTGAGCGCGACGCTGCGCCGACACGGCTTTGCCTTGCCCGACCAGTTGCCCGCTTCCATTTTGGATAAGTCCGAGCTGAAGGCCTGGTTGCTAGCCACCTACACTACAAGCGGCTGACGCCAGGAGCCCATTTCGGCAATCCAGGAAGGTAAGTCCCACTCCCTCAACGACAATCCTTGCGGCTTTGATCTAAGTTGCGGCAATCTCGGTTGGAACCACATAGGATTTTAGTGGTTCACTCTCCATCTTACCTCCGGAGGAAAACATGAAGAAGATTGCACCTATTGCCTTGGTCCTTGTTGGGGCCATGTCCCTTACTGCGTGCACCACCACTGAGCGTACTGTCGCTGGCGCTGCGATTGGCGCTGGCGCTGGCGCAGTTGTCGGCGGCGCGGTCGCTGGCACGCCCGGCGCCGTTGTCGGTGGCGTCGCCGGTGGCGCGACGGGCGCCGTCATTGGCCGGAACTCCCGATAGGCGACCAATACGTCTCGAGAATGTCTGGGGCTTGAGTTCGCTCGGGCCCCTTTTTCATGGGCGATAGGTTGGCGTCAGTCGCGAATCTGACGATCCGTACTGTCTCTCGCCTTGAGCTCGAAACCAAGGTTCACCACCGCGGGCACAGGGCGCTCGCCATTGGCGGCGGCGATGATCATGTCGATCGCCTGGCGCCCCATTTCGTAGCGCGGCGTGCGGATCGATGACACGCTCGGCGCGCTCGCTGCAGCATATTCCAGGTCGTTATAGCCCATAATGCCGAATTGGCTCGGTACGCGGATATGTCGCCGCTGGCACTCGAAAAGGGCGCCCAGGGCCATGTCATCATTGTTGCAGAATACGGCATCTGCATCCGGCACCAGTTCAAGAAAATCGGCGAGCATCTCCGCGCCTCGGGTGACCGAAGATGGGTGCGGGCTGGTATAGATCAGCCTTTCGTCAAACAGATCGACAGCTTGCAAAACGTCCCGATATCCCTCCAGCCGCCGTTGCGCGCGCGGGTCCATACGGGCTCCAATGAAACCGATACGCCGATAACCTTTCTCCAGCAGGTGCCGCGCCGCGGCGCGCCCGCCTTCCCGGTGGTCAAACCCGATCATCATGTCGATTGGGCTGGCGCCGATGTCCATGATCTGCACCACCGGACAGCCGAAGCTGTCGAGCATGGCACGCGCCAATTCGCTTTGATCGATTCCCGCTACCACGAGCCCCGCGGGACGCTGTGCACCAAACAAGCGCAGAAGCTCTTCTTCCTTGCGGTTCGTATAACGCGAATTGCCCAGCTGCACTTGGTAAGCTGTGCCTTCCGCCGCGTCGAAAATGCCCCGCAGCACCTCCGCAAAGACCTGGTTGGTCAGGGATGGGATGATCACCCCGATGGTCGAGGTGGTCGCGGATGCGAGCGCGCGGGCTGCCTGGTTAGGTGTATAGCCGAGACTCGCAACGGCCTCTTTTACCCTCGCCAAAGCAAGCCCGGACACTATGTCAGGCGTCCGCAAAGCGCGAGATGCGGTGATAGCGCTTACACCAGCAGCGGCCGCGACATCCTTGAGCGTTACCGCTCTGTAACTTCTGCCATTTTCCCCCATCGCCCCTCCAAATGCACCCGTCCGCAGCAGGTGAGCCGTTGACAATGACATACGCTGTCATTTAAGCCGTTGTCTATATTGACGGCTGACCAGAGCAGTCGTGAGGGGAGAGCGGCAGGCCGCAATGCGCGGCAGGCTGTGGGGAGAAGATCATCGTGACCAATGCGACTCCGTTCGCCACACTCGGGGCATGCTTGCCATGAGGCGGCTCACTTCGGGCATCGGCAGGATCATCGAAGTATCCCTTGTGCTGCTGCTTGCAGGCATGGCGGCCATGATCTTTCTCAATGTCGTGCTTCGCTACGGATTTAATTCCGGCCTGGTCATTTCCGAGGAAATGAGCCGGTTCTTTTTTGTCTGGCTCACCTTTATCGGGGCCGTGTTGGCCTTCAGTGAGAATGGTCATCTGGGTGTCGAAACGCTGGTTCGTCGGTTCGGCCGCCGTGGCCGCATCATCTGCATGGCGCTGACCAACATCCTCATCCTGTTTTGCGTGGTGGTTCTGTTCTGGGGCACCTGGATGCAGGCGCCGATCAACGCCTCCATGCGTTCGCCAGTCGCTGGCATGCCCCTGGCCTATGTGTTCGGTGTCACCTTCTTTACCGCGGCCGGCATTGGTGTGATCGCGATCTGGCGGTTGTTCCGAATTTTCACCGGCCGGGTGACCGAAGGCGAGATCGCCCAGTTCGTGGGTGACTACGAGAGTATCGACAGCTTGCTGGAGCGCGGCGAATGACGCTGTTCGTATTCCTCTCGTCACTGCTGGGCGCCATGGCTATCGGCGCACCGATCGCCTTTGCGCTGATGTTCTGCGGCATCGTGCTGATGACCTATATGGGCATCTTCAATCCCCAGATCGTCGCCCAGAACATGGTCGATGGCACCAACAGCTTCATTCTGCTGGCCATTCCGTTCTTCATCCTCGCTGGCGAGTTGATGAATGCGGGTGGCCTGTCCAAGCGCATCATCGATTTCGCCATCTCCTTTGTTGGGCATCTCCGTGGCGGCCTCGGCTTTGTCGCCATCTTCGCAGCCCTGATCATGGCCTCGCTGTCGGGTTCTGCCGCCGCCGATACGGCAGCGCTGGCCGCCATTCTGATCCCCATGATGAGCAAGGCCGGCTACAACGTGCCTCGTTCTGCTGGCTTGATCGCAGCGGGGGGCATTATCGCCCCAGTGATCCCACCTTCCATCGCCTTCATCGTTTTTGGCGTGGCCGCCAATGTGTCGATCACTCAGCTGTTCCTGGCCGGCATCGTGCCGGGCCTGCTGATGGCGGTGGCGCTGCTAGTTGCTTGGTCCATCGTGTCGCGCCGGGATGGCGTCGAGGTCCTGCCGAAGCAGGATTGGGGTGCCCGCGGCCGTGCCACCTTGCGTGCTGGCTGGGCGCTGATGATGCCCGTGATCATTCTGGGCGGCATTCGCTTCGGCATCTTTACGCCAACCGAGGCTGGTGTGATCGCCGCCGTATACGCCATGTTCGTCGGCCTGTTCATCTATCGCGAACTCAAGCTCGTCGATCTTTATTGGGTGTTCCTGCGCGCCGCCAAGACTACATCGGTGGTCCTGTTCCTGGTAGCGGGTGCGCTGGTTTCGGCCTGGCTCATCACCAGCGCCAACATCCCGGGCGAGATCACCCGCATTCTTGAGCCGGTGATGGGCAACCAACTGCTCCTGATGCTGCTCATCATGGTGCTGGTCTTCGTCGTCGGTACGGCGCTCGATCTCACCCCCACCATTCTCATCCTCACCCCGGTCCTGATGCCCATCGTGCGTCAGGCCGGTATCGACCCGGTCTACTTCGGCGTCCTGTTCATCATGAACAACTGCATCGGCCTGCTGACGCCGCCCGTTGGTGTCGTGCTCAATGTGGTGAGCGGCGTGGCGCGCGTGCCCCTTGGCAAGGTTATCACCGGCGTGATGCCGTTCCTGCTGGCGCACTGTTTTGTGTTGCTGCTGCTGGTGCTGTTTCCAGAACTTGTCCTCACGCCGTTGCGCTGGCTGCGCTAGCCCCGCCGCGAGGACCTGACGACTAAAGAACGACGTCCAAAAGAGGAGGACAACCACATGACACTCAAGGCACTTCTTGCCGCAAGCGTATCGGCAACTCTGATCGCGGCCCTGACCGTCCCGGCCAGCGCCGAAGTTTCCCAGCGCACCATTCGCATCGCCAACGGCATTGCCGCCGATCATCCGGTGGGCGACGGCGTCGATGCGATGACCCAGTGCATCGCCGAGCGCACTGACGGCGCCTGGACCGTCAACGCCTTCTGGAGCTCGGCGCTGGGCGACGATCTGCAGTCCGCCCAGTCCCTTCGCTCCGGCACGCTGGAAATGGTGATTTCCTCGAGCTCGCCACTTGTCGCCATCGAGCCGGCGCTGGGCGTGTTTGATCTGCCATTCCTGATCTCGAGCGAACAGGAAGCTGATGCCCTGCTGGATGGCGAATTCGGCCAGTACATCGCCGACATGATGCCGAAGCACAACTTGGTCAACTTGTCCTATTGGGAGAACGGCTTCCGCAATCTTTCCAACTCGCTGCGTCCGGTGGAAAGCCTTGAGGACTTCAAGGGCATGCGCGTTCGCGTGATGCAGAACAACATCTTCCTCGATACCTTCCAGACGCTGGGCACCAACGCCACGCCAATGGCATTCGGCGAAGTGTTCACGGCCCTCGAAACCGGCGCAATCGATGCGCAGGAAAACCCCTATGTGACGATCGACACCTCGCGCTTCTTTGAAGTGCAGGATTACGTCTCCAACACCCGCCACGCCTATACGCCGTTCATGGTCCTGTTCTCGAAGCCAATCTTTGACACCTACTCGGCCGAAGAGCAGCAGATCCTGCAGGAATGCTCCGTGGTTGGCCGCGACGTGCAGCGCAAAGCCAGCCGCACGCTTTCCGAGCAGTCGCTCCAGCGGATCAAGGATGCGGGCCTCGAGGTCAACGACATCTCGCCAGAGAACATGGCCAAGATCCGCGAAGCCGTGCAGGGCGTCTACGAGCGCAGTGCCGCCACCATCGGTGCCGAGGTCGTCGAGCGCGTCAACGCGGCCCTAGCCGAAATCCGCGGCTAAACCCGCGAGCGCATCACGGGGGCGGGACCAGTGCTTTGGTTCCGCCTCTTCTATCCCGCCCTGCCTACCCAATCCGCTGCTCGTTACTCAGCACGGCGCGGACAACCGCTCCCGGATTGCCTAGATGAAGATCACCGGCGTCGAAACGCTTCGGCTTGCCGAATTTGCCAACATTGTCTGGATTATTCTGCGCACCGACGAGGGCGTGAGCGGTCTGGGCGAAACCTTCATGGGCGCCGCAGCCGTTGAAGCCTATATCCACGAGACAGTTGCGCCAAAACTGATCGGCCGTGACCCGCTGCAGATCGAAGCCATTAATCGGGACCTGATCGGTTATCTTGGCTGGCGCGGGGCCGGTGTGGAAACACGCGGAAATTCCGCGGTGGATATCGCGCTTTGGGACATCTTCGGCAAAGTGCTTGGGGTGCCGATCTCGGTGGCCCTGGGTGGCAAGTCGCGCGACAAGATCCGCACCTACAACACCTGCGCCGGCTACCGTTACATCCGCGATGCGCGCGCGCAAAGTGTTGCCAATTGGGGCATGGGCGAAGCCGCCCCCGGTCCATACGAAGACTTGGACGCATTCCTCAACCGCGCCGACGATCTAGCCCACTCCCTGCTCGAGCAGGGCATCACCGGCATGAAGATCTGGCCCTTCGACTTGGCGGCCGAGCGCACCAATGGCCTGGATATCTCTGCCGAGGAGCTCACCATCGCTCTGGCGCCCTTTGAGCGCATACGCCGGGCGGTAGGCGACAAGATGGACATCATGGTGGAGTTCCACTCACTGTGGAAGCTGCCGGCCGCCCAGCGCATCGCCCGAGCGCTCAAGCCCTACGACACCTTCTGGCACGAAGATCCTGTTCGCATGGATAGCCTCGAGACGCTCAAGGCCTATGCCCCCCATTCCGATGCGATGATCTGTGCCTCCGAAACGCTGGCCTATCCCCATGCCTTCCGCGACTATCTCGCGACCGGTGTCGCGGGCGTTGCCATGCTCGATCTGTCCTGGTGCGGTGGCCTCTCCGAAGCCCGGAAAATTGCTGCACTCGCCGAAGCGCACCACATTCCGGTGGCGCCCCATGATTGCACGGGTCCCGTCGTGTTCATGGCCTCCTGCCATTTTTCGCTCCATGCGCGAAACACCCTGATCCAGGAGTCGGTGCGAGCCTTTTACACCGGCTGGTACACCGAGCTTGTGACCGCGTTGCCCCTCGTCAGCAAAGGCGAGATTTCGGTCACCGACGCGCCCGGCTTGGGGCTTGAGCTTCTGCCTGAGTTGTTTACCCGCCCCGATGCCATCCACCGCCGCTCAGGCGCCGACGGAGAAGTGACGTGACCACATCTAAGCCAGCCATGTCCCCCGCTCGAATGGGGGTGCTCGTCATGCTGCTGGCGATGTTCCTGTTCTCGCTCAATGATGCGATGGGCAAGTGGCTGGTCTCGACCTATTCGGTCGGTCAGGTCCTGCTGCTGCGCTCCGCCGTGGCGCTGCTGATCCTCTTGCCCTTCCTGTGGAAAGCGGGACTGCGCCCGATCCTTTCGGCCGAGCGCCCGTGGCTGCAGTTCATGCGCGTCGTGTTCTCCACCGCCGAAGTGTTCTGCTTTTACTGGGCGGTGTATTATCTGCCGCTCGCCGACGTGATGACCTACTGGCTTGCCGCGCCCATCTATGTCGCAGCCCTTTCGCCAATCCTGCTCAAGGAAAAGGTCGGTCCGGTGCGCTGGGCGGCCATTGCCCTGGGCTTTGTCGGCGTGCTCGTGGCGCTGACGCCCTCGGGTGAGATCAATTTCATTGCGCTCGGCGCCGCATTGGTCGGCACGCTGGCCTTTGCGCTAATGATGATCACTGGCCGCAGCCTGCGCGGCACGCCCGATACCACGCTGGTGCTGTTCCAGCTCGGCGGCGCACTGGTCGCAGGCCTGGTGCTGACCCCCTTCAGCTGGACCACGCCCACCGCCCCCGACTTCCTGCTGCTCGGCGCGCTCGGCGTTGTGGCCATGGTGGCCCATATCGGGGTCAATCGTGCGGTCAAGCTGGCCGATGCGGCAACCATCGCGCCCCTGCAATACACCCTGCTGCCCTGGGCCATCATCCTGGGCTATCTATTCTTCGGCGATCTGCCGCGCCCGCTGACGCTCCTCGGCGCGGCCATCATCCTCGCCTCGAGCTTCATCATCTATCTGCGCGAAAACCGCGCCAAGACCGAACTCGGCGCGGCCCAGCCTGAACCGGGTTGATCAGGCCGCCCACATCTTCTTGCGGGAGGTCTTGCCGATGCCAGGGTTGAAGCTGTTGGTTGGATCAAGGCTCCGATAGAAATCCTCAAGCGCCGGCTGCGCCTTATAGAGATGCCCCACATTGTGCTCGGCCGGATATTGCGCGCCCCGCGTGTCGAGGATCGCCAGCATCTCTTCTTCGAGCGCATGGCAATCCACGCCCTTCTTGGCCAGATATTCCTGGTGCAGCACATGGCAGAAGAAATGCCCGCAATAGATCGTGCGCTCGATCCGCTCGGTAATGCTGGCAGGCAGGGTTTCGAACCAATCAACCGCATTGCGGGGCAGGGCGACATCGAGCGCCACAATATTCTCGACCGTCTTTTTGTGCGTGGCGCGATAGCGCACCACTGAACCACCCACGACGAAGCGATGGAGGAACGCAGCTTCCCCTTCCTCCTTGGTGCATTCGAAAAAGTCCGCATCCCCACTTGGCAGGCGCGCGGCAAGATACTGGCGCGCTTCAGCCACGCCGGCGCCGCCCATCTTGAGCAGCAGGTGATGGGCATAGCGGTCGCGATACTCGTTCATGCGCTTGGGCAGGTGCTCGGGCCATAGTCGCGCCAGCGCGTTGAGCACATGGTCGCCAATGGTCGAGCCCAGCCGCAGCTGCTCGGTCAGGCCATCGAACCAGCTCTTGGCCGCATAGGCCTTGGGCACATTGTCGGTGCCGAAAGCTCGGATGAACAGGAACAAATCCTTGCCGTAGACCTGCGCGGTCTCATAGGCCTCCCGGTGGATATATTCCCCGGCAATCGGCAGGTTTTCGAACCTGGCGAGGATATCGCGCCGGATCTCCCCCAACGTATTGGGGTCATTAGCGCCGATATAGAACACGGTCACATCCTTATCGGCCTCGAACGTATCGAGCCGCACCGCAAAAACGCCGATGCGGCCGGCCGAGCCCGAAGCCTCATAGTGCCGCCGTGGATCGGCATTGAACCGTGCCGGCGTCGGGGCATCGATATCGCGCACATGCTCGCAATATTGCTTGTCCGAGGCCCACTGATTGCTCGCATGGGTGATGTCGCTGTCCCGATAATCCTTGCGGTCCAGCCGCGACAGCACCGTCTCGGGATCATCGCCCAGCGCCACACCCAGATGGTTGACCAGCTGCAATCGTCCTTCCGCATCGATCTGCGCATAAAGGGCAAACTGCGTGTAGGCCGGCCCGCGCCGGATCAGCGAGCCACCCGAATTGTTGCACACCCCGCCCGTGACCGACGCCCCGATGCAGCTCGAGCCAATAACCGAATGCGGCTCGCGGCCTATGGGGCGGAGCGCTTTTTCCAGCTTGTCTAGGGTGGCGCCGGGCAGGGCGATCACCTGCCGCCCTTCCTCGATGAGGTCGATCCGGTCGATCCGCATCGTGTTGATGATGACAATGGGCCGATCATAGTCGTTGCCTGCAGGCGTTGACCCGCCCGTCAGCCCGGTATTGGCCGCCTGAAAGATGACGATCACATCAGCCGCGACGCAGGCCTCGAGCACCCGCCATTGCTCGAGCAGCGTTGCCGGCCGCACGGCCGCGAGGATCTCCCCGTCACCATAGCGATAGCCCTTGCGGAAGCGGCGGGTGGCGCGCTCGCCCACATGCACATGTCCCGGTCCGACGATCGCTTCGAAAGTTTCAATCAGCCGATCCATGCTGCAGCTCCGAAATTTCAGACCGTTGCCGCTTAGCACGGCGCAAACTAGTTTTCACGCCTTCCGAGGTGACCGAGACGTTCAATAATCAGCGCTTTTCATCGGCAGACCGCAGGGCCGCAGAACTGCTTAGAGGAAATCGGCACGATGTGGCGTGAACACATCCACGAGGCGGCCCCGCTCAAGCGCCTTGACGCCATGGACCAGCCCTGACGGCACGATGAAGCTGCCCCCCTCGCCCACGGTTTGGGTTACCCCGTCGATGGTGACTTCGAACGAGCCCTCCGCCACATAGCTCACCTGGATATGGGGATGGCTATGGAGGGCGCCGATCGCACCGGCCTCGAAGGCGAACTCGACCTGCATCAACTCGTCGGTGTGGATCAGCACCCGGCGTTTATTGCCCGGGCCCAGTTCGGTCCAGGAGGTTTCGTTCGCCTGTGCAAAAAGCTTCATTTCATTACCTCGCGAGCCAGCCGCCATCCACGGGGATGACAGCGCCATGCATGTAGTTTGCAGCGTTGGACAGCAAGAACACTGCCGCATCGCCAATATCGGCAGGGGCACCCCAGCGCCCCGCTGGAATCCGCCCGAGGATCGCGGACGAACGTTCCGGATCGGCCCGCAGGGCCGCGGTGTTGTTGGTCTGGATATAGCCGGGGGCAATGGCATTGACGTTGATGCCCCGCGCCGCCCATTCATTGGCCAGCAGCCGGGTGATGCCGAGCACACCGCTCTTGGACGCCGTATAGCTCGCCACCCGCACGCCACCCTGAAAGCTGAGCATGGAGGCGATGTTGACGATCCGCGCCGGGCGGTTCGCCGCCAGCGCCTTCCGCCCCAAGGCCTGGCACAGAAAGAACATGCTCTTGAGATTGGTGTCCATCACATCGTCCCAATCGGCTTCCGTGAGGTCAACCGCATCGGCCCGCCTGATGATGCCAGCATTGTTGACCAGCCCATCAATCGGACCATGTTGGTCCCAGACGGCATCGAACATGGCTTGGGCGGCGCTGCTTGAACTCAGGTCTGCCTGCACTGGCACGAACGGGGCCGCCAGTTCGGCCAGCAACCCCGCAGTTTCATCCATGCTGGATCGGCCAACCCCGATCACGCGTGCGCCGGCCCGTCCGACCGATACGGCGATGCCTTGGCCGATCCCCGTATTGGCGCCGGTCACCACCACCGTATTGCCTTGAAGGCTGAATGCCGAAAGGTCCATCACAGCAGTTGATCCATGCCGACCTTCTCGACATCGGTATAGTCGACATTGTCGCCGGCCATGGCCCAGATAAAAGTATACGACCCCGTGCCTGCGCCTGCATGGATCGACCAGGGCGGGGAAATCACCGCCTGCTCGTTGCGCACGATAAGGTGCCGGGTTTCTTCGGGCTCGCCCATCAGATGCACCACCAGCGCATCGGGCTTGAGATCGAAGTAGAGATAAGCTTCCATGCGCCGGTCATGCACATGGGCCGGCATGGTGTTCCACACCGAACCCCGGGCAAAACTCGTCAGCCCGACCACCAACTGGCAGGTCTGCACGCTATCGGCGTTGACGAACTGGAAGATCGAACGCTCGTTGGCCGTTTCCTGGCTGCCGAGGTCGAGCCGCTTGGCGTCGCTCTGCCGGATGAGCTTGGTCGGGTACCCGGCGTGTGCCGGTGCGCTCAGCAGGTAGAACTTGGCCGGCTCGCTCTCGCCGGCCGAAGCGAACGTGACCGCTTGGCTGCCCATGCCGATATAAAGCATGTCGCGCGGCGCGAGTTCGTGCCTGGTGCCATCCGCCTCGATGCTGCCGGGCCCGCCAACATTAACGGCAATCAGTTCGCGCCGATCCAGAAAAGCCGCCGTGCCAGTAGGCGCAATGGATTCAAGCGTGAGCGGCGAGCCTGCCGGCATGGCGCCACCCACGGCCATGCGATCATAATGGGTATAGGTCCAGTTTACTGCGCCCGGCGTAAACAGGCTCTCGATCAGGAAATGCTCCCGCAATTCCTCGGTGTTCATGGTGGCCGCGCTGACCGGGTCGATGGCAAAGCGAATTTCATGTTCAGTGGTCATAACTGGTCCTCGGTAAGCGGGTTAGACGGTGCGCAGGCGGGCGCGATAGCGCTCCTGGCTGCGGGAAAGATGCTGGCGCATGGCCTCACGTGCGGCGGCCGCGTCCTGTGCCGAGATCGCCTCCATGATATCGCGGTGTTCTCGCTGCAGCCCGGCCTGATACTCACGGCTTAGAACAGTTTCGGTGCTCCAGGGCGAGGCCACATCGCATGGAATGGTTCGGCTACCCAGCGCTTCGAGCACCTCGGTGTAGAATGGGTTGTTGGTTGCCGCGGCAATCGCCCGATGGAAAGCGAAGTCTGTCTTGCCCGTGGGAATTCCCAGCTTGAGCAAACGGCCAAACTCGTTCCAGGCCTCATGAATGGCAGCTTCCTGGCTGGCGCTGCGCCGCACCGCTGCCAGACCCGCGGCTTCGATCTCGATGCCCATACGCACTTCAAGCACGTTGATGGCGACGGAAATCTTGTTGGCGCTTTCCGCCCCCAGGGCGTTGAAGGGGCTGGCCGGACTGGGCACAACGAACACCCCGGCGCCCTGGCGCGACTGCACCAGCCCGTCGGCTGCAAGAGCTGCGATTGCCTCGCGCACCACCGTGCGGCTGACGCCGAAGATCGTCGTCATCTGGCCCTCGGTCGGCAGCTTGCCGCTGGCGTCATATTCGCCCGCCGCGATCCGCCGGCGCAGCGTTCCGGTCACGAGGTCAGCAAGCTTTGGTCTTCGCAGGGCAGGGGAGCTTTCGGTTGCGCTCATCGCCTATCCCCTGAACAACGCCGGCAGCCACAGCGACAGGGCGGGGATATAGGTAACCAGGCCCAATACCACGATGCCGGCAAGGTAGAACGGCCAGATACTCTTCATCGCCTCCATCACGCTGATCTTGCCCACCGCAGCCGCCACGAACTGCACCGGCCCGAGCGGTGGCGTATTGAGCCCGATCCCGAGATTGAGGATCATGATCACCCCGAAATGCACGGGGTCCACGCCAAATGCCTTCACCATCGGCAAGAAGATCGGCGTCGTGATGATGATCAGTGGTCCCATATCCATGAAGGTGCCCAGCAGCAGCAGGGCCACATTGATCATCAGCAGGACCAGCAGGGGGTCCGAGGAGATCGTAGCCATGCCTTCGGTCAGAATGAGCGCGACTTTCAGATAGGCCATTAGCCAGGCAAAGCTCGCCGCCGCTCCGATGATAAACAACACCATTGCCGTGGTCCGCACCGCCCCCAGCACGGCTTGGACGAACTCGCTCCAGTTGAGCGAGCGGTAAATGATGAGGGTCACGAGCAGCGCATAGATCACCGCGATGCAGGAGCTTTCTGTCGCGGTGAATATCCCGGAGCGCACCCCGCCAAAGATGATGACGATGAGCATCAAGCCAGGGATGGAAACAAGGAAGAAGTAGCCGGCGCGCCGAAAGCCCGGAAAAGGCTCGGTGGGGTAACCGCGCTTGACGGCAACGAAATAAGCGGTGATCGCCAGCACAACCGCCAACAGCAAGCCCGGAATGATCCCGGCGGTGAACAGGTCGGCGATCGAGATATTGCCACCGCCCGAGAGCGAATAGATGATCATGTTGTGACTGGGCGGCAGCAGCAGCGCGATCAGCGCCGCCATGGAGGTCACATTGACCGCATAATCAGCGCCATAGCCGCGCGCCTTCATCTGCGGGATCATGATGCCACCCACCGCCGCAGCTTCCGCTACGGCTGAGCCCGAAATGCCGCCAAACAGTGTTGAGGCGGCAATATTGACCTGCCCCAGACCGCCCCGCACATGGCCGATCAGCGAGCCGGCAAAGGAGATGATGCGCGAAGCAATCCCGCCCCGCATCATCAGATCGCCGGCAAAGATGAAGAACGGAATGGCAAGCAGACTGAACGCCGACACACCCGAATTGAGCTGCTGGAACACCACCACCGGCGGGCGTCCGAGATAAACGATGGTGGCAAAGCTCGCGATCCCGAGGCAGAACGCGATCGGGGTGCCGATCACCATCAGCACGGTAAAGACGCCGAAAAGGATCCAGTATTCCATTGTGTTCAGGCCTCGGTGATCGTCGGGTCGGCGGCAACATCATCGATCGGCTCGCCGGCCAGCCGCAGCAGGAGGCGCTCGGCGGCAAACAGGCACATCAGCGCGCCAGACAAAACGATGGGGAAGTAGGTAAAGGATGTAGGCAGGCCGAGCACGGGAATGCGGGTCGACCAATAGCGCACCGCCAATTCGCTGCCATAAACCACCATGCCTAAAGCAAAGGCCAAGACGCACAGATCGCTGAGGGCCCGCAGCCATGGCTTGGCGCCCGGCGGCAGGACGTAGAGCAGCACGTCAAAGCCCATATGGAAGTTCTCGCGCACCCCCACGGCTGCGCCCAGGAAGATGAACCAGGTCATCAGCATGATCGAGCCGCTCTCCGTCCAGGCGGGGGAAGCGTTGATCACAAAGCGCATGAACACCTGGTAGGCAACGATCGCCGTCATCGCCACGAGGCCAATGCCGGCCAGCCATAAAATGACGGTCGAGAGCTGTCCCAGCCAGCGGCTGGTGGGCAAGAGCCAGGTTCGCATTGCAGTTGGACCTCATGGGTGAGCCTGCCGAGCCACCCGTCGTGGCCCGCAAGGCGTCACGCGCCCCCGTCAGCACCATGCGGCGGAGCGCGGTGGAATGGGCCGACGCCCGTGCGCCGGCCTCCGTTCCTTTTCGATCAGCCTTCGGTCGCCTGGATGCGGGCAACCAGATCCTGCAGCGCCGGGTCGGTGACATATTTGTCGTAGACCGGCTTCATCGCTTCGATAAAGGGAGCCTTGTCGACTTCGTTGATCTCGGCACCGAGTGCTTCCACGGCAGCCTTGGATTCCACTTCCTTGGCGGCCCAGAGCTCGCGCTGCTTGGCAACGGACTCCTTGGCGGCTTCGCGGAACAGCGCCTGGTCTTCTGGCGTCAGGCCATCCCAGACCACCTTAGAGATCACCAGCACTTCGGGCACCATCAGGTGCTCGTCCAGCGAATAGTATTTCGCCACTTCCGCATGGCCGGCCGTGTCGTAGCTGGGATAGTTGTTTTCGGCGCCATCGATCACGCCGGTCTGGATGCCCGAATAAACTTCGCCATAGGGCATGGGCGTGGCATTGCCACCAAAGGCGGCGACCATATCGACGAAGATATCGGACTGCATGACGCGCATCTTCATGCCCGAGATGTCAGCCGGGGAGGTGATGGGCTTCTGGCTGTTGTAGAACGAGCGCGCGCCACCATCGTAGAACGCAAGCGCCACCACATCCACCTTGTCGAAGGCGCCCAGGATTTCTTCCCCGATCGGGCCATCCAGCACCGCATGGAAGTGATCGGCCGAGCGGAAGATATAGGGCAGCTGCGTGACCGTGGCTTCCGGCACCTGCGTACCAAAGGCACCGATCGAGATGCGGTTCATGTCGATGACGCCAAACTGGGTCTGCTCGATCGTGTCCTTTTCCTCGCCCAGCTGGGCGGAATGGAACACTTCGACGCTGTAGCGGCCATCGGTTTTCTGGCTCAGCAATTCGCCGAAATGCTTGACTGCTTCCACCGTTGGGTAGCCGTCGGGATGCGTGTCGGACGAGCGCAGCACGGTTTGCGCGCTGGCAGTCGAAAGCATCAGGGTCGTAGCGACGAGCGCCGTCGCTGCCAATTTAGGCAGATGAAACATGGTATCCTCCCATATGCATGTCCGTGCGCTTTGCTCTAGGCATCGGCACCCCTGCTGGCTGCATTCTGGCCAGCACCGGCAGCGCTATTGCGCTTTGGGAACTGCATGATTGGTAGAAAACGGCTCAAATCCAGTCAACATACAAATACCAAAACTTGTATGATGAATCGCGCGAGCGTCTGCGGAGCTATTGTTGAGGGGGCAGAAGGGTAAGTATAGGCGCGTCCAAGCTAAAGCATACTCGGCCGAGTGACTCCGCCGGCGCCATTTTTGGCGCTGCGCAGCACCTCGGCCAGATCAAGCGCAATGCTGGCTTCCATCGCCGCCCGCGCCTTAGCCCGGTCGCCCGCTTCGATGGCGTGGATCAGCTCATCATGTAGACCGATCGAGCAGGTGGCGTATTGCGGCAGCACATTGGCTCCGCCCTTTGAGACCGCGAGCGCCAGGGTGAGTTCCACCACGCCCAGCACCGAGCGGAGGAGGGGGTTACCCGATCCATCCGCCAGCACGCGGTGGATTTCGAGACAGGCGAGGCCAAACTGTTCGGCGCTGCTGTCGGCCGTGCTCATCTGGTGCAGCCAATATTTCATCAGGCGCACCTGCTCGGCGGTCCGTCGCTGCGCCATCCGTTCCGCTGCCTGCGCCTCAAGCGGCGCGCGCACCTCGAACAGACCCTCGATGAAGGGGCCGGGCAGGGTGGCATAGAAGTGCCAGGACAGCACCTGCGGGTCGAAATAATTCCAGCGGCTTTGCGGCGACACCCTTGTGCCGATCTTGGGCCGCGCTTCCACCAGCCCCTTGGCCTCAAGCGTCTTGAGCGCTTCGCGCAACACGGTGCGCGACACGCCATAGCTCTCCATCATCTCCGCGTCGCTGGCCAGCGTGGAGCCGACGGGAAAGCTTCCGCCCACAATGGCTTGCCCGATTTCATTGATCACGAAGCTATGGAAGTTCCGTGCAGCAGGCCGCCCGGAAAGCGAGCGGATAAGGCTGCCAGGTTCGATCATCTCAGGCCTTCTCGGGTACCTTTTCCCCCGGACCGGAGGCCGCGAAGATCAGCCGCTGCAGCACGATGAACAGGAACAACAGCACCCCGATGACGATCTTGGTCCACCAGCTCGAAAGCGTGCCATCAAAGATGATGTAGGTTTGCACGAGTCCCAGCAGCATCACGCCCACAAGGGTTCCGACCACAAAGCCATAGCCACCCGTCAACAGCGTGCCCCCGATCACCACCGCGCTGATGGCGTCAAGTTCGACGCCAACCGCCGCCAGCGGATAACCCGCGGAGGTGTAGATGGAAAACACGATCCCCGCCAGCCCGGCCATGGTGCTCGAGAGGATATAGATCAGCACCGTCGTGCGCGCCATCGGCACCCCCATCAGCGCCGCCGAAGTCGCATTGCCGCCAATGGCATAGACATAGGAGCCGAACTTGGTGCGATGCGCGAGCACCGCGCCCAAGGCGAAGATCCCGAGCATTAGGAGGCCGATAAAGCTCAGCCGCCCGCCACCGGGCAAGCGGATGATGAGGCTTGTGAGCCAATCCACAAACGGGTGGTCGATCCCCACTGAATCCTGGGTGATCACCGAAGCGCCACCACGGGCGAGGAACATGCCCGCGAGCGTGACGATGAACGAGGGCACCTGGAGGAAATGGATCGCGAGCCCCATTGTGGCGCCGAACGCCGCCGCTACGGCCAGCGCAATGGCAAAAGCCAGCACTGGATGCAGCCCCATCCAGGTAATCAGCACGGCAACAAGCACGCCGGTAAACCCGATCACCGCGCCCACCGAGAGATCGATGCCACCCGAGATGATCACAAAGGTCATGCCCACCGCGGCGATGCCGAGAAAGGCATTATCGGTAAGGAAATTGCCCAGGACGCGCGTGGAGAACATCCCGGGGAACTGGAGCACGGCCAGCCCATAGGCAACGAGGAAAATGACGAGGGTGGCGAGAAGCGGCCGGAGACTGCGATTCATGAGGTCTTGACCTTGGGCACGGCCACCAGCTTGCGCGGCATGACCCGGCCGGCGAGCGGCGATTGCACCAGCAGGATCAGGAAGATCATGCCAGCCTTGACGATGAGGTTGAACTCGGGCCGGAACCCGGAGACGAGAATGCCGGTGTTCATGGCCTGGATGATGAGCGCCCCCACCACCGCCATCGGCACCGAAAAGCGCCCGCCCAGCAGCGACGTGCCCCCGATCACGACGGCCAGGATGGCGTCGAGTTCGAGCCACAGCCCGGCATTATTGGCGTCGGCACCGCGAATATCTCCAGTGACGATCAGCCCGGCGATCGCGGCGCATAGTCCCGAGAGGGCATAAACAAAGAACAGCAGCATGCGGCTGCGAATACCCGAGAGGCTCGCTGCGGCGCGATTGACCCCGACAGCCTCGATGAAGAGCCCGAGCGCGGTGCGTCGCACCAGCAGCGTCACCCCCACCATCAGCACCAGCGCAATCACTGCCGCCATGGGGAAGCCGAGAAACGAGCCGGTGCCGATAAAGACCAGCAGGGGATTGTTGAAGGTGACGATCGAGCCTTCGGTGATCAGCTGGGCAATCCCGCGCCCCGCCACCATCAGCACCAGCGTGGCAATGATCGGCTGGATGTTGAACACTGCCACCAGCAGCCCGTTCCACAAACCGCAGGCGAGCCCGAGCCCCAGCGCCGCCGCCACGGCAATGGGCGCCGGATAGCCTGCCACGACGAGGCTCGCCGCCGCCGCGCCCGCGACGGCCATGATGGCGCCCACCGACAGGTCCACACCCTTGGTGGCGATCACACCCGCCATGCCGATGGCGAGAATGGCAACTGGCGCCCCGCGATTGAGCACGTCGATCAGGCTGCCAAAGAACCGCCCGTCCTGCCAGGTGATGCGAAAGAAGTTGGGAAATAGCAGCCAGTTGATCAGCAGCACCCCGACAAGGGCGAGAAGCTGCGGATTGGCGAGGCGGTTGAGCGACTGGCGGATCATGCCTCCTCTCCTTCCTTGTGGTTGGCGATGGCCTGCACGATCACGGCCGGGCTCATTTGCTCGCCATGCAATTCGGCCACGAGTTCACGGTCGCGCATGACGACGATGCGCGAGGAATAAGCGACCACTTCGTCGAGCTCGGACGAGATCACCACTAGTGCCATGCCATCGTCGCGCAATCGGTTGATGGTGCGCACGATCTCGGCATGGGCGCCCACATCGATGCCGCGGGTCGGCTCATCCAGGATCAGGAAGGCCGGATCGGTCGCGAGCCAGCGCGCGAGGATCGCCTTTTGCTGATTGCCGCCCGACAAGAGCTTGATGGGCATGTCGAGGGAAGCCGCGCGGATATCGAGTGATTCCCCGAACTTGCCGGCAATCTCGAGCTGTTCATCCCGGCTGAGCGCGGTGAACCACCCGAGCTTGCCCTGCAGCGCAATGACGATGTTTTCGCGCACCGACAGATCGCCGAAAATGCCCTCGATCTTGCGATCTTCGGGCAGGAAGCCAAATCCGTGATTGATCGCATCCGTTGGGCGATTGATGACGAGCTGCACGCCTTCCATCGACACGCTGCCTTCGTCGGCCGCGTCGGCCCCGAACATGATGCGCGCCATTTCCGTGCGACCTGACCCCAGCAGGCCCGCGACCCCGATCACCTCGCCTTTGCGGATGGTCAGGTCGAAGGGATGAACGCTGCGCTTGCGGCCATAGCCCTTGAACTCCAGCAGCACCTCGCCGCGCGCCCCATCGGCCTCAAGGCTGGTGGCACCGGAAAAGGCGATATCCTTGCCAAGCATCAGGCGTACCACTTCGCTGCGATTGAGCGTATCGATGTCGCGCGTGCCCACGAGCTTGCCGTTGCGCAGCACGGTGACGCGATCGGCGATGGCAAACACCTGCTCGAGGAAATGGGTGATGAACACCACCGCCATGCCTTGGGCCTTGAGCCCGTTGATGACCTCGAACAGCCGCTCCACTTCATTGCGGTCGAGGCTCGCGGTGGGTTCGTCGAGGATCAGCACCTTGCCCGAAAGCTCGACGGCCCGGGCAATGGCAACGATCTGCTGCACCGCCACCGAATGGGTACCCAGCTCGCTGCCCGGGTCGAGCGCCAGGCCATAGCGCGCCAGCACCACGCGTGCTTCGCGCTCCATGCGGCGCCGGTCCACCAGGCCCCATCGCGTCGGCTGGTGCCCCAGGAACAGGTTCTCGGCGACCGAGCGATTGGGCAGGAGATTGACCTCCTGATACACCGTGCCGATGCCATGGGTCTGAGCGTGCTGCGGATTGGCCAGCACAATTGGCCGCCCTTCCGCGAGGATCCGCCCCCCATCGGGCTGATAGGCCCCGGTCAGGATTTTAATCAGCGTGGATTTGCCGGCGCCATTTTCACCCAGAAGCGCATGCACTTCGCCCGCGCGCAGGCTGAAATCGACCTGGTCGAGTGCCAGGTGATTGCCGAAAATCTTGGTGATGCCGCGCGCTTCAAGCGCATAAGGGCCGTCTGACAAAACCGCCTCCTGGTTCAGCCGACCCGCTTTGATGACCCGGTCGGCAGCTCGCCGGCCCTGGTCATGGGTCTGACTTGCACCCCGGCGCGGAGCCGGGATGCAATTGCGATGCGATCAGGTCAGTAACCGAGATCCTTGCGGCGCTCGTATTCGCCCTCGGGATCGTTCTCGGCCGTATAAAGCTTGGACTCGGTGATGATGAACTTCTCGGGCTCGGTGCCGTCAGCCCAGTAAGCGCCCAGGGCGTCAAAGGCGGGACCAGCCATGTTTGGCGTCAACTCAACGGTGGCATTGGCTTCGCCGGCCGCAATGGCCTGGAAGATGTCGGGCACGGCGTCAATTGAGACGACCTTGATGTCGGTGCCCGGCTTGAGGCCGGCATCCTTGATCGCCTGGATGGCGCCAACCGCCATGTCGTCGTTATGGGCGTAAACCGCGCAGATATCGGCGCCATTATTGGACGACTTGAGGAAGGCTTCCATCACTTCCTTGCCCTTGGCGCGGGTGAAATCGCCCGTCTGGCTCTGGCCGATCGTGATGTTGTCGTGGCCAGCAATGGCTTCTTCAAAGCCCTTCTTGCGGTTAATGGCTGGCGTGGAGCCAACGGTGCCCTGCAGCTCAACGACATTGCAGTCCTCGTCGCCGACATTGTCGACCAGCCACTGGCCGGCCACACGGCCTTCTTCCACCTGGTCGGAGGCGACGGAAGTTAGGTACAGATCCTCAGGGGCATCGACGCCGCGATCGAGCAGCACGACCGGGATCTCGGCTTCCTTGGCTTCGGACAGCACGTCGTCCCAGCCGGTCGCCACCACTGGCGCGACGAGGATCGCGTCAACGCCCTGGGCGATAAAGCCGCGAATGGCCTTGATCTGGTTTTCCTGCTTTTGCTGGGCATCGGCGAATTTGAGATCGACGCCGCGCGCTTCGGCTTCCTGCCGGGTCACAGCGGTTTCAGCCGCGCGCCAGCCCGATTCCGAGCCGATCTGGGAAAAGCCGATGACCTTGCCGGAAACATCCTGCGCCAGGGTAGCGGAAGACAAGGCAGTAGCGAGGCCTGCCGCGAGGGCAAGCTTGGTAATGATGTTCACTGGTAACCTCCCATGTGCCAGTCGCGGCGTATTCACCTGCGACGGTGGGGAATCCCTACTAAAAGTACTATTATATGTAAAGTGGGTTGAGCGACTGCTGCCGCAGCAGACCCAAGTAACTGGTGCGGGCTATACTTCCGGGGCAGAGAGCAGGGGTGAGCCCTCACTTCACCTGGGTGCGGTCACACCAGTTTTTCTCCCGGACATGATCTTTCCCCAAAGCACCGGCAAAGGAGCATGGACGAGAGACTCGCCAAACCGCCCGCCAAAGGAAAACCCATGAAGCTGCTCCCCTTCGCGGCCATTGTGCTGACCATGATCATGCCCGCCCAAGGGCAGGAGCAATCGGCTTCCTGGGTTGAGCAGAAATGCGGGGCTTACCAGGCAGCCTGGACGGATGCCGTCGCCGCTGCCGACGAGACCCAGGTCAACTATGCCTTCATTGCCGCCAACGAGAACTTCATCGCCGGTGGCTGCACCGAACCGGTGGAGGCCTGCCCGCGCTCGCGGGTGGAACTGGACATCGCCAATGCGCTCACGCTGGCAATGATGAATGCCGGGGCGGCAAGCACCTTCCTGCCCTTCCGCTGCCCGGTTGAACCGACGGACAATGGCTGGTCCGGCCCAGGCCTCTAACGTCGGGCCGTCGCCTCCTTAGGTTACGCAGCCTTCCGCGCCGTCCAAACCATGTGACGCGCCCCACGCCCACCAGAGCGAGCTCGCACCCGGTTCTCCTCGACACTGGCAAAGCCCGAGCCCTCGAGGCGGCGCGTGAACTCCGCGCTGGGATGGGCTGACCACACAGCCAGGACCCCGCCCGGACGCAGTGCCGCCCGCGCCGCCGCCAGTCCCGCCCGGCTATAAAGCGCATCATTGCCTTCCCGGCTGACCCCGTCAGGGCCATTGTCGACATCGAGCAGCACCGCGTCATACGCGTTCTTGCCCGCGCCGATCAGCCGCCGCACATCGGCCTCGACCACGCTCACCCTGGGGTCGGCGAGGCAATCGCCGAACACCGGCCCCAGCGGCCCATGCGCCCAGGCAATCACCTGCGGCACGATCTCGCCGACTGTGATCCGCGCATCGGCATTGAGCAGCGTGAGCGCGGCGCGCAGGGTAAATCCCATTCCGAGCCCGCCGATCAGGATATGGGCCCTGGGGCGCGCCTTGATCGGGTCGCAGGCAAGCCGCGCCAGTTCTTCTTCCGAGCCGCTGAGCCGGCTATTCATCAGCTCATTGGTGCCTAGCATGATGGAATATTCGTCCCCGCGCTGCATCAGCCGCAGCCGCGTGTCACCACCCGGTACGCTGGCGGAATCAAGCTCGATCCAAGGCTTCATCGGCGGCCCGTCCTGGCTGGTGCAAACGGCAACGCTGCCGCGGCAGGTAGCCCGGACAGACCTGTCCGGGCACGGCGACAACCAAGGCGGTGTCATAGGAGCCGTACCCCGCAAGATCAAGCAGGGCCGTTTTAAGCTCACTCGCCAAGCTTCGCGAAGTCCAATGCCATCAGTGGCTTGACTGCTAGACCGGATTCTCTTGCAGAACTTACTATGAACGTTGCCGGCCATTGTCCGCTCTTCTTGCAACCAGCCGGTTGCCATGCGGCGCCTTAGCGGCCAAAATGCCGCAGCGTCAGTTCGTTCAGGAGGAATATCAATGAATTCAAGCGCCAAGACCAGCATGGGTCGCCTATCCACCCAAAGCCTGCTCGCTGGAGTAGCACTGGCCGGCCTGCTCGCCATGCCCATGCTTGCCTCGGCGCAAGAAACGCCCGTCGAGATCCCCAAGGGTCAGAACGAGCTGTTTTCCTCTCGCGTTGTGTCCACGGCCCTCAGCAATCCATGGGCCATGCGCTGGGGTCCCGACGACCAGATTTGGGTCACCGAGCGCACCAGTGGAGAAGTTACTCGCGTTGATCCCGAGACCGGCAACCAGCAGGTGCTGCTGACCCTTGATGACGTCTACACCGGCGTGCAGCACGAGGGCCTTCTGGGCCTGGCGCTTCATCCTGAACTGCTTCAGGGCACCGGCAACGACTATGTGTATCTGAGCTACACCGTCAACAACGGCACGGCCGAGGAGCCCGATCCTTCCGCCCGGATCGTGCGCTACACCTATGACGAGGCCACGATGCAACTGAGCGACCCCACGGTCCTCATCGAAGGGCTGCCGGCCTGGAACGACCACAATGCCGGCCGCGTCGTCATCGGGCCGGACATGAAGCTGTATTATTCCATCGGCGAGCAGGGCGCCAATTTCGGCCGCAACTTCCGCCGCCCCAACCTCGCTCAGGCCCTCCCCACCGCCGAGGAAGTCAGCGGCGAGGATTGGCACACCTATTCCGGCAAGATCCTGCGCATGGAACTCGACGGCGCCATCCCCGAGGACAACCCGGAGATCGAGGGCGTGCGCAGCCATATCTACAGCTATGGGCACCGCAATCCGCAGGGCATCGCTTTCGGGCCCGATGGCACGCTCTACGAAGCCGAACACGGCCCCTCGAGCGACGACGAGCTCAACATCATCCAGCCCGGCGGCAATTATGGCTGGCCCAATGTCGCCGGCTTCAAGGATGACATGGCCTATTCCTATATCAACTGGAGTGAGGCCCCGCCCGACATCGAACGCATCGTTACTCCAGTGCCCGACACCGTCCCGCAAACCGCGGAAACCGAGTTCGAGGGCGAGATGGTGGATCCGCTGGCCACCTACTTCACCGTCGACAGTGATTTCCCCTTTGGCGAGCAGTGCGGCTTCATCTGCAACCCCACCATCGCCCCCGCATCGGTGCTGTTCTACGAAGCCGGCGAGAACGGCATCGCCGAGTGGGACAACTCCATCCTGATGCCGACCCTCAAGCATGGCGTGCTCTACGTGCAGCACATGAGCGAAGACGGCAAATCGGTCGATGGCCTGCCCGAAGCCTGGCTCGGCAGTCAGAACCGCTATCGTGACGTGATCATCGCCCCCAATGGCCGCGATGTCTTCATCGCCACCGACGCCTTTGGCTCCGTCGTCCAGCTGTATGGCGATGAGCTGACCACGAGCGTGCTGCACAATCCTGGCGCGATCCTGAAGTTCACCTATGGTGGCGAGGAAGGCAGCGTGATCGGCACCGCCGGCGAGGCGCCAACCGACGCGCCTGCGTCCGAAGCCGTGCCGCCTGCCGGTGGCCCCGAGGAATGGGAGAACCCGGCCAATCAGGGGACCGAAACGGCACCCGCCGAAGGCGCGGCTCCCGACAATGCTGCCGCCGCACCGGCCGCCGGGGCAGGGGAGGCCGATCTTGCTTCCCTCGTCAGTGCCGGCCAGCCTAAATTCGTCTCCACCTGCTCGGCCTGCCATGGCGTCAACGGTCAGGGTGGCGCCGGCGCGGTGCTTGCCGGCAACCAGAACCTGGCCGATGCCGGCCATGTCGCCTCAACCGTGATCCATGGCTTGGGCTATATGCCACCCTTTGGTGATGAGCTCAGCGACGAGGACATCGCCCAGATCGGCAGCTATATCCGCAATTCCTGGGGCAACGACTTCGGGCCGCTGACCATCGATGAGGTGGCCGCCAAGCGCTAGTCGAGCTGCAACCGTGACGCAAAAGGCGGGAGCAATCCCGCCTTTTCTTTTGCTCAACTCGGCAACGCCGCCTCGACCGCCGACTTGTCCAGCACCGACGAGACCGTTTTGATCTGCCCATCCTCGAATCGGTAAAACACGTGCTCCGCGAATTGCACCCGCCGCCCATTTACCGGCCGCCCGAGAAAGCTCCCGCGTGGCGTGCAGTCGAACCACAAGCGCGCCGCCACATTGGCCCCCTCGCAGACCAGCAGGTCGATTTGGAACCGCAGATCCGGGATCTGCCGAAAATCCTCCTCCAGCATCGCGCGATAACCCGCCAGCCCGAACGCCCGCCCGTTATGGCTGACTTCCGCATGCACGAACGTGCCGAGCCGCTCCCAGTCCTGGGCATTGAGGCAGTCGACATAGCGCCGATAGATCGCCCCCAGATCGTCACCCGCCATCGCCCCCTCCCAGCTAAACCGCGCCCGCAGCCTCAACGCTGCTCTGGGCCTGCGCAATCGCCGCGCCGAATTCAGCCGGCGTCGGCGACTCGGGAAAAGCCGGAACGCCCTCGGGCAGCATCACCCAGGCTTGCTTGCGGCTGGTCCACAGATGCGCGACCGGCGCAATCGCCTGCCGCTCGTTCAAGGTGCCGGCGCGCAGGAACACCATGCCCGGGAGCACATCATTGCGGTTAAACAGGCGCGTATGACACTCGCGGCAGAACAGTTCTTCGGAAACCATGCCCTCGATCTTGCGCCGATAGGCCTCAAGTTCGCCCTCGCATTCGAAGCTGGCGGCCCGAACCATGGCGTGTTCGGCAAAGGCACTGCCGCTGCGCAACTGGCAATCGAGGCAGTGGCACGCATAAACATGCACCGGCTCGTCCGCCGCGATCCTGTAGGTCACGGCCCCGCATTCGCAGCTTCCGGTTTTCGGCATCTATTCTGGTCGTCCTGTCAATCTACGGCGCCCGCTAACGGGCGAGCGCTCTTTAGCCCTGGAGAATGGCTAACAACAGCCGCAGCACCTGCCCGAACCCCACCAGCATCAGTGCCAGCGCCAGGTCGGTGAGCAGGGTGTGAAAGCGCGTCACATCAGGCACATCCCGCGCCGAAAAGGCGCGCAGCAGCGCCAACAGCGCCAGCACGCCCGCCGCGAAAAAGAAGGTATAGATCAGGATCTGCGTGAACATGCGGCGGTCTCCTCCAGGGTGGCCTGTTTTCGCACGCTCCGCCGCCGAGCACAACGACCAGCCCCGCAGGCGCTCAGGCGCCGCTCACGCAACTTCGCCTCAGGTCGGGTGCGCTTCGGGCTCTTCGCTGCCGTCCTCGATCTCGCTTTCAAAGGCGTCCAGCGCATCGGCCACTTTCATCGCCACAGTCGGGTTCGCATCGCTTTCCGACTTGGCCTGCTCATAGCTGGTCAATTCCTGCGGCGAGATCCCCGCGCGGGCGGCGAGGTCATCAAGGGTGATGCCGAGGCGTTCGCGCCGGTCGCGGTCGGCAACGGGCGAGTGGTCGGTAAGGGGAATTCGCATCGCGGCCATGATCGTCTCCAGAGATGAAAAGCTGGACCTCAACGTGGCAGGCGCGCAAGCGTTTCCCCTCGTTCCCTCACGCCTTGAGCTTGGGCGAGCGGCCATACAGCAGCAGCATGGCCACGATCACGACGCCATAGATGATCTGCCGGCCATATTCGGCCATCTGCATCACTGACAAAATTGATTGCAGCAGCGTGATCAGGATCACCCCCGCCACCGTGCCCAGATAGTTGCCGCGCCCGCCCAGAATCGAGGTGCCGCCCAGCACCACGGCGGCGATGGCCGGCAGCAAATAGGCATCGCCCATCGATTGCGCCGCCTTGCCGCCATATCCCGCCAGCATCACGCCCCCGAGCGCCGCGAGCCCGCCCGACAGTGCGAACGCCACCATCACCACCCGCTGGGTGGGGATACCCGAAAGGTAAGCCGCGCTTTCCTTGTTGCCGATGGCATAAACCGACCGGCCAAAAGTCGTGCGCTGCAGCAGGAACACCGCCAGCGCTCCAGTGATAGCCCAGCCGATCACCGCATTGGGAATGCCCAGGATCGGATCGCCCGTTGCAATGAAGCGCATCGCGGCTGAAGCAGAGTCGCGCGGCGACGAGCCCCCGGAATAGGCCACCATCAGCCCTTGCGCGACCGCGTTGACCGCAAGGGTGATGATCATGGACGGGATGCGCAGATAGGCAACGCCCACCCCGTTGATCAGCCCCAGCAACACTCCGCACAGCACCCCAAATGGAATGGCAAAGAACTCGCCCATCGGCCCATAGGCGGCGGCCGCCGAAGCCATCATCGCCCCCACCGTCACCGTCCAGGGCACCGACAGATCGATCTGGCCCAAGAGGATCACCAGCATCATGCCGGTGGCAATGATGCCCAGGAACGCCCCCACCTTGAGTTGCTGCAGCAGATACTCGGGCGACAGGAAATTGGGGGAATAGAGGCTCCCCACCACCAGCAGTACGATGATGCAGCCGAATGCCGTCAGCACCGGCAGATCGAGGCTTTGCCGCAGCGTGCTCCACCGGTCGGCTGGAGCGGAATGCGCCTGAATGCTCATCGCTGCCTCACGTAAACAGGTCGAGCCGGTTGCGAACCTGGAACAGTCGGGCCGAACCGAGCGACACCGCCAGCAGCAGCACAATGCCCTGGAACAGCGGTTGGTAAAGCGGATCAAGATCGAACACGAATAACAGATCGCCGATGGCGCGGAAGGCGAGGGCGCCAAAGATCGCCCCGATCGCCGAGCCGCGCCCGCCAAACAGCGACACCCCGCCCAGCACTACCGCGGCAATGGCATAGAGCGTGTAGGTGTTGCCGTTGGATAGGGAGGCTTCGCCCGAATAGGTGAAGAAAGTCAGGAAGATCCCGCCGATCGCTGCGAGGAGGCCCGAGAGCACATAGGCGAGGAACTTGGCCCGCCGGATCGGCATGCCCGACATGTAGGCGGCCATTTCGGCTGATCCGACCGCATAGGCGGCGCGCCCCAGCACCGAGCGCTGGAATGGCACCCAGATCACCAGCACGACCCCGAGCAGCACGACGAGACTCGTGGGCACAACGCCGAACAAGCGCCCGGTGAGCGCGTCGGCCAAGCCGGAGTTAAAATTGGGATCGGAGCCAGGAAAGGGGCGCAGGATCAAGGCAATGCCGAAATAGACCGCCCCCGTGGCGATAGTCGCGACGATGGGCTGCAAGCGCCCGAAGATCACGATCAAGCCGTTGATCGCTCCGCAAGCCAGGCCCACCAGCAGGGTAGCACAAACCCCCAAGCCCGTTTCCCAGCTTGTACCACCGAGGAGATACGAGGCGACGCAATTGGCGAGAATGAAGATCATTCCTACCGAGAGGTCGATCCCAGCGGTCAGCACCACAAAGGTCTGCGCCATCGCGACGAAGGCCAGCAAAACGCCCTTGTTGGCCGCAGTCTGCACCACATTGGCGGTAAAGCCTGCAGGGTGGTTGGCGACATAGAGCGTGAACATCGCCACAAAGATCAGCAACGCCAGGAGCGTGCCGCGCTGGGCCGCGAAATGAAAGCGCCAGTCCCTCATGCTTGCGCCGGCGCGCCGGCCTCCCTCGTCATTTCCACGTTGAGGGCGCTGCCGATCAGCGCGCGCTCGGTGATCTCCTCGCCCACCAATTCGCGCTTGATCGCGCCGTCATACATCACCAACACCCGGTCGCAGCAGCCGATCAGCTCGTCGTAATCGGTGGAGTAGAGAATGATCGCCGCGCCCCCATCCGCCAGCTGGCGCAACAGCTGGTAGATTTCCTGCTTGGTGCCCACATCGATGCCGCGGGTGGGATCATTGAGGAGGATGATGCGCGGCTGCCCCATCAGCCATTTGGCAATCACCACCTTTTGCTGGTTGCCGCCCGAAAGCGCCGCCACCGGCACCTCGGTACTCGCCGTCTTGATGGCCAAGAGCTTGATCATCTCGTCGGCCGCTCGCCGTTCGGCCGCCTTGTCGATGATGCCGGCATGGGAAATGCGGCTCATGCTGGCCAGGCTCAAATTCTCCATCACCGACATGGGCAGCATCAGCCCCTCGGTTTTGCGATCCTCGGGGATCAGCGCCATGCCGACCAGCGGCGCCTTGGCGGCGCGCGGCCCGGTGAGCTTTCGCGCTTGCCCATCGATCAGGATCTCGCCCCCGGTGCCGCGCAACACCCCGAAGAGGGCGAGCAGCAATTCGCGCTGCCCCTGGCCGTCGAGGCCCCCGAGCCCGAGGACCTCGCCGGGCCGCACCCCAAAGGAGATGTTGTTGAGCCGGTCGGTCCAGGTCAGGTTGCGCACAGCCAGTACGGGCTTGACCGAAGCGGGCAGGGGCGCCGGCTTGGGCGGAAACACATTGGAATATTCCCGCCCGATCATCATCTCGATGACTTCGCCATCGCTGCGCGTGCCCGCCGCAAAACTGGCGACCTTGCTGCCATTGCGGAACACGGTGCAGGTATCGGCGAGTTCGGCGATCTCATGCATGCGGTGCGAGATATAGAGCAGCCCCAGCCCTTCGCTGCGCAACCGTTTGAGCACGCCAAACACCTTGGCGACGTCAGCCGCGGTCAGCGCCGATGTGGCCTCGTCCAAGATCAGCAGCCGCGGCTTGCGCGCCAGCGCCTTGGCGATCTCCACCAATTGCCGGCGCGACAGCGGCAAATCCTTGATCAGCGCCAGGGGATGAATGTCCTCGGCGCCCGCCCGCGCCAGGGCCGCTTCGGCGAGCCGCCGCTGCTCGCGCCGGTTGATGAGGCCAAACCGCGTCGGCGGGTTGGCGGCAATGATGTTGTCGGCCACCGAAAGCTCGGGGATCAGCGAGAGTTCCTGGAAGATGCAGACGATCCCCGCCGCATTCGCCGCCCCCGGATCGGGAAAGCTCACCGGCTTGCCGTCGAGGAACATTTGCCCTTCGTCAGGCGCCACCACCCCCGACATGATCTTGATCAGCGTCGATTTACCCGCGCCATTCTCGCCCAGAATGGCGTGCACGTGCCCGGCCTCGACCACGAGGTCGGCCTTCTCCATCGCCCGCACGCCACCATAGCGTTTGGATATCCCTTCCATGCGAAAGAGCGGAGCGGTGTTGTCCATGTCACCCCCAAGCCATCGACCAGGAGCGGGAGCCCGAAGGCCCCCGCGCCAGGCACTTACTGATTGCCTTCGGTCTGGCTCATGATTTCCTGGGCGCTGAAATTGATGCCGCAGGTGGGGAAGGAGTTGCCGACAAAGAAGTTGTCGGATTCGGCGGTGTAGAAATTGGTGCCATCGACAAAGTTGGGATCTTCGGTGATGTCGAGCGGCAGGTTGATCGCCTGCGGGATCACCTTGCCATCGAGCGCATCGATGGCGGTCTTGATCGCCACGGCGACCTGCGCGGGGCCCGAGCCCGCCGAAGAGCATTTGAGGCCATCGGCCGAATACTGCGCGCAGAACTTGCGGAACCCGTTCTCGGTTTCCCCGCCAAAGGGCACCATGGGGTGCTTGGCATCGAGCATGGCCTGGACCACCCCGGTGTCGCCGCCCTGGGCGGTGATGCCATCAAACTGGCCATGCACGGCAAAGGCGTCGGCCGCGGCTTTCTGCGCCACCCCATCGTCCCACTTGCCAACCACTTCGACCACTTCAAACGTCTTGCCCGAATTGGCGAACACTTCATGGATGCCGTTATGGCGATCGGTATCCACCGAAGTGCCGGCTACCCCGCGTACTTCCAGGATCTTGCCGCCCTCGGGCAGGTGCTGCACCAGCCAATTGCCCCAGAGTTCGCCGAGGCCCTTCTGGTCAACATTGACGTTGATGGCATCCTTGGTGTCGAGCGTATTGTCGAACGCCACGAGGATCACCCCGGCATCCCTGGCGCGCTTGATCACCGGTGCAAAAGCCTGCGGGTTCTGCGCGTTGACAACCACGGCGTCGTAGCCGGAATCGATGAAGTTGTTGATGGCCGAAATCTGCGCCGCCACGTCCTCGCCGGTGGAAACGACCTTGAATTCCTCCAGCCGCTCGGCGACTTCGGGCTGCGCCGCATAAGCCTTGGCCGTCTGGATCATCTGGATGCGCCAGGTATTGGCGACATAGCCATTGGCCAGCGCGATGCGATAGGGCCCGGTTTTGGCGGGAAACTGGAAGAACTGGGTGTCTTCCGTGGTGGGTACATAGCATTGCGCGTCGTCGGCCGGGCCTTCGACGATCTCGGGCTGCGCGGCAGTCAGCCCGGTCGAAAGCAGCAAGACGCCGATAGCCACCGAAGTGGTGCGTAGCATGTTCATTGTCTCCTCCCAGAGAACTTTGGCTTGCGCAAAGGTCGGGGTATCGGCGGCCGGGTTGTTGTGCACTGGTTTGCCAGCATCCACCCGTTTCCGCTCGCCCCGGAGGCTTGCGCAGAATCATGCTAACATGCCGTTTTGGGGCCTGCGAGCCCCCGTGAGCGACATTTGCAACACGAGCCGCCCCCGCGTCATTCGCCCTCATCCGGCCCGGCGCGACGGGCTGCCGCGCTGTCCATGTCCCCGGCAAATCAACAGCGGTGCCATGGCCGAAAGCGACCTTTACCTTCCCCTCAAGAGCTTCATGGAACAGCAGGGCTTCACCGTCAAAGGCGAGGTCAATGGCTGCGACCTCTTGGGTGTGCGCGAAGGCGAGCCGCCCGTTCTGGTAGTCTGCGAACTCAAGCTCAGCTTCAATCTCGAACTCGTCCTTCAAGGCGTGGATCGCGCCCCCGCCTGCGACGAAGTCTGGCTCGCCGCGCGCCTATCCAAGGCGGGCAGGGGGCGCGAAGCCGATGCGCGCTATCGCAATCTCTGCCGTCGCTTGGGTTTTGGCCTGCTCGGCGTGTCGGCATCCGGCGCGGTGGAGGTGCTGGTGGCCCCCTTTGCCGCCACCCCGCGCCGCAACCCCAAGCGGCGCTCGCGCCTCCTTGACGAGCATCGCCGTCGCATTGGCGATCCCAACAAGGGTGGCGGCAACCGCCAGCCCATCATGACCGCCTACCGGCAGGATTGCATCGCCTGTGCCCGCGCTCTCCTCGATGGCCCCCAATCGCCCAAGCAGCTCCGCACAATCGTCGATCGCGCTCCCATCATCTTGCGCCGCAATGTCTATGGCTGGTTCGTGCGTGAAAGCCGGGGTGTCTATGGCCTGACCGAGCTTGGTCGCTCATCTGTTTCACCGGCCGACTAGGGGCGACGCCCGAACCACATTCGTCAAGTTTGCCTGCCGCGCAGCGAGGGAACAAGCCGGGCCGTGCGCCGTTCATCCGCCGTTCACCTCATTAGGCGCTTTGTGCGCTCAGGGCGGAATCGCCCCCCAAACTTAAAAGGACATCGCGGCAATGAAATCAAAATTGCTAAGGGCTGCCTTGAGCAGCATCATGCTGGTAGGCATGGCCGGAGCCGCACTTGCCGCGCCCGCTATTGCCACCGCCAACGTCAATGTTCGTTCCGGTCCCGGGACCGATTACTACGCTGTCGATACCCTGCGCCGTGGTGATCGCGTTGATGTCGAAGGCTGTCGCGCCGGCTGGTGCTATATCGAGACCCGCCGCACCGAGGGTTGGGTTTCCTGGCGCTACCTGGCCGAACGCAACCGTCCTTCGCGTCCTGCCACCGTGTTCCAGTTCGATTTTGGTGCGCCCCCACGTTGGGAAGCCCCGCGCCATCGACCAGGCCGTGACTGGGACGGTCCGCGCCGCCCTGATCGTGACTGGGACGGCCGTGGTCCTGGCCGCGGTGACGGCCGTGGTGACGGGCGCGGCGATGGCCCGGGTCGCGGTGATGGCCGTGGCGACGGTCCGGGGCGTGGCGACGGCCGCGGTGATGGCGCAGGCCGTGGCGATGGTCCAGACCGCGGCAATGCCGGTCCTGATCGTCCGCGCGATGACGGCGCCAAGTGCACTTTGGGCATGCCCAACTGGCCCAATTGCGACCGTAGCTAATAAGCAAAACAGCCGCGCCCCACTCGGTGGCGCGGCTTTTTCGTGCCTCTTGCACATAGCAGGTGATCCGCTGCTAACCTGCTGATTTACAGCGTATTTTCCGTTCATTCTTATCAACCATCGGTGACGGAACAGGCTTCACGCCGCCGCCATTTATGCTGGTGTCGACCTCACGAGGCGCCGCTTGCGCCAAGGGCGCAGAGCGCTCGTAACCAAAGAGGACACTCCGGCAATGAAATCGAAATCGCTACCCGCCGCCTTAGGCGGCTTGATGCTCTTCGGCATGGCCGGAGCTGCACTTGCCGCGCCCGCCGTGGCGACAACAAACGTCAATGTTCGAACCGGACCTGGGACCAACTACGCGCCAGTCGCCGTCCTGCGGCAAGGGGATCGCGTCGAGGTCGATGGCTGCCGCCGCGGCTGGTGCTACGTCGAAACCCGGCGCACCGAAGGCTGGGTTTCCGGCCGTTATCTGGCCGAACTGCGGCGCCCAAGGGTGCCCGCGACCGTGTTCAGCTTCAATTTTGGCCCGCCGGATTGGAATCCTCCCCGGCCGCCGCCACGTCCTCCTGGCCCTCCTCCGGGACCGCCTCCCGGTCCTGGACCCGGACCTGGACCCGGACCTGGACCTGGACCTGGACCTGGACCTGGACCTGGACCCGGCCCTGGACCTGGCCCTGGACCTGGACCTGGACCTGGACCTGGACCCGGCCCTGGACCTGGCCCTGGACCTGGACCTGGACCCGGACCCGGACCCGGACCTGGCCCCGGACCCGGACCTGGCCCCGGACCCGGACCTGGACCGGGGCCCGGACCCGGACCTGGCTCGGACGGTGGCCCACCACCACCCCCGCCGAACTCCGGTTCAGGCTCCGGAGGCAATGGGGGACCGCCCCTGCCACCGCCGCGCATCGACTAAGAACTCTTTCACAAAATCGTACAGGAGCCGCGCCCGCTCAGGACGCGGCTTTCTTGCATAAGCCTCGGAAACTCAGATCTGGGGGCCCGGCCGCGTCGGCATGTCGTCGGTCAGCGGCACGGTTTGCCGTTCGATCAGCCGATGCACCAGTGGTGGGTTCTCCCCACGATGCAGGGCGCGCAGTTTCTCGAGATTGTCGGCATCGGCCTTGGTGCGGCGCATATTGTGGCGCACATAATCGATCCAGGTCGGCACATGGTAGGTTTCGGTCCAGATCTCAGGCTTTTCGAGGTCCCGCAACAGCGCCCACTGTCGGGCCCCATCGCGCCGGCGAATGCGGCGGCGCTCATTCATCAGCGCGAGGAACTCTTCCACGTCTTCCTGGGCGATTTGGTAGTCGACCATCACCATCACTGGCCCGCTGCGGGGGCGTAATTCCAGTCGGAGCACCGGCTCGTTGAACTTGTTGAGCGGCGTCAGATCGCGCGAGCTGAACTGGGGCAGGGGCAAGACGAACCCGATCAGCGCGCAGCCGAGCAGGGCGAGGGCCGCGCTGGCCAGCGACCAGTCCGGACCCCACAGATCGGCAACGCTCCCCCACAGCCAGCTTCCCGCCGCCATGCCGCCAAAGGTTGCGGTCTGGTAGAGCGACAACGCCCGCCCCACCACCCAGCGGGGTGTCGAGAGCTGGATCGAGACATTGAACAGCGACAGTGCTAGCACCCAGCTCGCGCCCGCCGGCAGCAGCGCCAGGTGGCTGAGCACTGGTTGCCGGCTGAACCCCAGCCCCGCGCAGCTCAGCGCAAATACCACGCAGGCGATCCGCACAATGGTTTCATTGCTGTAGCGCTCGCGGATTGCGCCGTTCAGAAACGCGCCGCCAATCGCCCCCAGCCCGAAAAAGCCGAGCAGGCTGCCATAAACAAAGGCGCCACCCCCCACATATTCATTGGCCACCGAAGGCAGCAGCGCCAGCACCGAAATAGCCGCCAGCCCGAACAGCAACCCACGAAAGAGGACTATGGTCAGGTTGGGAGATAGCGACACATAACGAATGCCCGCCCACATCGCGCTGCCAAAGCGCTCGCGCGGCAGCTTGGTGTTGAGCGGCGGTGATTTCCAGCGCCCCAGCGCCACGATCAGCGGCAGATATGAGACGGCATTGAGCGCAAACGCCGCCGCTGCCCCGGCAATGGCCACGATCAGCCCGCCAATCGCCGGTCCAACGCTGCGCATCATGTTGAAGCCGACGCTGTTGAGCGTCACCGCGCCCGGCAGGTCCGAGCGCGGCACGATATCGCCCATTGAGGCCTGCCAGGACGGATTGAACAGCGCCGTGCCGCAGCCGATCAGGAAGGTGAATGTCAGCAGCAGCCAGGGATTGAGCAAGCCAAGATAGCCCATCACCGCCAGCGCAACCGACACCAGCGCCATGCCGCATTGGGCAATGATCATCACCGTGCGCCGGTCGAAATTGTCCGCCAAGGCACCCGCCGCCAGCGAAAAGATCATGATGGGCAGGGTGGTCGAGGCCTGCACCAGCGCTACCATATTGTGGGAGTCGGTGAGCGTGGTCATCATCCAGCCGGCGCCAACCGACTGCACCAGCCCGCCAAGATTGGAGGCGAGCGTTGCCAGCCAAAGCAAACGGAAGGTCTCGTGCCGGAAGGGAGCAAGCACGGACGCTCGTTCAGACATACCAGTTCCTTTTCATGCGCCTGGTGATGGAACACCACCGCGGCCAACAGGTTGCGGGCCCAACTTGCCTGCAACATTGCTTCAATCGGCAGTCTCAGCGCCTCGAGTCGCTGCTCGATCCGCTGCTGCCGCACCCAACCTCATCAAGGGGTCAGGAACAAGTCCAATGCCGCCTTTACCGCACTGCTAGGCACGATATGCCCGCCCGTAAACTCGTCATACCGAACCTCATAGCCGCCCGCTTCGAGGGCGGGCACAATGCGACGACTGCAGCGGTCGACCGGCAGCACATTGTCCTGGCGCCCATGGGAGATAAAGATGCGCGGCTTGCCCTCCTCACGGCTGGGAGCGAGAAAACCCGGCGAGAACGCGAGGACTGACCCGAACAACTGCCCATTGCTGAGCCCAAGGCTCAAGGCATAAGAGGCACCGTCGGAAAAACCCGCCACGGCAACACGCTCGGGATCCACCGCGAAAGTGCTGAACACCGTTGCCAACGCCTCGTCGATCTGCCGGACATCTGGTCCGTACTGATGCGCGATCACATCCCAAGTCGGGGCGCGCGATTGCGGCGCCAGGATCAGGAATTTGAGCGCTTCGGCATGCTCCTGCAGCACCGACAAGATGTCCGAAGCGGTGCCACCGGCACCATGCAGCAGCACGACGAGCGGGACTGGTGTCTGCGGCAAGTTCCTGGGTACAAACAGCACCGGCTGCCGCTCGCCTTCACCCAAAGGCCAGACGCGGCCCGCATGGGGCGGATGGGATTGGCGCTGGCGATAGGGCTGGGCGCTAAGAACCCCCGCGCGCCAGAGTTCCTGAGCTGTGGGCATGGCAAAACTCCTTGCCCCTCCAACTTCGATGCGCCACCGCGGTTCCCCGGTGTAATCCTCGGCAGGCTCAAACAGCACTCGCGAGCGATAGAGTCCTGCCGGCGCGCCTTATAGTGCCTAAATCGCGAGATATTCCTGGCGCAGCTCGGCATTGTCGAGCACTTCGGCCGCCGTACCGCTGAACACCGTTTCCCCCGTATCAAGGATCACCGCCCGGTCCGCCAGGTTCAGCGCCGCAATCGCATTCTGCTCGACAATGATCGTCGTGATCCCCAGCGGCTTGATTGAATGCAGGATCCGTTCGATCTCCTGCACGATCACCGGAGCCAAGCCTTCATAAGGCTCATCGAGCAGCAGCAGTTTTAGGTCACGCGCCAGCGCCCGGGCGATCGCCAGCATCTGCTGCTCGCCGCCCGATAGCGTCACGCCCTCCTGCTTGCGTCGCTCCGCCAGGCGCGGAAAGCTCTGGTAGATTTGCTCGAGGCTCCACCCATTGCCCGGCGCCACCTTGGCGAGCGTGATGTTCTCCTCCACCGTCAGCCCCGAAATGATGCGCCGGTCCTCGGGCACGAGCTGGATGCCCGCGCGCGCCGCCTGAAACGCCCGCATCTGGTGGATGGGCTGGCTATCGAGCCAAATCTCGCCTTGCCGCAATTGCGGATTGTCAGTCCGAGCAATCGTGCGCAGGGTCGAGGTTTTGCCCGCCCCATTGCGCCCCAGCAACGCCAGGATCTCGCCCTTGCGAACATCCAGCGACACGCCCTGGACGATATAGCTTTCGCCATAATAGGCGTGCAGGTCGCGCACGGAAAAGAATGGCCGGGTGGTTTCCACCGCCGCGGCCTGGGCAACGCGCGTCTTTTGTCCCTCGAGCGTGATCGTGCTCATGCGTGCGCTCCCCCCAGATAGGCTTCCTGCACTTTAGGATTGCCGCGCACCTGGTCGGGCGTGCCATCGGCGATGATGCGACCTTGCGCCAGCACCGAAATCTTGTCGGCCAACGAAAACACCACATGCATGTCGTGCTCGATAATCACCTTGGTCATGCCCCGCGCCTTGATCTTTTGCAGCAGCTCGATCGTGGTATTGGTATCGTGCCGGCTCATGCCCGCGGTCGGCTCATCGAGCAGCAACAGCCGCGGATGCTGGATCAGGCACATTGCCAGTTCCATCCGCCGCTTGTCGCCGCGGCTGAGGCTCCCGGCCGTCATTTCCCGCCGGCTATGCATGCCGACATCCTCCAGCATGTGCTCGGCCTCGTCGCGGATGGCCGTTTCGCTGTCGAGCGAGCGCATGATGTTGAGCTTGAACGCACCATCGCGCTTGGCCAGCGCCGGGATCATCACATTATGCAACACGCTCAGATCGGCGAAGATCTCGGGCGTCTGGAACACCCGGGCAATGCCGAGCTGGTTGATCTGATAGGGCTTGCGCCCCGTCAGCACCGCACCATCGAACACCACTTGGCCGCTCGAAGGTGCGAGCTTGCCGATGATCACATTGAGCAGGGTCGATTTGCCCGCGCCATTGGGCCCGATAATGGCGTGGGTCTGGCCTTCTTCGACCTGCAGGTCGATATCAGCGAGGGCATGCAGGCCGCCAAAATGCTTGTGCACATCGGCGACGTGGAGAACGACATTGGGTGTGGTCATGGCGGCGTCCTCATTCAGCCGGTTGCGCTTGCCGGAGGGGCTTGCCCGGCACGGTGGGCGAGGGACGTGAGCGGTTGAACAACCCAGCGATCCGGCGCACCCCTTCCATGATCCCGCCGGGCAGGAACACGACGATCAGCACGAAAACGAGCCCCAGGGTCAGGAACCAGCCTTCCCCGACGAACTTGCTGGTGACCGTCACGAACCCGTCTGCAACCCCGTCAGGCAGGAAACCAAAGAAGCGGCGCAGCACCGAGTCATTAATCGCCGAAAAGATGTTCTCGAAATATTTTATCAGCCAGGCCCCGATCACTGGACCGACAAGCGTGCCCGCGCCACCCAGGATGGTCATCAGCACCACTTCGCCCGAGGCCGTCCACTGCATGCGCTCGGCGCCCGCCAGCGGATCGGTCACTGCCAGCAAAGCCCCTGCGAGCCCCGCATACATGCCCGAGATCACAAAGGCCGCCAGGGTATAGGGCTTGGTGTTGAAGCCGGTATAGTTCATCCGCGTCTGGTTGGACTTGATCCCCTTGAGCATCATCCCGAAGGGCGAGCCGGTAATGCGCTGGGCAAGGAAGAACGCCAGGATCAAGAAGCCCGCGCAGAAGTAGAAACCGGCAAACCCACCCAGCGACTGGCCCAGCAGCGTCGGCACCGGCTGGCCAACACTGCTCTGCCCGATCGCAGCATCAAGATGGCGGGGATCGCCCAGCGTCAGCTGCAGCCCGGTTTCACCATTGGTAATCGGGGTTAGCACGGAATAAGCGAGGTTATAGCTCATCTGCGCAAAAGCGAGCGTCAGGATGGAAAAGTAGATGCCCGAGCGCCGCAGGCTCACATAGCCGATCAGCAGCGCAAACACGCCCGAGACCACGATGGCAAACACCAGCGCTGGGATAGCATCGAGGCTCAGCAGCTTGAACGACCACACCGCCGCATAGGAGCCGACGCCGAAAAACGCGGCATGCCCGAAGCTGAGATAGCCCGTCAGCCCGAAGAGGATGTTGAACCCCACCGCGAAGATGGCAAAGATCATGAAGCGTTGCAGCAGGTCGGGATAAGCGGCGCCAAAGGGCTGCATCCAGATCGGCATCAGCAGCACGGCCGCCGAAAAGCCCAGAAACAGCAGCAGGTCGTTGCGGGACATGGCGCGCATCTCAACCCTCCATCACGCCACGGCGGCCAAACAGCCCGCGCGGCAAAACCAACAGGATCACGACGGCAACCAGGTAGATGATGATCTGGTCGATGCCCGGAATGAGCGCCTTGACCTGTGTCATCGAGGCAAAGGATTGCAAAATCCCGAGCAGGAACCCCGCGGCCACCGCGCCGGGCAGGGAGCCCATGCCACCCACGACCACGACCACAAAGCTGAGCACGAGGAAGTCCATGCCGATATGGTAGTTGGGCGGCAGCAGCGGCGTGTACATCACTCCCGCCAGCCCCGCGACCACCGCGGCGAGGCCGAACATGATGGTGAAGCGCCGGTCAATATCGATCCCCAGCAGCCCCACGGTTTCGCGGTCCGCCATCCCGGCACGCACCACCATCCCGAAAGTGGTGAACTGCAGGAAAGCAAACACGCCGCCGATGATCGCCGCCGAAAACAGGAAATAGATCAGCCGCCAGATCGGATAGGTGATCACATTGGCCTGCATGCCCAGCCACGCCCCGATATCGGCAGCTCCGCGCAGATCGGTGGGCATCGGCTGGGGAATGGGGTTGGGGCCGAAAAACGCCTTGATTAATTCCTGCGCCACGATAGCGAGCCCAAAAGTCACAAGGATCTGCTCGGCATGCGGGCGTTTATAGAAGTGCTTGATGATGCCGCGCTCGAGCGCCACCCCGATCACCAGCATGATGGGGATGGTGACGATGATCGACACCGGCACTGAATAGTTCACCAGCACCGCGCCCCAATCGCCGAACCAGGCCTGCACCAGCGGCTCGCGCACTTCGAGCGGCGTGCCCCAGGGCGAGAGCTTGGTGGGGTCGACCGTCACCGTTTCGAGCGTCAGGAACTGCCGGAACAGCACGGCACAAAAGGCCCCCAGCATGAACAGCGCGCCATGGGCGAAGTTGACCACCCCCAGCGTGCCGAACACCAGGGTGAGCCCCAGCGCGATCAGCGCGTAAGCGGCGCCCTTGTCGAGCCCGTTGAGGAACTGCAGGAAAATCACGTCGATCATGGTCTGGTTCTCGAACTCGGCGGCATCCGCAGTAGTCCTCATGGTGAGCCTGTCGAACCACGAGGACGTGGCAGTGGCGCGCTTCGCCCGTCAACAGGCTTTGGATGAGCTCTTCTGAACAAAAAACCCGCGCCACGGGGGGAGTGGCGCGGGGAAACTTGGCTAAGCGCAGATCGGCGCCGGCTCGGCCGGCCCAAGATCGCCGCCGAACATCGCTGGATCGTAAGCCACATCCGCGCGCGGGATTTCCTGGACGATGTTGAGCACGTCGAACTGGCTGGTCGGGCTTTGATTGCCCTGCACCACGAGCACGTTCTTGATGCACTGGTGATCTTCAGCGCGGTAGAGCGTCGGGCCATTGCCCATGCCGTCAAACTCGAAGCCTTCCAGCGCCGCAATCACTGCTGGCGGATAGAATGTCCCGGCACGCTCCACCGCATCGGCATAAAGCAGCGCCTGCACATAGGCGGTGTGCGCGGCCTGCGATGGCGGGGAGCCATAGGCGGCACCAAAAGACTTGGTGAAGGCCTGCGTGCCCGGATCCTGCAGGTTCCAGTGCCAGTTCGAGGTGCCGAAAATGCCCTTGACGCTTTCGCCCGCGCCCTTGGCCATCAGCTCGGAAATCAGCGGGGTGACGATCTGGAAGTCCTTGCCATTGGCCTGCCGGTCGCGCATCCCGAACTGCACCGCCTGGGTCAGCGAATTGACCATGTCCGTGCCATAGTGGTTGAGGATCAGCACATCGGCGCCCGAATTGAGGATTGGCGTCAGATATTGGCTGAAATCGGCTGCGCCCAGTGGCGTGCGCACGGCCTGCACGGTTTGCCAGCCCAAGGCTTCGGTGGCGTTCTTGATCGATTCTTCCTGCGTCCAGCCCCAGGTATAATCGGCCGTCAGATGGTAAGCGCGCCGGTCGGCGCCATATTCCTGGCCCAGCACCGGGGCGAGACCCACGCCCGACTGGTAGGCATTGAAGAAATGCCGGAAGCCGTAGCGGCGCTTGTCCTTGCCAGTGGTGTCGTTGGAATGGGTGAGGCCCGCCATGAAGATGACGCCCATTTCCTGGCAAAGACCCTGCACGGCAATGGCTTCGGCCGAGGAAGAGCCGCCCGTGACCATGATAGCGCCGTCGCGCTCGATCATGCGGGTGGCGCCGGCGCGGGCCACATCAGCCTTGGTCTGGCTGTCCGAGGTCACGAACGCGACCTTCTTGCCCAAAATGCCATTGCCCTTGAGAGAGGTGGGCTTGAGCATGGCGACGAGCCCACCGTCGCCTTCGCCATTGAGGTGCTTGACGGCCAGTTCATAGGCCTTCTGCTCGTCCGCGCCTTCTTCGGCGTAAGCGCCGGTCAGCGGCAGGTTGAGCCCGAAGGTGACGGTGTCGCCTGTGGGATTGTTGCAGAATTCCTGCGCCCAGGCACCGCGGGTGAAAATGGCGGGGGCGACGCCCGTGGCGATAATGCCGGCCAGGCCGGTCTGCAAAACCCTGCGGCGGGACAGGCCACGCTTGAGAAGTGTCATTGGTGTTCCTCCTTTTGGCGCGGGGCAACTGATGCATAGCCAGCCGCTCACCGCCGGTGAATATTTCCACCTCAGTAAAACCACAGCAATAGTGCATTGTTATTGCAGCGCTATTCTGTAAATTGTTGATCAGGCTGGGCCGATAACCAGTCAATCAATTTACAGGGGGAGGGGAGGGCATGCGGGCGCCGATCGGGTTTCGCATCAGCAACCGGCGGAAATCGCTCAAGATTTCGCAGGCAGCCCTGGCCCGCAGCCTTGGTATTTCGCCGAGCTATTTGAACCTCATCGAAAACAACAAGCGCGACATCGGCGGGGCGCTGCTGAACCGCGTCGCAGCCCAGTTGCAGATCGATATCGATGAACTCGCCGGGCGCACCGAGCAAAAGCTGCTCCAGGAGCTCGAGGAAGCCCATGCTGACCCCTTGCTTGAGTCGCTGCCGTTCCGGCCCGACGAGCGGCGTGAACTCGTCGCCCAATATCCCGCCAGCGCCACCGCTCTCGCGCGGCTGCATCGCGCCTATGCCACCGCCCAGTCCAATGCCGATGCCTATGCCGATCGGCTGCGCTCGGACCCGCTGTTGGGCGAATTGCTTCACCAGATCCTATCGGGCATCACCGCCGTGCGCTCCAGCGCCGAAATCCTTGAAGATGTTGGAGACCTCGACGAGTCAGAGCGCCGCCAGTTCCTTGCCGCCATTAGCCGGGAAGCGCGCACCCTTTCGGAGGTCGCGCGCAACCTCATCGGCCAGTTCGAAACCGCGAGCGAAAGCCGGCGCAGCGGCTCGCCGGCGCGTGAAATCGACGATCTCATTATCGAGCAGCACAACCATTTCCCGCTGCTCGAAGAGGCGGCCGAGCACTTGCGGGCCCAGCTCGAGCGCGCCGGCTCCTTTGGCCCCGCCACCCTGACGACCCTGCTCGCCACCCACTTCGGCATTGAGGTTACGGCTGGCGGCCCGCCCCCGGAGCCAGGCTTTCCCGGTCAATACAGCTTTGACGCCACAACGCGCCGGATGTGGTTTGCCGGCGCCTCCACCCTCGCCACCCGCCAGTTCCAGCTGGCCCGCCTGTATGGGGAGCTGGCCGCTCCCGATGCCATCGCGCTCACCCTGCAGAACGCGCTGCTATCCACCCCGACCGCCCGGCGCCTCGCCGCCCGCGCCGCCGGCTCCTACCTCGCCGGGGCCATCGTTTTCCCCTATGGGCAGATGCTGCAGCGCGCCGAAAGCTGCGCCTATGACCTCGATCACCTCCGCCAAAGCTTCAACGCCAGCTATGAGCAGGTCGCCCATCGCCTCGTAACCCTGCGCCGTCCGGGGCAGGAGGGGATCCCCTTCGGCTTCCTGCGCTCCGATCCGGCCGGGCGCCTCACCAAGCATTTCCCGTTGCCGGGCCTCCTGCTGCCCAACAGCGGCCATGCCTGCCCGCTTTGGGCCATTTATGGCGCCTTCCGGACCCCTGAGGCGCTGCTCCGCCAGGTCGTTCGCTTCTCCGATGGCTCCCGCTACCTGTTCCTTGCTCGCACGGTGCAGCGCCGCGCCGGTTCCTTTCGCGAACAACCCGCTATCTCCTCGGTGATGCTGGCATGCGACGTGCTGCATGCCGACCGCACGATCTATGGCGCCGGCCTCGATCTCTCCAATCCGGCCGCCGATATTCCCGTCGGCCCCGCCTGTCGCCTGTGCACCCGGCGCGACTGCGCCAGCCGGCAGGAAGAACCTCTCGCCCCCGGCGGCAGCACGGCTCCAGATCGCGCGCCCTTGCTGCCGCACCAGTTTGGCCTTGGCGATCCGGCGTGATTGCGCTTTAGTGCATGAACTTGCGGAGGGGAGACCGCGGGTAAGGGGGGACTTTGACAATCGATATTGTCATTGCCGAGGATGAACCGAGCATTCTGGAATCGCTCGATTTCATTCTGCGGCGCGCCGGCTGGACCATCAGCGCCGTCACCGACGGCGATGCGGCGTTAGAGGCCGTGCGCCGCCTGCGCCCGCGCATCTTGGTGCTCGATGTCATGCTGCCCAAGCGCTCGGGCTTTGAGGTGCTCAAGCATATCCGCGCCAATGCCGATACCGAGCACCTGCCGGTGCTGATCCTGACCGCCAAGGGCCAGCAGCAGGACCGCCGCATTGCCGCCGAACTGGGCGCCAGTGATTTCGTCACCAAGCCCTATGCCAATGCCGAGGTGGTGGGCGCGGTCAGGCAATTGCTGGGCGAGCCCGGTGGACCGCTCTAGGCTCATCCCGGCCATGCTGGTGCTCACCATACTGGGCGCCATGCTGATGCTGCCCCCCCTGGTCTATGTGTTCAACCAGGACATCGCCCATTTCGGCGTCCGCCAGATCGTCTTTTACCTGTTCGCCCTTTGGCTGGCCCTGATTATCGGCACCGCCTTGCTCGCCCGCGCGCTCCCGCCCGAGCCGGCCGACCCCGATGCCGGCGAGGGTGAACGCTGATGCTGTCGGCCGATTTCGTGATTGCCACGGCTATCGGCTATGTCGGACTGCTCTTCGTGCTGGCCTATCTGGGTGATCGCCGTGCCCGCGCCAACCAGCGCTCGTTCCTCCATTCCCCCGCTGTTTATACCCTCTCCATCTCGGTCTACTGCACCAGCTGGACCTTCTACGGCGCCGTCGGCAATGCCGCCCGCAGCGGCCTCGAATTCCTCACCATCTATCTCGGCCCCACGCTCGTTTTCGTGGGCTGGTGGTTCCTGCTCCGCCGCCTCGTGCGCATCAGCCACCACCAGCGCATCACCTCCGTGGCCGATCTGCTGTCCTCGCGCTTCGGCAAATCCAACCGGCTTGCCGTGCTGGTGACCTGCATCGCGGTGGTCGGCATCGCCCCCTATATCGCGCTCCAGCTCAAGGCGGTGACCTCGTCCATCCAGGCCGTCGCCGGGGCCTCCGAGTTCGGGCAGGGGAGCCTCGCCGGCATCGATGATGTCGGCCTCGCGCTCGGCATCGCGGCGGGCATGGCGCTCTTCACCATCCTTTTTGGCACCCGCCATGTGGACGCCAAGGAGCAGCACCACGGCGTCGTCGCCGCCATTGCCTTTGAAGCCGTGGTCAAGCTCGCCGCGCTCCTGACCGTTGGCATTTTCGTGGTTTATGTCGGCGGTGGCTTTGAGGCCATCTTCAGCCGGGCGGCCGAGTTGGGCGTCGCCGTCGATGCCGCCAACACCTTTGATAGCCGCTGGTTGACCACGCTTGCCCTTTCGGTTGCCGCGATTGTTTGCCTGCCCCGGCAGTTCCAGGTCACCGTGGTCGAGAACTCCGACGAGAACCATCTGCGCGTCGCGAGCTGGGCCTTCCCCGCCTATATGCTGTTGATGAGCCTCTTCATCCTGCCCATTGCGGTGTTCGGGCTCACCACCATGCCCGCAGGCTCCAACCCCGACATGTTCGCCCTGACCCTGCCCATGGCCTTTGGCCAGGATGGCTTAGCGCTCCTCGCTTTCATCGGCGGCTTTTCCTCGGCCACCTCCATGATCATCCTTGAGTCCATTGCCCTCTCGATCATGGTGTCCAACCACATCCTCATGCCCCTGATCCTGCGCTTCAGTGCCGGCAGTAGCGGGGACGGGCAGGGGGTTACGCGGCTGCTCCTCAATGCCCGGCGCGTTTCCATCGTGCTGATCTTGTCGCTGGGCTTCTTCTACTTCTTTTTCACCCGCGACTCCGACGCCCTGGCGCCCATTGGCCTCATTTCCTTCACCGGCATCGCCCAGTTCTTCCCCGCCGTGCTCGCAGCCCTGTTCTGGCGCGAAGCCTCGCTCAAGGCCGCGACCTCTGCTATCGCGCTGGGCTTTGTCTTCTGGGTCTGGTGCAGCTTCCTGCCGTCCTTCCAGTCCGTTTCCCCGGCGGTCGCCATGCTCCTCGCCCACGGGCCCTGGGGCATCTCCTGGTTGCGGCCCGAAGCCATGTTCGGTCTCGATGGCTGGGACCCGCTGGCACATGCGGCCTTCTGGAGCCTCACGGTCAACGTCCTCACCCTGACCATCGTCTCGCTCCTCACCCGCCAGTCAGCCCTCGAGCGCCTCCAGGCCAGCGTCTTCCTTGATGTGTTCAAGCGCGGCCACCACGCCCGCGGCAACTTCGTGCTCGGCTCGGCCACGGCCAACGATCTCTACTTCGTCGCCGAGCGCGTGCTGGGCGAGCGCCGCGCCGCCGCCCTGTTTGAAACCGCCGCCCGCGAAGCCGGCGTTGGGGCAGACCAGCTTGATCCCACCCCCGAATTCATCAGCCGGCTCGAGCGCGAGCTCGCCGGCTCCATCGGGGCCGCGTCCGCCCATGTGATGCTCTCCAAGGTCGTGTCGGGCAGCGACATCTCGCTCGAGGAAATGATGCAGATGGCCGACGAAACCCAGCAGGTCATTGAATATTCCCAGCAGCTCGAGCTCACCTCAGCCGAGCTGCGCTCCACCGCCCGCCAGCTCGAAGACGCCAATGGCCGTTTGCGCGAACTCGATATCCGCAAGGACGATTTTCTCAGCCAGGTCAGCCACGAAGTGCGCACCCCCATGACCTCCATCCGCTCCTTTTCCGAAATCCTGCTTGAGGAGCCCGACATCAGCGAACGCCAGCGCCAGCATTTCGTCGGGACCATCCACCAGGAATCGCTGCGCCTGACCAAGCTGCTCGACGAAATCCTCGATCTCAGCGCCCTTGAGCGCGGCGAACGCGCCTGGGAAAACACGCCCACCGATCCCCAGGCGGCGCTCGATCGAGCGCTGGTGGTGTGCGAAGCCGCCCTGCGCCAGCATGGCGTCCGGCTCGAATTGGGCGAGCGAGCTCCCGCCGCGCTGGTGGAGGGCGACGCCGATCGCCTCTGCCAGGTCTTCATCAATCTCATCATCAACGCCATCCGCTACAACAACGCGCCCGCGCCCGTTGTGCGGGTGCAAACCGCTGTTCGCTCAGGCAGTTACGCCGTCGAGGTGGTGGACAACGGCCCCGGCATTCCCACCGGGGAGCGTACGCTCATTTTCGAGAAATTCAGCCGCGGCAAGCGGGGCCTCACCGAAAAAGGCGGCGCCGGCCTTGGCCTTGCCATTTCCCGCCAGATCGTCGAGCGCATGCACGGCACGCTCGAACTCGTCGATGGCCCCTTGCCGGGCGCTTGCTTCCGCGTGCAGCTGCAACTAGCTTGCTGATCCGGTGCTGAGGGGCAGACCGCCCTATACTGCGCCCTTCTGACCTATTCTGCCTATTTTGAACAATATCGCTTATCCATCGTTTATGCCGAACGCTGACACATATTGGAGCTGATGAATGGCCGAAAAGAAGGCGAACTCCGGACTATCCAAGCCTGTGGAGGTCGGTCCCGACCTGGTGCCGATTGTCGGCAAAGGCCCGATGTCCCGCCCCGACGTCACCAAGAAGGTCTGGGAATACATCAAGAAGAACGACCTTCAGGACCCCCAGAACAAGCGCAACATCAAGGCCGATGACAAGCTCAAGACCGTGTTCGGCGGCAAGGATACCGTCACCATGTTCGAGATGACAGCCCTGGTGTCCAAGCACCTCGGCTAGTTCTTCCGGCGGGCCGACCGTTTTCGGCGGGGCCCAGCCATTCCGATCAGGCCAGAACCTCGTCGCACAGCACCACTTGGGTGCCGAAGGCGCCGAGGCTCTGCGCCACCCCGCCGTCGGGCAGCCGGTCCGTGAACAGGCAGGTAATCTTGCTGAACGGCACCACCTTGACCGCCGCCTCGCGCGTCCACTTGCTGGCATCTGCCGCCAGAAAACTCAGGCGCGAATTTTCCACCAGCGTTGAGGTGATCTGGGCCTCGCTATAACTGAAGTCCAGCACCCCATTGCTGGGATGCAGGGCGCCTGCGCCAATAACCGCATAGGACGCATAGAACTTCTCGAAAAACCGCAGCACATCGGCGCCCACCACGTCGCGGTCATTGTGCCGCAACAGCCCGCCGGTGAGATGCACCTCGATCTGGGATGCATTACACAGCGTCAGCGCCACATCGATATTGTTGGTGACCACGGTGACCCCCGCATGCTCGCGCATCGCCTCGGCCACATATTGCACCGTACTCCCAATGCCCATGAACACGGTTGAGCCCGGCTCGATCGCCGCCGCGATACGCTTGCCAATGCGTTGCTTGGCGCCGCTGTTCTGCGCCACTCGGGCATGCACCGATATATTATGGGCTTCCACCGGCACGTCGGCGCCGCCATGGAAGCGCCGGGCAAAGCCCAGATCGCAAAGTGTGTTGATGTCGCGGCGGATTGTTTGCGTCGTCACGCGGTAGCGGGCAGCCAGGGTCTCGATATACTGAGCCCCTTCGGTTTCAATGCGAGCAAGAATGTCGCGTTGTCGGCCCGACAGCATGTTCAACCCCATCACGCACTAGCCTAGAAACACCTTCGGGTCGTCGGTGATCACGCCGGTTAGCCCCGCGGGCCAGAAGGACGCCAGGACCGAGGGCTCGTTGACCGTCCAGGCCCGTACTTTGACGCCGCGCTCGCGCGCTTGTTCCAGAAAGCCGATGCTGAGCGCCTTGTAGTCGAGGTGCACGCTGCTTGCCGGAATGGCCGCGAGCTGCTCGGCCCAATCCGCCGGCAGCTTGCTCCACAGCATCGCTAGCTCCATCTCCGGGAACAGCCGATGCATTGCTGCCAATGCCGCGGGGTCAAAGCTCGAAATCATGATCGGGGGCAGCGCAGGGCACCCCTCGATCGCGCTTTGCACAGCTCCGGTCAGTTGCTCGAGCGAACGGTGGTGCTTGTGCTGCTTGATCTCGATATTGGCGCCCACGCCAAGCTCGCCCAACACCGCCAGCACTTCTTCCAGTGTCGGGATGCGCTCGCCTTTGAACGCGTCCCCGAACCGGGCGCCGGCGTCGAGTTCGGCCAGCGCACTGCGCGTCAACGCGCCCAGCGAACCCGTGCCCGTTGTGGTCCGGTCCACGCTGTCGTCGTGGATCACCACCAGGGTGCCGTCCTGGAGCAGGGCCACGTCTAGCTCCACCCATTTGGCGCCCTGTTCAGCCGCTTCGCGGAAGGCGGCAATGGTGTTTTCCGGCGCGGCGAGCGAGGCGCCACGATGCGCCTGCACTTCGTCCCGCTGCGGGCCGTTAGGGGTGCTGTTGGTCATGCGCGTTCCTTCTGCGGTCGTCCTGATCCGCTGCCTCGCCTGGATCTCAGGCGAGGGCGTCTGTGCGCCGACCCGTGCTGCTGTTGAACGGGTGGATCAGCGAGGCGGGGGCATAAAGCTTGATCGCCGCCCCTTCGGCCAGTTGCGGCCGCCCAGGCACCCGCAGGATCAACGTCTGGTCTGCCAGGCGCACATGCAGATGGCTTTCGCCGCCAACGGGCTCGAGCAGTTCCACCACGGCGTCGAGCACAATGGTTTCGCCCGCCGGCTTTTCGATCACCAGCTGGTCGGCGCGCAGGCCGACAATGTCGGTGTTTGCGGGTAGATTGCCCGGGTGGAAGCCTTCGGCGCCGGCCAGGGCCGCGATGGGGATCAGGTTCATCGGCGGCGAGCCAATAAAGCTCGCGACAAACAGCGTTGCCGGGCGGTCATAAACCTCAGTTGGCGTGCCGATCTGCTCGACCAGCCCACCATTCATCACCACCAGTCGGTCGGCCAGAGTCATGGCTTCGAGCTGGTCGTGGGTCACATAAAGGCTGGTGGTCTTGAGCCGGCGCTGCAGGCGGCGGATTTCCACCCTCATCTGCACGCGCAGCTTGGCGTCGAGGTTCGACAGCGGCTCGTCGAACAGGAATGCGGATGGCTCGCGCACAATGGCGCGGCCCATGGCGACGCGCTGGCGCTGCCCGCCGGACAATGCCCGTGGCTTGCGGTCGAGCATTGGCCCGATCTCGAGGATATCAGCGGCTTCCTTGACGCGCCGGTCGATCTCGGCGCGCGGGGTGCCGCGGTTCTTGAGCCCGTATTCCAGGTTTCCGCGCACCGTCATATGCGGATAAAGCGCGTAGTTCTGGAACACCATGGCGATGTCGCGCTCGGCCGGCTCGGCCTTGACCACATCGCGGCCATTGATCTCGATCCGCCCGGAAGTGACGGTTTCCAGCCCGGCCACCATGCGGAGCAGGGTGGATTTGCCGCAACCGGAGGGGCCGACCAGCACGATCATCTCGCCATCGGCGACATTGAGATTGATGCCTTTGACCGCCATGACATCGCCGCCATAGCTCTTTTGCAGGTCGACTAGGTTGATGGTTGCCATATCTATTTTTCCGTTTCGACCAGGCCTTTGACGAACAGGCGCTGCATGAGAAGGATAACGAGCACTGGAGGGAGCATGGCGAGCATCACCGCTGCCATGACGAGGTTCCAGTACGGATCGGTGTCGGCACTGGCCGCGAGCCGTTTGATGCCCATGACGATGGTGTAATAGCCGGTGTCGGTGGTCACCAGCAGCGGCCACAAATACTGCACCCAGCCATAGATGAAGAGGATCACGAATAGCGCGGCGATATTGGTCCGGCTGAGGGGCAGCAGGATGTCGCGGAAGAACTTCATCGGACCCGCGCCATCCACCCGCGCCGCTTCCATCAGTTCATCGGGAATAGTCAGGAAGAACTGGCGGAACAGGAACGTCGCGGTCGCCGAAGCGATCAGCGGAATGGTGAGACCGGCATAGCTGTTCAGCATCCCGAGATCCGCCACCACCTTGAAGGTGGGCATGATGCGCACTTCCACCGGCAGCATCAGGGTGATGAAGATCATCCAGAAGGCGAGCAGGCGGAACGGGAACTTGAAATAGACGATCGCATAGGCCGAGATGATCGAGATGGCGATCTTGCCGATGGCGATGGTCAGCGCCATGATCGTGGAATTGATCAGCATCATCCAGACCGGCGGCGCCCCGGCCGAAGACAGGCCGTTGGTGAGCATCCGCGCATAATTGTCGATCATATGCGGCCCGGGCAGCATGGGCGCTAGCCCACGCGAGAACGCGTCCGCGCCATGGGTGGATGCGATAAACGCCAGGTAGACCGGGAACGCCACCACGGCAACGCCGACGATCAGCAGCAGATGCGTCAGGATATTGAGGAAAGGCCTGTTTTCGACCATGACCGGCCTCCTAGTATTGCACGCGCCGTTCGACCCAGCGGAACTGGACGACGGTCAAAGCGATAACGATCAGCATCAGCAGCACGGACTGGGCCGCCGACGAGCCGATATTGAGGCCGACAAAGCCGTCGGCATAAACCTTGTACACCAGCGTGTTGGTGGCGCCCGCAGGGCCGCCGGCGGTGGTGCCGTCGATGATGCCGAAAGTGTCGAACATCGCGTAGTTGATGTTGACGATCATCAAGAAGAAGGTCGTGGGCGACAGCAGCGGGAACACAATGGTCCAGAACCGCTTGAACGGGCCGGCGCCATCGATAGCGGCCGCCTCGATCAGTGATTTGGGCACCGATTGCAGACCCGCCACGAAGAACAGGAAGTTATAGGAAATCTGCTTCCAGCTGGCCGCGATGATCACGAGGATCATGGCGTCGTTGCCGTTCACCCGGTGGTTCCAGCGATAACCGAACGCATCCAGCAGATAGGGCACGATGCCGATCGTGGGGTTGAACATGAACCACCACAGGATACCCGCAACGATCGGCGCCACCGCATAGGGCCAGACCAGGAGCGTGGTGTAGAACTTGCCCGAGCGCAACAGCCGGTTAACCGCCACAGCCAGCAACAGCGCCACGCCCATCGAGAGGATGGTGACGCCAACGGCGAACACCGCCGTGTTGGATGCCGCGCGCAGGTAGCCGGGGTCGGCGAACAAGCGGGTATAGTTCTGGAACCAGATAAAGGTGGTCCGGAAGCCGAACGGATCTTCGCGTTCAAAGCTCGACCGGACTGCCTGGGCCGCGGGCCACAGGAAGAAGATGATGGTGATGATCAGCTGCGGCGCCAGCAGCGCGTAAGGCAGCAGTTTGTTGGGGAAAATCGTGCGTTTGGACTGCATTGGGGCTCGCTGGCTGGGCCTCGGATGAAGACCCGCACCATTGGCGCGGGTCTTCCTGGCGTTAGCGGATTAGCTGTTGTTGGCTTCGAAATCGCGCAGGATGGCGTTGCCGCGGTCCACGGCGCTGTCCAGTGCTTCCTGGGCGGTCTTCTGGCCGGCCAGCATGGCCTCGAACTCGGCGTCCACGGCATCGCGGACCTGGGTCAGGTTGCCGAAGCGCACGCCCTTGGAGTTGGCTGTGGGAGTGCCGCGCATGATCTGCTCGATGGCAATGTCTGAACCCGGGTTCTCGGCGTAGTAGCCCTGCTCCTGGCCCAGCTCATAGGCAGCCGTGGTGATCGGTAGGTAGCCGGTGAACTGGTGCCAATCGGCCTGCACTTCGGGCTGGCTCAGATAGGTGAAGAACTTGGCGACGCCCGAATACACTTCGTCGGACTTGCCGTTCAGCACCCACAAGGTGGCGCCGCCGATGATCGAGTTCTTCGGTTCGTCGATCAGGTCGTCATAATAGGGCAGGGGCGCAAAGCCGACTTCGAAGTCCACGGCATTGCGGATAACGCCAGCGCGGCCAGCCGAGGAGTTCATGAACATCGCGCATTCCTGCGCCACGAACTTGGGCTGCGAATCGTTGCCGCCCACCGGGCCGCCATACTGGAACAGGCCTTCGTCAGCCCACTTCTTGAGATTGCCCCAATGCTTTACGACGGCTTCATTGTTGAAGGTCAGCTCGGCGGCCGGGCCACCAAAGCCGTTTTCCAGCGTGCCGAAGGGCTGGTCGTGCAGCGCCGACATGTTTTCGGTGTGGATCCAGGTGATCCAGGCCGTGGTGAAGCCGCACTTGGCTGCGCCGGAATCGACGATCTTGCGCGAGAATTCTTCCACTTCCGCCCAGGTCTTGGGCGCGACTTCCGGATCAAGGCCGGCTTTTTCGAACACGTCCTTGTTGTAGTAGAAAATGGGCGTGGACGAGTTGAAGGGCATCGACAGGATGTTGCCTTCGGTGTCCGAATAATAGCCAACCACCGGCTGCAGGAACGCGCTCGGATCCCAGGGCTCGCCCTTGTCGGTCATCAGCTGGTGCACGGGGTAAACGGCGCCCTGGGCGGCCATCATCGTGCCGGTGCCAACTTCATAAACCTGCACGATGGCGGGCTGCTCGTTGGCGCGGAACGCCGAAATCGCGGCGTTCAGCGTTTCAGGATAGGTGCCCTTGAAAACCGGGGTAACCTTGTACTCGGTCTGGCTTTCATTGAAGCCCTGCGCCACTTCCTCGAGCTTTTCGCCGAGTTCGGCGCTCATGGCGTGCCACCAGGTGATTTCGGTCTGGGCATAGGCCGGTGTTGCCGACATCACGGCGACCAGTCCTGCAGACAACAGCAAAGCGTTTTTGAACATGCTCACTCCCATGTTATTGCGCTGGGAGCTTTTCGTCCCAAGCTTGGCACCACTTGATAGCATCGATTCTTCCTTTGCAAACTGAAATGCTCATTTGAACATTCAAGAAGGGGGGTTGATGGCCTTGCTGCAGCCTGCTTAGGCTTCTAGTTGGAGCACCTAACCGTTTTATGACAGCGCACAGCGTCATTCGCGGTTTTGCCCCAAGCAGTTGCATCACTGGGGTTCATGTGAACATCATAGGGGCTGGCCATTTGGCCGCTCAAGGAGGCGTCGTTTGTATTTCATCGCAGTGCATCTGGTAGCCGCCATCGTGCTGCTGCTCTGGGCAGTGCGCATGGTGCGGACCGCGGTTGAGCGCGCCTATTCGCCCCAGCTCAAGCGTTTGCTGGCCTACGCCAACAAAAGCCGCATCGGCGCCGCCGCTGCCGGCACTGCCATGGCCGTTGCCCTGCAAAGCTCCACTGCCGTTGCCGCGCTCGCCTCGAGCTTTGCTGCTGGCGGGCTCCTCGAAGGCGGCACGGGCCTCGCGCTGATGCTGGGCGCCTATTTCGGCTCGGCGCTCGTGGCCAGCATCCTGTCCTTTGATCTCACCCTCCTCATGCCCCCGCTGATCATCATCGGCGGCATGCTGTTCCTGCGCGGCCAAAGCCGGGGCACGAAGCAACTCGGCCGCATGGTGCTGGGCATCGCCTTTGTGCTCCTGTCGCTGCAAATGGTGGGCGAAGCCACCGCCCCCTGGCGCGACAGCCGCGCGCTGGGCTCCGTCATTACCTATCTGCAGGGCGATCTCTGGACCGGTTTCCTTGTTGCCGCGCTTATCACCTGGGCGTCCTATTCCTCCGTCGCCAGCGTTCTCGTCATCATCTCCTTTGGCGCCACCGGCCTTATCCCGCTCGAAGTGGCCACCGCCTTTGTGCTCGGCGCCAATCTGGGCGGCACGCTGATCTCCTGGAGCATGACCAGGGCCGCCGATGTGCGCGCCCGCCGCATCGCTGTTGGCGCGCTGGCCTTCCGCGGCGGCGCCGCGATCCTCGTTCTGCTGCTGGTCCAGCTGCTGCCCCATCTGCTTGACGCTATTCCAGGCAGTGTCGGCCTCCAGGCAAGCATCCTCCATATCGGCTTCAACTTCGCCGTTCTGGTGCTGGGCTTGCCGCTGACCGGCCTTGTTGCCCGCCTGACCGAGCGCTTCATCAGTGAAGCGCCCGTCGAAGGCGAGCTCAATGTCGCCCGCCTGCGCTCCAACGCTCTGCTCTCGACCCCTACCGGCAACATCGATGCCGCCCTCGCCAGCGCTACGCGCGAGTTGCTGCGCATGAGCGAAACGGTCGAGGTCATGCTCCAGCCGGTGATGGAAATCTTCCAAAGCTGCGACAAAACAGCCATCCGCCGCATCAAGGCGCTCGAGTCCGAGGTCGATCAGGCCAATCGCGAGATCAAGCTGTTCCTCACGCGCCTTGAATGGGAGGAAATGGACCCCGCCCAGACCCGCCGCGCCAAGGACCTGACCAATTTCGCCATCAGCCTCGAACAGGCCGGCGACATCATCGTCAAGCAGCTGCTCAAGCTCGCCGAGCAAAAGCAGGAGCGGCGCCTCGCCTTTTCGTCCCAGGGCTGGAACGAGCTGACGGACCTGCATGCGCGCGTGCTGGGCAACATGCAACTGGCCTTCAATGTGCTCGTCTCCGAGGACACCGATTCGGCCCGCCAGCTCGTGGCGGAGAAGGACGAGATCGGCGTGCTCGAGCGGCGCAGCATGGAGCAGCACTTCAGCCGCATGCGCGACGGCAACCCCACCAGCATCCAGTCGAGCGACCTGCACCTTGAAACCGTGCACGCCCTGCGCCGGATCAACTCCCTGCTGACCGGCATCGCCTATTCCATCCTCAGCGACAGTGGCGAACTGCTCCGCACCCGGCTCGTGCAGACGGGTTAGTCCAGCGCAAACGCCCCGCGTTTGTCGCGCAGCGCAAACCCGGCGCAAACGCCCCCCGGCGCGTGCGCTTTTGCGCACGTCGCTCCCCCGCGCCTAAACCGTCTTCAGCCAGCCGCCATCGACGAAATAGGTCGAGCCCGTCGAATAGCTGGCCTTGTCCGAGCACATGAACACAAAGAAATTCGCCAGCTCCTCGGGGCTGGCGAAGCGCTTCATGCCCCCGGCCTCGTTGGCAACGCCCTGCAGATGCGCCTCCCAGCCATCTTCGCCGGCGATCTGCTTGGCCGTCTTGATCCAGTCGGGCGTCAGGATCAGCCCGGGATTGATGGTGTTGACGCGGATATTGTCGCCGACGACCTCGGTGGAGAGCGTCTTGCTGAACATCATCAGCGCGGCCTTGGTGGTGTTGTAGATCGGCTCATACCAAAGCGGCTGCACCGCGCAGATCGAGGCGTTGTGCAGCACCACCCCGCCGCCCCGCGCCTTCATGCTGGGCACGAGCCCACGCGCCAGCCGCACCGCCGCCATCACATGCAGGTCCCAGTAATACTGCCACTTGGCGTCATCGGCCTCCTGGATGGTTTCATTGGAGCCGGTGCCGGCATTGTTGATGAGGATATCGACCCCGCCAAAGCCGCGCTTGGCCCCGGCGATCACCGCCTCGCAGCCGGCGGTCGTTGCCACATCGGCGGCAATGGCGGAAACGATCACCCCATAGGTTTCGGCAATGCGGATGGCTTCCCGCTCGGCGCGCTCCCCATCGCGCCCGACCAGCACCAGATTGGCCCCTTCTGCCGCCAGCCCCTCGGCCACTGCCAGCCCAATCCCCACCGTGCCGCCGGTGATCACCGCGACCTTGTCCCGCAAACCCAAATCCATGCTCAAACCTTTTGTTCTACCGGCGGCGGCATCGCCCCGGTCATGATCGCCACCGCATCGGACATGGAAAAGTCCTTGGGGTTGATCACCGCGATTCGCTTGCCGAGGCGGTGGATGTGAATGCGATCAGCCACCTCGAACACATGGGGCATGTTGTGCGAGATGAGCACGATCGGCAAGCCGCGCCGCCGCACATCAAGGATCAGCTCCAGCACGCGCCGGCTTTCCTTGACCCCTAGCGCCGCTGTCGGCTCATCCATGATCACGACCCGGCTGCCAAAGGCCGCGGCCCGCGCCACCGCGACGCCCTGCCGTTGCCCGCCCGACAGGGTTTCCACCGCCTGGTTGATGTTCTGGATCGTCATCAAGCCCAGCTCCGAGAGCTTTTCGCGCGCGATTTTCTGCATGCGGCCGCGATCGAGACTGCGAAACACCGAGCCCATGACGCCTTGCTTGCGCAGCTCTCGGCCCAGGAACATGTTGTCGGCAATCGAGAGGGCCGGCGACAGCGCCAAATCCTGGTACACCGTCTCGATCCCCGCCATCCGCGCTTCGAGCGGCGAGCGGAAATGCACCGGCTGCCCCTCGAGCAGGATTTCCCCGCCATCGGGCAGCACCGCACCACAGAGCGCCTTTATCAGGGTGGATTTGCCCGCACCATTATCCCCGATCACCGCGAGGATCTCGTTGGGCATCAGCTCGAAATCGGCATGGTCGAGCGCCACGACCCGGCCATACCGCTTGGTCAGTTGCCGCGCTTCGAGAATGGGCTGGGTCATGCCGAAACCCTCCGGATCCATTGGTCGATCGCCACGGCGATGATGATCAGCGCGCCAACCGTCAGCTGCCGCCACAGCGGATCGACCCCGGTCAGCGACAATCCGGAATCGAACACGCCCACGATCAATGCGCCGAACAGCGTCCCTAGAATGGAGCCGCGTCCTCCAAACAGCGACGTGCCCCCGATCACGACGGCGGTGATGGCGTCGAGATTGGCGGTTTGATTGCCCAGCGGCGACACGGCGCCGACCCGGCCGATCAGCACCCAACCGGCAATCCCGCACAGCAGCCCTGCCAGGGTATAAACGCCCAACAGGGTGCGGTTGACCTGAATGCCCGCAAGCCGTGCGGCATTGGCATCATCGCCAATGGCATAAACATGCCGCCCAAAGGCCGTGCGGCTCAGGAGATACCAGATCACCACCGCGACCAGTAGCATCAGGATCGAGCCATACATCAAGAAGGCACCACCTCCGAGCGGGATGCGCGCACCCATCCAGCGCAGGAACGGCGCATATTGATCCAGCGCCTGCGCCCGGATCGTCGCGGCATTGGACACCAGCGTAATCAGCGCCCCATAAATGCTCCAGGTGCCCAGCGTCACGATGAACGGTGGCAGCTTGAGCGCGGTAACGAGAAGGCCATTGAGGAAGCCGCACAACAGCCCCGTCAGCAACCCCGCGGGGAAGGCAATTGCCACCGGCACCTGATAGTCCACCGCCAGCTTGCCCATGATGATGGACGACAGCACCATGATCGCGCCGACGGACAGGTCGATCCCCGCGGTAATGATCACGAGGGTCTGCGCCGTGCCCAACAAGGCAATAAGCGTCACCTGCGCCAAAATCAGCGACAGGTTAAGTGAGCCAAAAAACCGACCGCCGGTCACGAACCCGAACACCGCCACCGCCACCAGCAGGATGATGGCGGGAATCGCTGTTGGGTTCTGGTGAAAGAAGTGCTGGATCCGGCGCCCCGCACCGGGTGCCTCGTCCTCAAAGCTCGCCACTCCGGCAGGTCCGCTGCCAAGGCCACGCTCCGCCGTCGTCACGCCGCTGGCGTCGTCACTCATCGCCTGCTCCTCCTGGGGTGAGCGGAATGCAGTGGGCCCCTCCGGCGAGTGGCCGGAGAGGCCGGGGAGGCGTCTAGCCCCAGCAGAGTTCGGCAGCTTCAGTGGTGTCGATCGATTCAACCCCGTCCACCGGCTTGTCGGTCACGAGGCGTGCGCCCGTATCGTAAAAGCCCAGTTCCGGGTCGACTTCGGGCTTGGTACCGTCCTCGGCGAACTTGGCGATCGCCTCCATGGCAAGCGATGCCATGTCGAGCGGGTATTGCTGTGAGGTTGCGCCGATAATGCCTTCCTTGACGTTCTGCACGCCAGGGCAGCCACCATCGATGGCCACGATCAGCACCGAACCATCATCCTTGCCCACCGACTGCAGGGCCTGGTAGCCGCCCGCCGCCGCCGGCTCGTTGATGGCATAAACCACATTCACATCCGGGCAGCGTTGCAGCAGCGTTTCCATCGCGGTCACCCCGCCTTCTTCGGCGCCGCCGGTGACTTCATGCCCGCAAATGCGCGGATCGTCCTCGTCGCCATAGCGATTGGGATCCTTCACATCGATGCCGAAGCCTTCCATGAAGCCCTGGTCGCGCAGATAGTCCACCGTAGGCTGGTTGGTGGCCAGATCCAGGAACGCGATCTTGGCATTGGCCGCTTCATCGCCCAGCGTGCCAGCGGCCCATTGCCCGATCAGCCGTCCCGCCTGCCGGTTGTCGGTGGCAAAGGTCGCGTCGGCCGCATCCATCGGGTCGAGCGGGGTATCCAGCACAATGACCAGCAGCCCGGCATCGCGGGCCTGCTGAATAGTGGGCACGATAGCTGACGAATCCGAAGGAACGATGGCAAAGCCCTTGGCGCCCGCGGCGATCAGGCTTTCGATAGCGGCGATCTGGCTTTCATTGTCGCCATCGAACTCGCCGGCAAAGGTGCGCAACTCGAGCCCGAGTTCCTGCGCCTTGGCCTGCGCGCCTTCGCGCATCTTGACGAAGAAGGGATTGCCCTCGGTCTTCGTGATCAGTCCGACAATTTCCTGCGCATAGGCCGAGCCGGACGCAAGGCCGAGCAGCACGGCGCTAGCCGCCGTGGCTTTCCAAAACCTGTTCATGTGTTCTCCTCCAGAACAAGGCCGCCCCGAATTTTTTCGGTCACGACCGCTGCGAAGTTCGCGCGCACTCCTCGTGCGCCGCTTCGATAAAGATGATGTCAGCACGCCACCTTGGGGCCTGTCAATCAACCGGAATGGGGCTTTGCTCGTTTGTTGCTGTTGCTTCCGCCCTATCTTGGTGCGAGAGCCTGGCGGCAAGTAAATGCTGCCGTTTCCTTGTGCATTTGCTTTACGTAACGCTGCGCAATTTACCCCAATCGAACTCCACGCCCGTGCCGGGCACATCCGGCGCCACCGCCAGCCCGTCGCGCAACTGCAGGGGGCGGATGGTGTACTGGTCGATGTCAAAGCTATGCGCCTCCACCCAACCGGCATTGGGCTGTCCGGCTACGAGGCTCACATGCAATTCCTGCATCCCGTGGCTGCACACCGGCACCCCGTGTGCGCGCGACAGCTCTGCCACCCGCAGGAACCCGGTTATCCCCCCGCAATTGGAGGCATCGGGCTGGATGAACGAGAGTTGCGACTGCGCAAAGGCGTATTCGAACTCATGGATGGTGTGGAGGTTCTCCCCCATCGCCAGCGGCATCCCCGTTGTCTCGACGATCGTGGCGTAGCCGGCGTAATCATCGGGGATGATCGGCTCCTCGAACCAGAGCAGATCGAAGGGCTGGAACGCTCTCGCCGCCGCAACCGCGCGGGGCACATCCAGCGCATAATTGGCATCCACCATGAACGGGGTATTGGGGCCGATGAGCGCTCGCACGGCGCGCACCCGCTCCACATCTTCGGCCAGATCCGCCTTGCCCACCTTGATCTTGATCGCCCTGAAGCCTGCCGCCAGATACCCCTCGATGCTCTCGAGCAGCTCGGGTAGGGTGTAGTTGAGGTCGATCCCGCCGCGATAAACCTTGGCCGTTGCCCCGGCGCCGCCGGCCATCTGCCAGAGCGGCCGCCCCTCGCGCTTGCCCTTCAAATCCCAGAGCGCAATATCCACCGCCGACATGGCAAAGGCGGTGATCCCGCCGCGCCCCACATAATGGATGTGCCACCACATCGCGTCATAGATGGCGTCGATCTCCCCGGCATCGCTTCCCAGGAGCATGGGTGTCAGATCATCCTCGACGACCGCGAGAATCGCCCGCCCGCCCTTGCCGCCGGTATAGGTATAGCCCGTGCCCTCCGCGCCATCGCTGGTGCGGATGGTGACGGTGATGAGCTCGAAATGCGTATGCGCCCCGTGCTTGGCATCCACCATCACCTTGGGGAGCGGCACCCGAAACAACTGGGCCTCGACGGCCTCGATCACTGGCGTGTTCATGTTGGCTCAGGACCAGTTCACATACATGGTTTTCTTGCGGAAATAGCCGTCCAGCCCATATTTGCCGTCCTCCCCGCCCAGCCCCGATTGCCCCCAGCCGGTGTGGAAACCTTGCACCAGCTCGCCGCTCGAGCGGTTGCAGTAGATTTCCCCGAACTGCAGCGCTTCCGCCGAGCGCATCAGCCGCTTGAAGTTCTGCGTATAAACATAGGCAGAGAGTCCATATTCGCTGTCATTGGCGAGGCTCAGCGCCTCCTCGAAATCTCCCACCACCATGGCCGGCACCACGGGTCCAAAAATCTCCTGCTGCATCGCCGGCACCGAGTTGCTGGGCACTTTCATCACCGTGGGCGCATACCAATGCCCGCGGGCAAACTCCCCCTCCCGCAGCGGCCCCCCCTCGAGCAGCACCTCGGCCCCCGCTGCTACCGATTGCGCGACGATAGCGGCGACCTTTTCGACCTCCGGTCCACTGATCTTGGGCCCAAGATCGGGGTCACTCAACGGATCGCCGATCCGCAACCGCTGCGTGCGCGCCACAAATTTTTCCAAAAACTCATCGGCAATCCCCCGATGCAGATACATTCGCTCGTTGCAGGTGCAGATCTGCCCGCAATTGCTGAACCGCGCCGCCACCGCGCTTTCGACTGCCGCATCCACATCGGCATCGTCCATGACGATAAACGGCGCCTTGCCCCCGAGTTCGAGCCGCAGCACCTTGATCTGGTCGGCGCCCGCCCGGTAGATTTCCTTGCCCGCTCGCGTGCTGCCGGTCATGGTGATGAGGTCGGCATGGGGATGGGTCACCAGCGCTTCCCCGACGCTCCGCCCCGCGCCCGTCACCACATTGAACACGCCCGGCGGGAACCCCACTTCTTGTGCTAGTGCCGCGAGGGCCAGCCCCGAAAACGGCGTGAACTCATGCGCCTTGAGCACGAATGTATTGCCCGCCACCAGCGCGGGCCCCAGCTTGCGCGTGGCGAGCGCCGCCGGAAAGTTCCACGCCGTCAGCCCCACCACGACGCCATGCGGCACCCGCCGGATCCACACTTCCTCATTGGCCACGTCCGAGGGAAAGATATCCCCCTCGATCCGCCGCGCCGACTCCGCCGCATAGCGCAGGAAAGTCTCGGTCGCCCCGATCTCGCCCATGGCCTGGTTGAGCGGCTTGCCCTGTTCGGCCACCACGATCCGCGCCAGCACGCCATCGTTCTCGCGCACCGCGTCGGCCAGTCGCGAAAGGAGCTTGGCCCGCTCGATCGGCGGCCGCGCCCCCCAGGCCGGCTGCGCTCGCCGCGCCGCCTCCAGTGCCGCCGCCGCATCCTCGGGCCCGCCCTGGGGAATGGTGCCGATGATGCGCTGATTGGCCGGGTTCTCCACCTCGAACACATCGCGCGCGCCCCCATCGGTCCAGCGCCCGTCGATCAGCATCTGTCCGCGATACACCCCGCTACCGGCCAGCTCCGCCAACATCTCCTGCAGCATCAACGGCTCCTCCGCTTTGCTCCGACCAAAACAGCATAAGTGAGGCTGTGCAGCCCCACAAAGTCAAGCCCCGCCGCAGTTCACCAAAACTTTGGACGGACCAAACGGTGTTTTGCGCTTGCATTCTGATGCGAACTTGGTTGAGGTATCGGGCAAAGGAGAGCGGTGACGTGACGGGCGCAATGGAGCTGGCAGCGGAACACCGAAGCGGAGCGAGTGATCGCGCCGCCGATATGGTCGTGGCCCGGCTCGAAGCCATGATCGGCAGCGGCGAACTGCCTGATGGCAGCTATCTGCCCGCCGAGCGCGAGCTCATGGCTCAGTTCAACATCAGCCGCACCGTCGCGCGCGAAGCGGTGGCGCAACTGGCGGGCAGGGGGCTGGTTGAAACCCGCCCGCGCTTCCGCCCAGTCGTGCGCCGCGCCGGCTATGATGCCGCTCTTTCGGCTCTCGGTGGCGTCGTCGGCCAGCTACTCGGGCAAACCGCGGGTGTGAAAAACCTCTACGACACCCGCGTTTTTCTCGAAGCCGCGCTGGTGCGCCATGCTGCGCTCCATGCCCGCAAGGATGATCTCGCCGCCCTGCGCACCGCGCTCGAGGCCAATGAAGCCGCCATCGGTGATGCCGCTGAATTCTATCGCACCGACATGGCCTTTCATGCCGTCTTTTACGAGCTGCCGCGCAACCCGGTGATGCCCTCGATCCATCGCGCCTTCACCGGCTGGCTGCGCCCCCATTGGGAGCGCATGGATCGCTCCTCGGAGCGCAACCGCACCAATTGGCTCAGCCACCGCGAAATCTACCAGGCCATTGCCGAACGTGACCCCGAGGGGGCCGAGCGCGCCCTCAATGGCCACCTGACCGCCGCCTGGGAATATGTGCGAGGAACATTCGACCAGGGCTGAACTCCGCCAAGAGAGGACGCCCACCCGAGGAGGACCACCAAGCGTGACGCAGGAATACGATCATATCGTTGTGGGCGGAGGCGCGTCGGGCTGCGTGGCGGCCGCGCGGCTGGTCGAGGCCGGGCGCCGGGTGCTGCTTCTGGAGGCCGGGCACTCCCACCATCATCCGCTGCTCGATATGCCGCCGGGCATCTTCAAGATGATCAACGGCTCCAAATTCATGCGCTACCATGCCACGACGCCCCAGGAGCATCTGGACGGGCGCGTCCATGAGATTAGCCAGGGCAATGTGCTGGGCGGCGGCACTTCAGTGAACGCCCAGGTCTATATGCGCGGCCGCCCGTCCGACTACGATGCCTGGGATGAGCTCTTACGCGGCAACAATGCCGGAGTGCGCTGGGACTGGGAGCATGTGCTCCCCCATTTCCGCGGCATGGAAGGCAATAACCGCTTTTTCGATGAGCGCCACAACGACAGCGGCCCGCTGCTCGTATCCGATCCCGGCCATATCGATGATGTGTCGCGCTGGTTCGTGCAAACCATGCAGGGGCTGGGCGTCCCCTTCAATCCCGATTTCAACGGCCCGCGCCAAACCGGCGTCGGCTTCTACCAGTTCATGAACCGGCGCGGCAAACGCTCCAGCGCCGCTTACGCTTTCGTCGAGCCACTGCTCAAGCATCCCCGCCTGACCGTCAAGCTCAACGCCGCCGTGCAGCGCCTCGTCATCGACAAGGAGCGGGCGACCTCCGTCGTTTACGCCGACAACTCGGGCGAGCACACCGCCCATTCGGCTGCCGATATCATCGTCTGCTCGGGGGCGCTGGTTTCCCCCAAGCTGCTGATGCTTTCGGGCATCGGCCCCGCCGATGAACTGCGCGGGCACGGCCTTCCCGTCACCCTCGACGCGCCCGGCGTCGGCCAGAACCTGATCGATCATCCCGAAGTGCCGATCCTCGCGCACTTCAATGGTCCCTATGGCTATTTCGGCCACACCGATGGCTGGCGCATGCTCATGCACGGCCTGCAGTTCAAGGTTTTTGGCTCGGGCATGGTGACCTCGGCGGGCGTTGAAGCCGGGGCCTTCGTCAATCCCATCGACCCCGAGGCGGAACCCAGCATCCAGGCCTTCTGCGTCCCCTTTGTGTACCTCGACCGCGACCTGCTCAAGCTCATCGCGCCCACCCATGGTGTCACCGTCACCACCGTCGTCACCAAGCCGAAATCGCGCGGCTTCGTGAAGCTGCGGTCTGCCAATCCGGCCGATATGCCCGTGGTGTCGCCCCATCTGCTCAAGCACCCCGACGATATGGCCACCATGATCGCCGGCCAGCGCTTTTTCCTGCGCGCCTTCCAGAACGGCCCCTTGGGCTCGCGCGTCGACAAGATCCTGCGCCCCGACCCGGCCGATTGGAGCGACGAGGCCCTGGCGACCCACTGCAAGCGCATGGTCAAGACCAATTACCACCCCGCCGGCACCTGTCGCATGGGGCCTGATGGCGATCCATTGGCCGTCCTCGATGCCCAGATGCAGGTGCGCGGCATCGACAATCTGCGTGTCGCTGATATGTCGGCGTGCCCCACCATCAATGCCGGCAACACTGCCGCCCCGGCCATGATGCTGGGCGATCGCTGCGCCAGCTTCATCTTGGGCAGCACAGTCAATCAGATGGACGGAGTACGCGTTAGCCATGTCGCTTGAAGGCAAATCAGTTCTGGTCAGTGGTGCGGGCAAGGGTATCGGCCGGTCCACCGCTCTTATGCTCGCCAAGGCGGGCGCCCATGTCGTGGCGCTCAGCCGCACCGAGTCTGACCTGGATAGCCTCGTCGAGGAAATTGGCTGCACGCCGGTCGTGGTGGACTTGTCCGACCCTGAGGCTACTGTCGCCGCGGCCCATGCAGGTGGACCGGTCGACTATCTCGTCAACAATGCCGGCACCACCATCCTCGAAAGCTTCCTCGAAACCAGCGTCGACAGCCTCGAGCAACTAATGGCCGTCAACCTGCGCGCCCCGATGCTGCTCGCCCAGGAATATGCGCGCGATCGCATCAGTCGCGGCCTCGGCGGCGCCATCGTCAATGTCTCGAGCAATGCCGCATGGATGGGCTGGGCCGATCACGCTGCTTACTGCGCCAGCAAGGGTGCCCTCGATGCCATGAGCCGCGTCATGGCCAACGAACTGGGCCGCCATGGCATCCGCGTCAACACCGTCAATCCGGCGATTACGCTGACGCCGATGGCGGTAAAGGCCTGGAGCGATCCGGCCAAGGCCGATCCCATGCTGCGGCGCATGCCCCTCGGGCGGTTCGTGCAGCCCGAAGAAGTCGCGTCCGTGATCCTGTTTTTACTCAGCGACGCGGCCGCCATGATCAATGGTGTGGCCCTGCCGATAGATGCGGGTTTTGCCGTGAACTGAAGCAGCAGAGGGGAGCCCGGCAGGAAATTTGAGGGAGATAGTCGCAGGTTCCGGCCATGCTCCGGGCGCAGGTGCGTGTCGCTTAATACACCAAGGATTTCAGTTAGTTAGTACTAATTAGCTGCATTGACGTCGCAAGATTATTTCGTCAACTATCATGGTTCGTGGCTCAAGCCACCGGTCGCGCAACAGCGGCCAAACTGGGAGGAAAACTACATGATGATTACCCGTCGTAGTCTGCTGATTGCTTCGGCCGCCAGCGCCGCAGCGTCCATTCTGGCCTCGCGTGCCTTTGCCGCCGCGCCCCCGCTGGAACAGAAGGACACCTACAAGGTCGGCTTTGCCCAGACCGAGTCCAACAATCCCTGGCGCCTCGCGCAAACCAAGTCCATGCAGGACGAAGCCGCCGCCCGCGGCTGGCAGCTGGTTTATACCGATGCGGCGGGCTCCGCCGCCAAGCAGGTGGCCGACGTCAATTCCATGATTGCCCAGGGCGTGGATCTGATCTTCCTCGCCCCGCGCGAAGAAAAGCCGCTGATCCCCGCCATCATGGCCGCCAAGGGCGCTGGCATTCCGATTATCCTGCTCGATCGCAATGTGGACCAGAGCCTCGCCAAGCCCGGCGAAGATTACGTGACCTTCATTGGCTCCAATTTCGTCGAAGAAGGCCAGCGCGTCGCCGAATATCTGGTTGGTCTCGGCCTCGACAAAAAGGTCATCATCGAACTCGAAGGCACCACCGGTTCCTCACCGGCCAATGACCGCAAGAAGGGCTTTGATGACGTCATTGCCCAGAATTCGGACTTCCAGATCGTGGCCTCCCAGTCCGGCGACTTCGCCCGCGACAAGGGCCGCCAGGTGGCCGAAACCCTGCTGCAGGCTCATCCCGACGCCAATGTCATCTATGCCCACAATGACGAGATGGCCATTGGCGCCATTGCCGCCCTTGAAGCGGCTGGCCGCACCGCCGGGCGCGACGATTGCCTCGTCTTCTCCATCGATGGCGGCAAGGAAGCCGTGCAGCTCGTGGTCGATGGCAAGATCGAAGCCGTGGTCGAGTGCAACCCGCGCTTTGGCCCCAAGGCCTTCGACACCGCCGTGGCTTATGCCGCTGGCGAAACCATCCCGCCGGTGATCATCAATCCCGACGAGATGTATACGCCCGAAAACGCCGCCGAACTGCTCGACACTGCCTACTGATCGCAAGGTGACGGGCATCCGCCCTCGGGGCGGGTGCCCCCGTTTTTCGGAGTTCCAGCATGGCCGATGATCTGCTGCTCTCGATGACCGGCATCGACAAGCGCTTCGCCGGCATCCCGGCCCTGTCCGGGGCCTCGCTTGAGGTACGCCCCGGCGAAGTGCACGCCCTGATCGGCCAGAACGGCGCCGGCAAATCCACCATGATCAAGGTGCTGACCGGCTATCACAAGCGTGATGGCGGCGAGGTCCTGTTTGCCGGCCAACCCTTTGAAGTGGGCTCCCCCCATGAAGCCCAGTCGCGCGGCATCAGCACCATCTACCAGGAAATCAACCTCGTCCCCTTCCGCTCGCTCACCGAGAATATCTGCCTGGGCCGCGAAGCGCGCCGCTTTGGCATGCTCGATTGGAACGCCATGCACGCCGAAGCGCAGCGCCTGCTTGCGAGCTTCGGCATCACCGTCGATGTCCGCCGCCCCTTGATGGATTTCAACACCGCCACCCAGCAGATGGTCGCCATTGCCCGCGCCATCGGCTTTTCCGCCCGCCTCGTCATCATGGACGAGCCCACCTCGTCGCTCGACGAGGGTGAAGTCGCCATGCTGTTCAAGGTCATCCGCCAACTCAAGGCCGACGGCGTTTCCGTCATCTTTGTCAGCCACAAGCTCGATGAGCTCTATGACGTCTGCGACCGCGTCACCATCATGCGTGATGGCCGCACCGTGCGCACCGCCGACATGCACGAGATCGACAAGCTCGATCTCGTCTCCGCCATGCTCGGGCGCGACATCAGCAAGGCGGAAGGTCACGCCACCGCCTTTACCGAAAGGCACCGCGAGGCGGGGGAAACCGTCTTTGCCGCCCGCAACCTGGCCGCCCGGCAGGCGGTGCAGGATGTCAGCTTCGATGTCGCGCGGGGTGAGATTGTCGGTTTTGCCGGCTTGTTGGGGGCAGGGCGCACCGAAACCGCCCGCCTCGTCTTCGGCATCGATCGCGCGCGCGCCGGCGCCATGCAGATGGGCCACCAGCCCTATGCCCCCGGCCGCGCCAAGGACGCCATTGCCGCCGGCATGGGTTTTGTCACCGAGGACCGCAAGGCCGAAGGGATCGTGCCCGAACTCAGCGTCGCCGAAAACATGACCCTCGCCCTCCTGCCGCGCATCAGCAGGAACGGGGTCGTTTCCGAAACCGAGCAGCGCGAACTGGTCGAGCGCTTCATCGCCCAGCTCGGCATCAAATGCTCCGGACCCAACCAGAAGATCCGCGAACTCTCCGGCGGCAACCAGCAAAAAGTGCTGCTGGCCCGCTGGCTCGCCACCAATCCCAAGCTCCTGATCCTCGATGAACCCACCCGCGGCATCGATGTGGGCGCCAAGGGCGAGATCCAGCGCCTCATCCGCTCCCTCGCCGATCAGGGTCTGGCCGTGCTCATGATCTCCTCCGAACTCGAGGAAGTCGTCGAAGGCGCCGACCGCGTCTTTGTGCTGCGCGAAGGGCGGACAGTCGCCGAACTCACCGGCAGCGAGATCACCGAAGAGCGCGTGCTCGACGCCATGGCCCACGGCCATTCCACCCGAACCGAGCAGGTGCAGGCGTGACCGCAACTCTTCCCGCCCCGCACGCCGCCGAGCGCCGCCCCTTTGACGTTTTCGATTTCCTTTCGCGCTATGGCACGCTGATCGCGCTTGCGCTGCTGCTCGTCTTTAACCTCATCTTCACCCGCAACTTCGCCACCGTCCAAACCCTCAACGTCAATCTCACCCAGGTCTGCACCATCGTCATCGTCGCCGTCGGCATGACCATGGTGATCGGCACCGGCGGCATCGACCTCTCCGTCGGCTCCATCATGGCCATCTCCGGTGCGCTGGCGCCGATGATCTTTCTCGGCACCATCTTTCCCGTCGGCCCCATCGGCCCCGCCGTGGCCCTCGCTATCTGCGTCGCTCTCCTTGCCGCGACGCTCCTTGGGCTCTTCAATGGCTGGCTCGTCGCCTATTTCCGCATCCAGCCCATTGTCGCGACCCTCGTCCTCTTCATCGCCGGCCGCGGCATTGCCCAGGTCCTCACCAACGGCAACCTCCAGGTCTTCCGCACCCCCGAATTCCAGTGGATCGGCCTGGGGCGCCCCTTCGGCATCCCCGTCCAGGTGCTGATCATGGCCGCCATCGTGCTCCTTGCCGCCTGGGTCCTCCGCCGCACCGTCTTTGGCCGCGCCATCCTCGCCACCGGCGGCAATGAGCGCGCCGCCGAACTCTCGGGCGTCCCCGTCAGCCGCGTCAAACTCGCCGTCTACGCCATTTCCGGCTTTTGCGCGGGCGTGGCCGGGCTCATCGTCATCGCCATCAACTCCGCCAGCGACGCCAATCTCGTCGGCCTCGGCATGGAGCTTGACGCCATCGCCGCCGTTGCCGTCGGCGGCACGCTGCTGAGCGGCGGCAAGGCCACCATCATCGGCACCCTCATCGGCGCGCTCACCATCCAGCTCGTGCGCTACACGCTTCTCGCCAATGGCGTCCCCGACGCCGCCGCGCTCGTGGTCAAGGCCGCCATCATCGTCCTTGCCGTCTGGCTCCAGCAACAGGGCAGGGCGCGATGACCCGCAAGCCCGATCTGCGCATTCTCCTCGGCACCTATGGCGTCGTCATTGCCCTCCTCGCCCTCATCGCCTTTGGCTGGTGGCGCTACGACAACTTCGTCGGCTTTTTCAACATCACCAGCGTTTTGCGCTACAATTCCATGTTCGCGCTGGTCTCGCTCGGCATGTGCTTCGTCATCATGACCGGCGGCATTGATCTCTCCGTCGGCTCCACCGCCGCCCTCGGCAGCGTCGCGGCGGCCCTTGCGAGCCCCTATGGCATCCTCCCCGGCGCCGCGGCCGGCATCGGCGTCGGTCTCCTCGTCGGCGCCATCAACGGCCTTCTCGTCACCCGCGCCAACATCATGCCCTTCATCGCCACTCTCGCGACCATGCTCGCGGCCAGCGGCTCGGCGCTGCTGCTGGCCAACAACCAGTCCGTCTCCGTTTCCTATGAAAGCGGCTTCACCGCGCTGGGCCAGGGCAATCTCTGGATCCTGCCCATCCCCGCCGTGATTGCCGGGGTTGCCTATCTCCTCGGCTCGGTTGTCCTCAACTTCACCAGCACCGGCCGCACCGTCCTCGCCATTGGTGGCAATGAGGAAGCTTCGCGCCTCATGGGCCTGCGCACCGATGCCATCAAGTTCCTGACCTATCTGGCAAGCGGGGGCCTGGCCGGCCTCGCCGGCGTCATACTTGCCGCCCAGTTCGGCGCCGGCCAGCCCATCGAGGGCGTCGGCTGGGAGCTCTTTGCCATCGCCTCGGTCGTGGTCGGCGGCACGCTGCTGACCGGCGGCGTCGGCTCCGTCGGCACCACTTTGGCCGGCGTGCTGCTGCTCGGCATCCTCTTCAATGTGCTCAATTTCGAGAACGGTATGGGCTGGATTTCCCTTTCCGCCTATTGGCAATCGGTTATCCGCGGCGCCTTCCTCCTCGTCGTCGTGATCATCCAGGCCCGCATGGTGACGCGCCCAAACGCCCCGGCTTAGTCCTGCCGCCGGAACCACTAGCGTCCCAACCAGACTCAACACTTGAGTCTGGGACGCATTGTTCCTGTGAAAAAACGCAGGTCTGTTATGCGTCCGCTCTTGTGGCGCTCCCCCGCCGCAGCACATATGTAGCTCCCTACACTGTAGGTGAGCACGAACATGGCCGAGACATCCGAACTGCTTCGAAATGTCGCCAAAGCTGGGCGGGAACTGAGCGTGGGCTTTGATGTCCATCTCAAGGATCTCAACCTGACCACGGCGCGCGCGCGCGTTCTGCTGCTGTTGCTGCCCAGCACGGAAGGCGTCAGCCAGGCCGCCGTGACCGAACATTTGCGCGTTGAGCATCCCACCGCCGTGCGCATCCTCGATGGGCTGGAGAGCCTTGGCTATACCCATCGCGTGCCCAGCCCCGACGATCGCCGCGCCCGCATGATCGTTTTGACGCCGCAAGGCCGTGCTGTGGCCAAAAAGGTCTCGGCTATCGTTTCCTGTCTCAATGATCATCTGATGTCCCAGCTTGATCCCGCCGAAGCCGAGATCGCCAATCGTGTCCTGCTCCAGCTCCTCGACGGGCTGCAAAGGGTCAAGTCGGACATTGCCGGTTCTCTCACCAAGGATCGGGAGCACGCCCCCTCATGAGCACGCGCAGCACGGTAATAGCGGTCGCTGATCCCGTTGAGGATCGCGCCGCCGAGAACTCGACTCCGACCGAACAGCAGGCCGCCCTCGCGTCCGCAGCAACAACGGACACCCAGGCTGAACCGGAGGCGCAGCCAAGCGCGCCGCCAGCGGCGGCGCCGGCCTCGGGCATGCCCGCCATGCCGCCCTTCGTGCCCAAATCGCCGATCATGAACCTGGTTTATATCCTGAGTTCGCTGATCCTCGGGCTGACGCAGGGGCTCGGGCTCAATCTCATCACCGCCAATCTACCGGGCCTGCAGGCATCCTTTGGCGCCACCCAAACCGAAATGGGCTGGCTCGCCGCCGCTTATTTCGCCACCAATCTTGCGGGCACTATTCTCCTCTTCAAGGCGCGCACCCAGTTCGGGCTGCGGCGCTTCGCCGAGTTGGGGATCGCTGCCTATGTGGTGGTGGTCATCGCCCACCTGTTTGCCCATGATCTGCACTCGGCCATTGTCGTGCGCGCCATCATGGGCGTGGCCGCGGCCCCGCTCAGCACGCTCGGTTTTTACTACATGCTGGAATGGCTGCCCCCGCAAAAGAAGATGAGCATTGGCATCTGCTTTGGCATGCTCGGCTCAACCCTTGCCTTGCCCTTGGCTCGGGTCATCTCGCCCGATCTGCTGCAGATGGGCGATTGGGTGGGCCTTTATGCCGTTGAAGTGGGCATGGCGCTGGTCTCGCTCGCGATTGTGTTTCTCGTGCCTTTGACCGCCCCGCCGCGCATGAAGGTCTTTGATCGTGCCGATATCCTGAGCTTTCCGCTGATGACGGTCGGCTTTGCTTGCCTTGCCATCGTGCTCGGCATGGGTCGGGCCTTCTGGTGGTTCGAAACCCCCTGGATCGGCGAACTCCTGGCCCTCGGCATTGCCTCCATGGTGCTGTTCTGCATGGTCGAGCTGCATCGCAGCAATCCGATTATCGACCTGCGCTGGCTCACGGGTCGCGACATGCTGATCTTTGCCGGGGCCCTCGTCGTGTTCCGCCTGCTGCTGTCAGAGCAGTCGGTGGGGGTGTTTGGCCTCTTCACCGTGCTTAATCTGCAGAACGATCAACTGATCCCGCTCTTTGGCGTCATCGGCGTTGTGACCTTCATTGCCACCGCTGTCCTTAGCGCAGTGATCAAGCCGCAGCGCACCGAGATCATCCACCTCGTGGCGCTGGTCCTGATTGCGGCTGGCAGCTGGATGGATGCGCACAGCACCACGCTCAGCCGGCCCGAGCAATTCTATCTCAGCCAGGCGCTGATTGGCGCCGCTGGTGGCTTGTTCCTGCCGCCAGCCATGCTCAATGGCTTCATGAAAGCGCTGGCGCGAGGCCCGCAATATATTCTGTCGTTCCTTGCCGTGTTTCTCACCACCCAAAGCCTGGGTGGCTTGTTGGGCAGCGCCATCTTCACCACCTTCGTCGCCCTGCGCGAGCAGTTTCATTCCAACATGCTGTCGCAAGGGATCACCCTGCTTGATCCACTCGTGGCCCAGCGCATCCAGGCCTATGGCGGCGCTTATGCGCGCGTCCTGACCGATCCCACCCAGCTCAGCACGCAAGGGCTGAACCTGTTGACCCAGTCGCTTACCCAGCAATCCTGGGTGCTCGCCTATAACGACCTCTTCCTCGTGGTCTTCTACGGGGCGCTGGCATCCACTGCCGCGCTGGTCATTCACATGAGCCTCACCAAGCTCGCCGCCCTAAACGCCGCCAAAACTGCCAGCGCCGCCAGCCCGGCCTGATTGCCTCCCTGGAGAATTGACTATGCCTTTCCTCAAACTGCTTAAATCCAAGGGCACCTGGGCTGCCTTGCTGATCGGCCTCATCGGCGTTGGCGTCGTGCTCTATGCCTGGCAGCTGCCGCCTTTCACCTCCACGATCCAGTCCACCAACAATGCCTTTGTGCGTGGCCGGGTGACCATGATCGCGCCTCAGCTTGCCGGCTATGTCACGCAAGTGCCGGTCAGCGACTACCAGCAGGTTACGAAGGGCGATCTGCTGATCAAGCTCGATGACCGCATCTATCAGCAGCAATTGGCGCAGGCCGAAGGGGCCCTGGCCCAGCAGCGCAACGCCCTCGACAACTATGAGCAGAACCGGGCATCCAAGCAGGCGAGCCTCGACTATGCCAACGCCCAGCTCGAAGCCGCCGAAGCCTCGCTTGAGCGCGCCCAGGCCGATGCCGCGCGCAGCGAGTCATTGTTGGCTTCGGGCCTGTCGCCGCAATCGAGCAACGACCAGGTCCGCGCCGCATTGCTGCAAGCGCAATCCAGCGTCGCCCAGGCCCAGGCCAATATCAGCGTGGCTGAACAGAACCTGTCGCTGGTCGAGGGCAGCGTACCGGCATTGCAGGGGGCGGTTCACTCGGCTGAAGCTGCGGTGGAACTGGCCAAGATCAATCTGGCCAATACGAGCATCACCGCGCCCGTCGATGGTGTGCTCGGCGAAGTGACGGCGCGCGTGGGCCAGTATGTGTCCACCGGCAGCCAGCTAACCTCCGTCACCCCGCCCGATCGTTGGGTCGTGGCCAATTTCAAGGAAACGCAACTCGCCAGCGTCCATATCGGGCAGGAGGTCACCTTTTCCGTCGACGCGCTCAATCACCAACAGGTCAAGGGCCATATTTCGGAAATCTCGCCGGCGACCGGCTCGGAGTTCAGCGTCATCAAGCCCGACAACGCCACGGGCAACTTCACCAAGATCGCCCAGCGTATTCCGGTGCGCATCGAGCTCGATGCCGAGCCCGAACTGGTCACTCAGCTCCGGCCGGGTATGTCGGTGGAAGTCTGGGTCGACACGCAGCTCTAGGCGCGGGTGAGGGCGGCAGGAGCACTTCAGTGCCGCTTTGCTCACCAGCTGGCGGGCTTCGCGCCCGCCGGCAGCCTTTCGTCAGCTCGCCTCGATAACCGCTGACACAGCCTTGGCCAGTTCAGTTTGACGGAACGGCTTGGCGAGCCGGGGCAGCTCGATGCTTTCCTCGCCGGCTAGGTCCACAAAGCCGCTGGCAAGAACCACCGGCAAGTCAGGCCGTCGCGAGCGGGCTTCCCTCACCAGTTGCAAGCCCGTCATATTGGGCATGGCATAATCGGTCAGCATCATGTCGATCGGCTCACCGGTGGCCAGCACCTTGAGCGCCTCGGCGCCCGAGCCCGCCAGGATCGGGCTATAGCCGAGGTCCTCAAGCATGTCTGCGACATTGCCCAGCACCAGTGCATCATCGTCTACCACCAGCACCACGGGTTTTTTGGCCGGCTCGGTCGGGTGTGATTGCTGTTCATCGGCAGTGGCGGTGTCGAGCGTCGTTTCTGCTGCAGCTTCGGGCAGCCAGATCTGCGCCGTGGTACCCGTGCCTTTTTCGCTGGTGATCACTAACCTTCCGCCGGATTGTTCGACCATGCCCTTGACCATGGACAGGCCGAGCCCGGTACCTTTTCCCACGCCTTTAGTGGTAAAGAACGGCTCGGTTGCGCGGGCCAATGTCGCCGCATCCATGCCCTCGCCATTGTCTTCCACGGTGATCCGCACATAGCGGCCGGGCGGCATCGGCTTGCCGGCTCCGACGACATCGATCGATTTGGCCGAGATCCGGATAATGCCGCCGCCGGGCATCGCGTCCCGCGCATTGACCACGAGGTTGAGGATGGCCAGCTCGAGCTGGTTGGCATCTGCACGGGCCGGTCGCAAGGTCGCGGCAAATTCGGTCACGAGGTCGAGGGAAGGACCAAGCGAGCGCTCCAGCAGGTCCAGAATACCACGCACCAGTTGGGGAACGTCGACGGACTCGGGATTGAGTTCCTGCTTGCGGGCAAATGCCAGCATGCGCTGGGTCAGCGAGGCACCCCGCTGGGCCCCCTGCAAGGCATTGCCGATCAAGCGGCGCAGCTTGGGGTCGTCCGGCAGCCGCTTTTGCGCGAGCTCGAGGCTGCTCTGGATCACCATCAGCAGATTATTGAAGTCATGCGCCACGCCGCCGGTAAGCTGGCCCAGCGCTTCGGACTTTTGCGACTGAAAGAACGCCTCGCGCGCCTCATCGAGTGCCCGTTGCGCTTCGCGTCGTTCGGTATTGTCGCGGGTGACCTTGGCAAAGCCGACAATGTTGCCGGCATGATTGCGGATCGGGTCGATCACCACATGCGCCCAGAAGCGGCTGCCATCCTTGCGGACGCGCCAGCCTTCCTTCTCGAACCGCCCCTCGCGCGTGGCGGTTTCGAGCGCGATCCTGGGCAGCTCGATTTCCTGGTCTTCGGGCGTATAGAAGCGGCTGAAGTGCTGGCCGATGATCTCCTCGGCGCTGTAGCCCTTGATGCGCTGGGCCCCGGCATTCCAGCTGCTGACCGTGCCCTCCGGCGAGAGCTGGTACAGCGCATAGTCCGTGACGCTTTGCACCAGCAGGCGAAACTGTTCTTCGCTTTCGCGCAGGGCCGTTTCCGCCGCTTTTCGCTCCGATAGATCCCGGGTGACTTTGGCAAACCCGATCAGCTCACCCGTCGGGCTGCGGATGGGGTCGATCACCACATGCGCCCACATGCGGGTGCCGTCCTTGCGAACGCGCCACCCTTCCTGCTCGAACTTGCCCTCTTCGGCGGCAGTGCGCAGGGCTCGCGCGGGCAGATTCGTTGCCTTGTCTTCTTCGGTATAAAATCTCGAGAAATGGTGCCCGATGATCTCGGAAGCTTCGTAGCCCTTGAAGCGCTGCGCGCCAGCATTCCAGCTCACCACCGTGCCGTTACGATCCAGCATGTAAATGGCATAGTCCACGATGCTGCTCACCAGCAGCTGATAGTGGTCACTGCCGGGTGTCGTGACCTGGCTTTCGGTTTCGATCATGTCTGCCCGCACCTTCGCATCAATCGTCTCTCTCATCTACCCATTTGCCGCCGATGTCCAAACGTCTTGAGAGCGTCGCACGATCAAATGCGTTCCCTCGACACAGCAGGTGATGCAACTGGCCAGTTCCGGCGGGAACAGCTCGACGCCATGGGAGTTGGATTTTCGCCCATTCATAAAGGCTTTGCAGTGGTTCATAATGCGTTCATCGGTACGGCAGGATGGAGTCTAAATCGGGACTTTTCCGAGTTCCAGGGGGGAGGAACCGCCCTGGAGCGCTACGCCGCCGTATTCTCCGCCACCGAGGTAAACTCCAGCTTTCACCGCCGTCACCGCCCATCCACCTGGCAGCGCTGGCACGATTCAGTCCCGCAAAACTTCAAGTTCTCCGTCAAGCTGCCCAAGACCATCACTCACCAAAGTCAACTTATCGACCCCGAAACTGACCTCGATGAGTTCTTCGCCGACATCGCTCCGCTCGGCAGCAAGCTCGCGGCCATCCTCGTACAACTCCCGCCCAAGCTGGCATTTCAGCGCGAGTCCGCATCGGCATTCTTCTCCGCCCTCCAGGCGCGCAGCCCGGTGCCCGTTTATCTGGAGCCCCGCCACGCCACCTGGGCCAACGCGGAAGCTTCCGAACTGCTGCAGGCATTCAAGATCGCCCGCGTCTATGCCGATCCACAGCAAGAAGGCTTGCGCGCGGCGGCGCTTGCCGACGGCGCAACCTACCTGCGGCTGCACGGTTCGCCGAAAATCTACTATTCAGAGTACGACCATGCAGCCATTGAGCTTTTCGCCGCACTGCTCAGGGCTGGGAGTGGTCCAGGCTGGTGCATCTTTGACAATACCGCATCAGGCGCGGCGCTGCGCGACGCCTTCAAACTGCGCGATATTATCGCGGAGGAAAGCCCCGCAAGCACGGTCGCCGCTACAATAAGCGATGGTGCCGCCGGGGCGGACCGTTAAGGGCCCGCCTCGGATGCATACGCACGCGCGTTGGCTTTCTCTCTTCCGAGAGTTCATCGGCGTCGGCCCGGTAGTCGAGCTCGGCGTATGGGTCTGGGTCGTACTGGCAGGTCATGGCCGCAGCGGTCATTCGCTTAGTGAACGGCCTCGTCGGGCGGGCCGATCAGCTGGGCAATGCCTTCTTCCTCAAGCGCACGCTGGAACTCGTTCCAGGCGTCCATCTCGGTGGGGAAGGTGTCTTCCCAGATCAGCGAATTGTCGTCATCGTCCACCACTTCCAGGGTCCAGCCATCATTGCTGTCCTTGAGGCGGTAGATGCCGACCTGAACGGTGATCCCGTCCTGGGTGAATTCGCAGCTCTGCTCGGAAAGCTCAATATCCTGATTTTCGTCGCTCATCATTGCTCTCCATTGTTCGGTGCGCTCCCATAGCGCGACGAGGCGGCTATGGCCACCGCCAAAGCGTCGCCCCAACCATGCGCCTGGCACCTTCGACATATGGGAAACGCCATCTAAGTGGTTTCTTGTATGCTTTCTTTCGCGCCCATTGCCGGAACAGTGACGCGTTGCTGCCGGTCAAGGATCACCGGCCGCACATCTCCGGCTTCTTGGATTAACTACAGAATTGTCGCGGTAACGAACCGTAAACCACGTTCCGCTTGCAATTGCATCGAATTGCGCAGAGTTCCGTTGCTTCTGCACGGATGTGTGGAGTACGGCAATGGATCAAGCGTTGCACAATACTGTAGATCAGATCGGTGATGACCGGCGCGATACCGCCGTGGCAGTGGCGCAGTTTCTTGCGCTGGCCAAGGCTGCCAACGTCACTTTCGACCTGGTGGATGATCGGCTGACGATGAGGGCAGTCAAGCCGAAATGGGCCCTATGGGCACCGATCCGGCACTGCTTGGATGAGATCGGCATCGAAGCAATTGAAGAGCACTTCCGCAAAACCACGCCGCAAGAACGCGAAAGTCTTGGCGAGGTCGCGTGAGCTTGGGCTGTCACAGGGTCATGGTCATCGCGGCCGCAACGGCTACTATACCGAAGGCCGCCATCCCGGCAGCGAGGACCATCGCATGAGCCCGGGGCAGCCGGCGAATAGCTGAGGTGGATGCGTGGACGTCGTGGCCAGTTCCCTGCAATTCAACCTGTGTCATCGCTTACCCCTTGAGACAATGCGTGGCAGTCGCCAGTAGCTCGGGGCGGCCTTTGTTTAGTCGTTTCGCCCACGTCGCAAGCGTAGTCCAGCATGGCGGCAGGGGGAAAAGCCTTTCCGGAACGCCGTTAATTTTAATCTAATCCGCTCACTGGCCGATCTTGTATGGTAGTCGTTGATCTTGGGTCCGGATCATGGCAAAACCTGATCATGACCAATGCCCCGCACCTTCATCCCGATCGCTTTTTCCCTTTGGCCGAACCAGCACGGTCCGTCGCACGGGACCTTTATGCTGCTGTCAAAGATTTGCCGCTGATCTGCCCCCATGGGCACACGGACCCGTCCTGGTTTGCGGCCAATGATCGGTTTTCGGACCCCGCGGCGCTGTTTCTCACCCCAGACCATTACGTGTTGCGCATGCTGCGCAGCCGTGGGCTGAGCTATGACGATCTCGGCGTGCCCCGCAAGGACGGAAAGCCAGTTGCGGCCGGGCGAGATGCCTGGCGCCTCTTCGCCGCGAACTACCATTTGTTCGCGGGTACTCCATCCAAGACCTGGGTCGATCACTCGCTCCAGCTCACCTTTGGCATCAACGAAGAGTTGGGGCCAGACACTGCTGATGCGATTTATGACCTGATCGACAAACGCTTGGGTGATCCCGATTTGCTGCCGCTGGCGATTCTCGATCGTGCCAACGTAGAGACCATTGCGACCACCGAATTCGCCCTCGATCCCCTCCAGCACCATGCCCGTTTGGCTGACCGGGGATTGATCGGGCGGGTGCGTACCACCTATCGCCCTGATGATGTTACCGACGCCAGCCGCCCCGCCATCGCGGACAATCTTCAGCGTCTGGGGGAGGTCACGGGAGAAAATATTCCGACCTGGGGCGGTCTCATCAATGCCCACCGGAGCCGGCGAGAGTTCTTCCGGCGCTTCGGCGCCGTTGCGACCGATCATGGTGTTCCCACTGCCAACACCACTGACCTTCCCCTAGTCGAAAAGCAGGCCTTGCTCGACAAGGTCTTGGCTGGACGACACGATGCTGCCGATGCTGAACTCTTTCGGGCCCAGATGCTTACGGAAATGGCGCTGTTGTCGGTGGAAGACGGCATGGTCATGCAGATCCATGCCGGATCCCGCCGCAACACCGATCCGTTGCTGATGGCCGAGCGTGGCACCGATCTTGGCGCCGACATTCCTGGCACGACCGACTATGTCACCGGTATGCGGGCGCTCCTGGGCCGCTGCGGCAATGAGCCGAACTTACGCATCATCATGTTCGTACTCGATGAAACCACCTATGCTCGGGAGCTGGCGCCCATGGCTGGCTATTGGCCCAGCCTGATGATCGGCCCGCCGTGGTGGTTCCACGACAGCCCGCAGGGTATCCGGCGTTATCTTGACCAGGTGGTGGAGACGGCCGGCTTCTACAATCTCGCCGGCTTCAATGACGATACGCGTGCGCTGCTCTCGATCCCCGCCCGGCATGATGTCTGGCGCCGTGAAGTCAGCGGCTTCCTTGGGCGTTGGGTGGGCGAGCACCGGCTCTCGGCCGCGACCGCGCAGAACTTGGCCAAGCATTTGAGCTACACTGCAGCTAAGGATGCTTATCGCCTGAACTGATGGTCGCTTCGGGTGGGCGCTTATCAAGTTTTGGCGTAAAGAGCGCTGGGAGGTCGAATCACGACCATTGTTCTGCTCTAATGCGTCCATGATGAATCAGTCGCCCGTCGAAACAGCGCTCAGCCGCGCCATGATCCGCTGGTCCCTGACCCGCTCGCAGCCGCTTGCCGACACGGCAACCAGCTGGATTTTTCGCGTTGATCAGAATGGACGCAACTTTGCGGTGCTCAAGATCCTGAAGGCGGCGCCCCCAGATGCGGAGCGCCGCGGAGCGGCGCTGATGGCCTGGTATGGCGGGGAGGGCGCCGCGACCGTGTTTGACTCGCATGGCGACACACTGTTCATGGAATGGCTGGACGGCATTCCGCTCGGGGACGCTGTTCGTCGCGGCCACGACGAAGAGGCGACTGTCGCGCTTGCGACCGTGATCGCCAGTCTTCATCGGCCGCGTCCGCAGTCTCCCCCGGACTTACTTTCGCTACGCGAACGCTTTCAGATGCTATTCGATACCGATGTGCGGGTCTGGCCGCACACTGCCCGGGATCTCTACGCCCGTGCCAGCGGCATCGCGCTCAAGCTGTTCGACAAACCCAGTGCACAACTCCCGCTACACGGCGATCTGCACTACGACAACATCATCTCGTCGGAGCGCGGATGGCTCGCCATCGATCCGGTGGGCCTCTTCGGTGATCCGGCTTACGAAGTAGCACCCGCATTCGTTAGCCCCTCCGGCGCCGAAGCGCTGGTTGCCGACCCGCGCCGCATTTCGGCATTGCTGGACACCTTCGAGGCGCGACTCGATCTTCCCCGCAAACGGGTTTTGGGCTGGGCCGCGGCCCATGCAGCTTTGTCGGCGTCCGTGAACCTCGCGGATGGCAAGCCCATCACGATCCAACTCGCCTGCCTTCCTAATCTACTCAGCGCCTATGATCAGGCGTGACTTCAAGGGTTTTCTTCATGGCTAACCTGACCCGCCGCAGCGCGCTGGTGCTTGCGGGCGCGGCGCTGCTTTCGGCCTGCGCCACCACCGCGCCAATTGTTCCCGCCAGCGGTGGTACCACTCCCGAAACCTTGTCTGACGATCAAATCCTTGCCGCCATCAACGCGGTGCGCAAAACCAATGGCGCGCCGCCCTGGAGCTATAATCAGCGGCTTGAAACGGCAGCCCGTTCGCAAGCCCAGCTAATGGCAGCCAAGAACAAGCTCAGCCACGATCTGGGCGTTACCTTGCGCGAACGTGTAACCCAGGCTGGCTATCTCGGCGCAGTGGGCGAGAACGTTGCCGGCGGCCATCCCAATCTCGAAAGCGCCATCCAAGGATGGATGAATTCGCCTGGGCACCGGTCCACCTTGCTCAGCCCGAAATTCACTGAGTTCGGCTTGGCTGTGGCGCGCACCGACAAGGGCCGGCTGTATTGGGCCATGATCGCCGGCGGCTCATTCGAGGCTTGGCTCGTCTAGTCGCGCAGGCCTAAGCCGCTGTGCTAAGCGTGCGCCGCACTGCTGCGCCCCAACCGCTGAGCTTGCTCTCCCTCGTTGAGGGGTCCATTGCGGGCTCGAACCGCTGGTCACATAACCAGCCAGCGGCAAAGGCTTCCATGTCGGGCCAAGCCCCGGCGCGCGAGCCAGCGAGCCAAGCCGCGCCCAATGCAGTGGTTTCAAGGATCGTTGGCCGATCAACCGGCGCATCGAGCACATCCGCCAGGAACTGCATGGTCCAATCAGACGCGACCATGCCGCCATCCACGCGCAGCACGGTCTCCCCGCCAGTGCTTTTCCAATCCTTGCGCATCGCATCAAGCAAATCGCGGGTCTGGTAGCATACCGCTTCCAGTGCTGCCCGCGCGATCTCGGCTGGGCCAGTATTGCGGGTCAGACCATAAATGGCGCCGCGCGCCTCGGCATCCCACCAAGGTGCGCCCAAGCCCACAAATGCGGGCACCATGTAAACATGCTGGTTGGGATCTGCCGACTGCGCCAGGGGGCCAGTTTCGCTCGCCTTGTTCACAAGCTTCAGCCCGTCCCGGATCCACTGCACGGCTGCACCGGCCACAAAGATCGACCCTTCCAGCGCATAGGTGGTCTTGCCGTCCAGCCGATAGGCAAGGGTGGACAGCAACCGGTTATGCGACCGTACCAGTTCGGTGCCAGTATTGAGCAGCGCAAAGCAGCCAGTGCCATAGGTCGATTTCAGCATCCCAGGCTTGAAGCAGGCCTGGCCAATCGTCGCGGCATGCTGGTCGCCGGCAACGCCAAGGATCGGCACAGCCGCGCCAAACAGCGCCGCATCGGTGCTCCCGAAGTCGTCGGCGCAGTCCTTGACCTCGGGAAGCATCGCTGCGGGAACCCCGAACAACTCCAGCAGTTCGGGGTCCCAGCGATTGGCGACAATGTCAAACAGTAGCGTACGGGCCGCATTGGTAGCGTCGGTAGCATGCACTCGGCCGCCCGTTAGCCGCCAGATCAGAAAGCTATCAACAGTACCGAACAGCACTTCGCCACGTTCGGCGCGGTCACGGGCGCCAGGCACATGGTCAAGCAGCCACCTAATCTTGGTTCCAGAGAAATATGGGTCGAGCAGCAATCCGGTTCGCTCGGTTACCAGCGCCTCGACGCCGTCCCGCCGCAGCTGCGCACAAACCGGTGCTGTGCGCCTGTCTTGCCAGACAATGGCATTGGCGATCGGCTTACCGGTATCGCGATCCCAGCAAACCACGGTTTCTCGCTGGTTGGTGATGCCGATGCCAGCTAGCGCCGCCGGCTCAATTCCGGCCGCTGCAATGGCGGTTTGTGCTGTGGCAAGGACGCTTTCCCAAATGGCCTCCGGATCATGTTCGACCCAGCCATCCTGCGGGAAGATTTGCGCAAATTCCTGCTGACCGACCCCTCGCACCTGGCAGCTGGCATCAAAAACGATGGCTCGGCTCGATGTGGTGCCCTGGTCAATCGCCAGCACAAAACCCTCAGTCATTCCGTTCTCCCCCTTAGCGCCGTTGTGCCAGATAAGCGTCCAGGCGCGCCTTGTCTTCAGCCCCGGTATGCAGCCCCAGCTTGGTGCGGCGCCACAAGATATCGGCGGAACTCACAGCCCATTCATTGGCAATCAGATAATCCACCTCGCTTTGGTAAAGGTCAGCGCCGAAGTGAGCCCCCAGTTCGTGCAGTTCCTTGTTGTCCCCAAGGATTACCCGCGCCTTGGTTCCGTAAAGGCGCATCAGCCGCCGGATCATGGTGGCGGGCAGGCGGCTATAGTCCATAGCCAGGCGCCGCACTTCCGATTCAAACTGCAGCGGCTCGAACTCACCGCCCGGCAGTTTGGACTCCTTGGTCCAACGTGGGCCGCGTTGGCCCAGCACGCTTTCGATCTTTTCCATGGCGGACTCGGCCAAGCGCCGGGACGTCGTGAGTTTGCCCCCAAAGACGTGCAAGGCCGCTCCGCTGGCCAGATCGCCATCGAGCTTGAGGACGTAATCCCGGGTGGCTTCCTGGGCGGCGGTGGCGCCGTCGTCGAACAATGGGCGTACCCCGGAATAGGTCCAGACGATATCGGCTTTAAGGACAGGCAGCGCGAAGTACTCGCTGGCCGCCCGGCAGAGATAGTCGATCTCGCTATCAGAAATAGCGACGTCCTTGGGATCGCCCGTGTAGTCCTGGTCGGTGGTGCCGATCAGAGTGAAATCCTGCTCGTAGGGAATGGCAAAAATGATGCGCCCGTCGGCGTTCTGGAAGATGTAGCAACGATCATGGTCGAACAGCTTGCGCACCACGATGTGGCTGCCCTTCACAAGGCGCACATTGTGAGCGCCGTTGTTGCCCATCGTATTGCCGACCACTTCGTCCACCCAGGGACCAGCGGCATTGACCACGAACTTGGCGTGCACAGTCTGCTCGCCATCCGGCCCCGACAGCGTCAGCGTCCAGCCCCCGTTATCCCGGCGCGCGCTGGTGACCTTGGTGCGGGTGTAGACCGTCGCACCCTTGTTCGCAGCGTCCCGAGCGTTGAGAACGACAAAACGGGCGTCGTCCACCCAGCAGTCCGAATACTCAAAGCCCGTCTTGAAGCCCGGCTTGAGCGGCTTGCCGGCTTCATCCTTGCTAAGGTCCAGCGTCTTGGTCGGGGGAAGCAGGCGCCGTCCGCCCATATAGTCATACATCGCCAGACCCGCGCGCAGCACCACCTTAGGCCTCAGCCCCTTGTGGTGAGGCAAGACGAACCGGAGCGGCCAGATGATGTGCGGTGCGGCCGCCCAAAGGACTTCGCGTTCGGCCAAGGCTTCGGCAACGAGGCGAAACTCATAGTGCTCCAGATAACGCAGCCCGCCATGGACCAGCTTGGTCGCGGCCGATGATGTACCGGACGCTAGATCATTCATCTCGGCCAGCATCACCGAAAAGCCGCGGCCGACGGCATCACGAGCAATGGAAGTGCCGTTAACGCCTCCACCGATCACAAAAATATCGACTTGCTCTGTTTGGGTCATGCTGGGCTCCCGGGAGATTCCCGCCGCTTCTACGCCTTATGTTCGCTCATGAAAATGAACTTCATGTGCGTCTTGGAGCCGCCCGTCTCACTCCCTCGGATTGACCCGACCGCGACGGCAGTCTAGGGCAGGGGACCAGTTTCCAGGTTGCCCGGCCATGCTCGCCATATTCAATGTCATCGCGCCAATATTCGCGCTGATGGCGCTAGGCTACTGTGCCGTGCGCTTCCGGCTTTTTCCTGCCGAAGGCATCAAAAGCCTGATCGCATTTGTGAACAACTTTGCGACCCCTTGCCTGCTATTCCACTCCATTCTCACCAGCGATTTTCGTTCCGCCTTCAACCTTGCGATTATCGGCCCGTTTTACCTGGGCGCACTGATCTGCTTTGTGGTCGGCATATTCATCGCTCGAAGATTTTTTGTGAACACACCCGGCGAAAGCGTCTCGGTTGGCTTTTCCGGCACCTTCACCAATACAGTCTTGGTGGGGCTCCCCATCATGCAGCGCGCTTACGGTCTGGACTCGCTGCCGGTCACGCTCTCCATCATCGGCCTGCACGGTGCCATTTTGCTGAGCATCGGCATGGTGACCATGGAACTGGTCAAGCGGGATGGTCGCTCCTTGGGTAGAACGCTGCTGCTAGCGGCCAAGCGGGTCCTCTCCAACCCACTGATTTGGGGGATCGCCGGCGGGATGATCGGATCTTTTGCTGGGCTGCAACTGATCGAACCGGCCGATGCATTCTTCTTGATGATGAGCCAGGCGGTGGTGCCCGCCGCCTTGTTCGGCATCGGCGGCGCCCTGAACGAGTACCGCTTGTCCGACAATTGGAAGCAGGCCGTCGTGGCTTCGCTGATCAAGCTCGTCCTGCACCCCGCCATCGCCTATGTGCTTATGGTCTGGGTGATGCGGGTTGATATGGAGATTGCCCGATATGGCATTCTCCTGGCCGCTATGCCGCCCGGCGTTAATGTTTACGTGTTCGCGACCTACTACAATCGCGGCACCAGCGTCGCGGCGAACACGATTTTGATCGCAACACTTGCCTCGGCGGCTTCCATTTCGGCCTGGTTGTTGATCCTCGGTCCTTAGCGCTGGCCTAGGTGGCGGGCGCTACCGAGAAGCCCAGTACCCGCACGCCATCGCCCAGTGGCACTGCCCGTAAGGGCTGGGTCGTGTGGGCATCCAACCCCGCAGCCAGTCGCACATGCTGTTCAGTGGGGCAAAGTTGCAGCATGGGATCGAAGCCGATCCAGCCAAGCCGATCGTCAAAAGCTTCCGCCCAGGCGTGCAGCGCAGTGCTTCCGCCCTCGTCATCCGCAAGATAACCGGTGACATAGCGCGCCGGGATGTTGAGCGCTCGGGCCGCGCCGATAAATTGGTGGGCAAACTCGCTCGCCAGCGGCAATGACTTGATTGACGCTCCCTCACTTTCAGTCACCTCGGTCAGGCTCTCGCCCATCGACTGCGTCACCCCCCCGATCGATTGCGTCATGCCTGCCGCGGACATGGACTGGGCCGCCTCGCTGCCCCCGTTCGGGGGAGCCGCCGCATCCTCCACCTCTTGAGGAATAAGAGCTTCGCCCACCGCCGCCATCAGGCCATGCAGCACCTCCAGTCGATTATTGATGCTGCCTTTGAAGCGACCGAAGATTTCTTCGCTGCCCTGCGTTGACGACGTTTTGCGCTTGAAAAGACCTGGGACCGGTTCTCCCCCCACGCGCCCCAGAACACCATGCTTGTCAAGGGTCTCGACCACGCCGTCCACCGTGACCACGATCTCGCCTTCCGGGCGGCTTTGGTTAACCAGATGCATGATGTTCCCATAGGCGTCGGTAAACCGTGCCGCACTGTCGAGGCCCGGCATGTCCACAGTCCAGCTCTCGACCTTCTGCCCGACGCCTGATTGCGGCGTGAGCAGCAATTGCATCAGCGCATGCACGGTGCCGGGCGGGGGTGTAATGCTCAAGCGATGATGGATGGCGATGCGCATCTGGAAGCCTTTTGTGCCGAGCGATCCCGGGTGTCAGTAGAAATTGTAGCTGACCGACATGCACTCGGTGACATGATTGTTGCGGCCGATGAATTCGTTGAGGAACTCGTGCAAGCCGTGAGCGAAGATCGTGTCCATGGTTGTGTCCTCCACCATGGCACAGAGCTGTTCAGCCGCTTCGTGGCAGATCATGCGTTGCCCGTAGACATCCGCCAGCGTGTCCAGCGTGTCCGACATTGATCGTGCGCAATAGACCAGTGACCGCGGCATTTCAGGGCGCAGGATCAGATAGTCGGCAATGTTGTGGGCCTTGAAGCGGTCCCGATAGAAGTGCTGATACGAGCGGTGCGCCGATGCCGCCCGCAGGATCAGTGTCCATTGCTGGATGTCGAGCTCGCCCCCCACCATCGTCGCGCGTGGCAGCAGCACGTAATACTTCATGTCGAGAATGCGCGCCGTGTTATCGGCCCGCTCGACAAAACTGCCCGCCTGCGAAAACGCAAAACCGTCATCGCGCAAGATAGTGCCCAGCATGGCGCCGCGGAATTCGTGGCTGCGTTGCTTGACCCACTGCAAGAGGCCGAGCAGCTTGGCGCCGCGCACATCGCTGGGCTTGATCTGGGAGAACTCGAGCCAGGCGGCGTTCAAGCTCTGCCACATGTCGCTGGTGATGGCGGTGCGGACGGAGCGGGCGTTGGTGCGGGCCGCTTGCAAACATGAATGAACGGATGACGGGTTGTCCGGGTCGAACATCATGAAGTGCGCGACGCTGTCGACATCGGCCTGATCGTGCTTGGCGGCGAAGGCTTCGTCGACTTCGGCGGCCTGCATCATCGAGACCAGATGCTCGCTGGCGCCACCTTCGCGCCGCGAGGTAAGGCTCATGCGATAGCCAACTTCCAGCAGGCGGGCGATGTTCTCGGCCCGCTCCACATAGCGACTCATCCAGAAGAGGTTTTGCGCTGTGCGCCCCAGCATGGTCATGGCATCAGTCCTCCAGCACCCAGGTGTCCTTGGTGCCGCCACCCTGGCTCGAATTGACGACGAGCGATCCCTCCTTGAGCGCCACGCGAGTCAAGCCGCCCGGTGTGATCCGCACCTTGTCACCCACCAGAACATAGGGCCGCAAATCCACATGGCGCGGCGCCACGCCATTGTTGACGTAAGTGGGGCAGGTGGAGAGGGCGAGCGTGGGTTGGACGATGTAATTGTCCGGTCTAGCCAGGATCTTGGCCTTGAACTCCTCCTGTTGTGCCTTGGTAGAGGTCGGGCCAACCAGCATGCCGTAGCCGCCCGAGCCATGCACTTCCTTGACCACGAGTTCGCCTATATTGGCCAGCACCCATTCCCGCTGCTCGCGATCGGTACAGTTGTAGGTCGGGACATTGTTCAGCAGGGACTTTTCGCCCAGATAGAACTCAATGATGTCAGGTACATAGGTGTAGACGGCTTTGTCGTCGGCGATGCCGGTGCCGGGCGCGTTGACCAGCGTTACGTTACCCGCGCGATAGGCGTTGAAGAGGCCGGGAACACCCAGCATCGAGTCCGGACGGAAGGTTAGCGGGTCTACGTAATCATCGTCGATGCGCCGATAAATCACGTCTACCCGCGTCGGGCCCGTCGTGGTGCGCATATAGACCCTGCCGCCATCGACAAACAGGTCCGGCCCCTCGCACAGTTGGGCGCCCATCTGGTCCGCCAGGAACGAGTGCTCGAAATAGGCCGAGTTATAGATGCCCGGCGTGAGCACTACGATATTGGGCGAACTGCCGGCCCCTGCAGGCGCCACGCTTTCGAGCGTGCGGCGCAGGTTTTCGGGATAGGTTTCCACCGGCGCGACCTTGTAGCGATGGAAGAGGTCCGGAGCCAGTTGCATCATGGCCTCGCGGTCCTCGAGCATATAGCTCACCCCGGAAGGCGTCCGTAGATTGTCCTCGAGCACATAGAAATCATTGGGACCGACCCGCACGATATCGACGCCGATAATGTGGGCGTAAACGCCCTGCGCCGGCTCGAGCCCCATCATTTCGGGGCAAAAGGCGGCGTTCTGGAGGATCAGGTGCTCCGGTACCCGGCCCGCCTTGATGATCTCCTGACGATGATAGATGTCGTAAAGAAATGCGTTAAGTGCTCGTACCCGTTGCTCTATTCCCTTGCTCAGCCGGCGCCATTCGGCCGCCGAGATGATGCGAGGAATAACGTCAAAGGGGATGAGCTTTTCCGTGCCCTCACTCGAACCATAGACGGCGAAGGTGATGCCGAGCTTGCGGAAGATCGCTTCGGCGTCCGACTGCATCAGGGGCAGGGCTCGTTCGGGTTGCTCGGCCAGCCACTCGGCGAGAACGCGATAGGGTTCGCGGATCGATCCGTCCGCATTGTTCATTTCGTCAAACGGCGCTGTGTCGGCCATCTCGCTCCGAGGGTAAAGGGCTTGGTCCCATCCTATTCACATTGCTACATATTTGTGACGCGCCGTCCAGCGGGAGCAAGGGGCCATTTTCGCCAAATCTGGTCGACTCGGCGGGAACCTTTGTCTATTTCTCACCTGGGTTAAGAGCGGGGGGCGAGACCATGACCATCGAAATTCTGCAAACCAAGAAGCTGCTGGCCAGCTGCGAAGCGGCTCTTGCTGAACGGTTTACCGTGCATAAACTGCACGAAGTTCAGGAACCTGAACGCTTTCTGAACGAGGTTGGACCCCGCATTCGGGCCCACGCCGGCAGCGATGTAAATGCCGACCTCATCGCCAAATTGCCCAATCTGGAAATCATCGCCGGCTTCGGTGTTGGCACCGACAATATCGATCTTGCGGCAGCCAAGGCGGCTGGGGTGCGGGTGACCAATACGCCCGATGTGCTCAATGATGCCGTGGCCGAACTCACCATCGGCATGATGATTGCGCTGGCCCGCCGCATTCCGCAGGCTGACCAGTTCGTGCGGGCGGGAAAATGGCCGGCGGGCAATATGGGCCTGTTCACCGAACTGACCGGCAAGACCGTCGGTATTCTGGGGCTGGGGCGAATCGGCAAGGAGATCGCCACCCGGGCGCAGGCGATGAAGATGCGGGTGGTTTATCACGGCCGCAAGCGGCAGGAGAAAGAGCCCTATGTGTTCTATCCCGACCTGCTGGAGATGGCCCGCGATATTGACTGGCTGGTGATCATCGCGCCGGGCGGCAAAGGCACCAACCGGATCGTGTCGCGCGAAGTGCTCGAAGCGCTAGGCCCCAAGGGCATGCTGGTCAATGTCGCGCGCGGCCCCCTCATCGATGAGCCCGCCATGATCGAGCTGCTGTCGAACGGCAAGCTGGGCGGTGCAGCGCTGGATGTGTTCGAGAACGAACCTGAGGTGCCCGAGGCGCTGCTGAAGCTCGAAAATGTCGTGCTCTCGCCCCATCAGGGCAGTGCCACTCATCAGACGCGCGATGCGATGGGCGCGCTGCTGGTGGCCAACCTCGATGCCCATTTTGCCGGCGAGCCGCTGCTGAGCGCCGTCGTTTGATCTAGCCCTGAGCCGGCGGCAGCGTTGCTGCTGTCGCCGCTCCCTCGCTGAGCCCCTGGCGCCGCCGGATCAGCACGACGAGCAGCGGGATGACAAAGCTCAGCAGCAGCAGGCGGATCATGTGGTGGGCCGCGATAAAGGCGGCGTCGAAGCTGAGCGCCACACCCAGAGCCCCCATACCTTCGAGCGCGCCCGGCGACAGGCCGATCCAGATCTGCCCGAAGGGCATGTCCACCAGCCGGCTCACTCCGAAAGAGACGACGGTGACGATGCCGACGGTCATCGCCGTGGCGATCAGCCCGCCAAGGGCGGCCTGCATGAACTCTTGCCGGGTGATGCCCGCAAAGCGCGAGCCGATCAGCGCCCCTGTCAGCACAAAAGCGATGATCACCAGCGGCTCAGGCATGGCGCCGCTATAAAGCCCGCCAAGCTTGGCCGCAGTCGCCAGGGCCATCGGCCCCATGACCATGGCTGCGGGAACGCCGAGGCGCATGAAGACGAGCCCCAACGCCACGCAAGCGGCGGCGAGGGCCAGCAGCTCGCCCCAGCTCAGGGTTGTTGTCGGGGCAGCGCTGCCAAAATGCTCCACCGGCAGGAACATGGCGCCGATCGGCACACAGATCGTCAGCATCAGCAGCCGGATGACCTGGATGATGACGATCTGGCGGGCGTCGCCGACGCCGGCCGAAGCGATCCCCATGATGAAGGACAGATGCCCGGGAATGGAACCGAGATACGCCGTGCCCGGATCGAGTTTGAACACGCGCACCAGCATCCAGCCGGTGAGCGCGATGATCAGCACCATTTCGAGCACGAGGCCCGTAAGGCTGATCGGCCAGCTGGCGAGCAGCGACAGGCTGTCGCTGGCCACGGTTGTGCCCATCGACATGCCGATCAGCACAAAGGCGATGTCGCGCAAGCGGACGGGCATGCGCACGGGCAGGCCGATCATCGCCGCGACAGTCACCGCCAATGAGCCGCCCATGATCCAGCCGCCGGGCAGGCCCAGCGCGGTCGCCCCCAAGCCGCCTAAGGCGGACAGGGTAAGGGTCAGGAGGGTCAGCCCCAGGATGCGGGGCCGCCACCAGAGCTCTAGCGGATCGGCAGGGCTCGTTCCGCCAGCTTTACCCAATAACTTGTCCCCACCGGAATGATGGCATCGTTGAAATCGTACGTGTCCGTGTGCAACTCGGAACTGTCGCCATTGCCAAGAAAGATATAGGCGCCGGGCCGCTGCTCGAGCATGAATGAGAAGTCTTCCCCGCCCATGGAGGGGGGCACGTCCTTGTCGACGCGCTCGGCGCCGGAAACCTCCTCGGCAATGCCGGCGGCGAAGGCGGTTTCGGCGGGGCTGTTCACCGTTACCGGATAGCCGCGCATATAGTTGACCTCGGCCGACCCGCCAAAGCTTGCGGCAAATTGGGGCACGAACTGCTGCAGACGGGCTTCGATGAAGTCCTGCACCCCGGCATCGAGCGTGCGCACGGTGCCTTTAAGGCGTGCGGTACGCGGGATGACATTGTCGGCGTCACCGGCTTCCAGCACCGTGACCGACAACACAGCACTACCGAGCGGGTCCACATTGCGCGACACTACGGTCTGCAACGCGGTGATGAGTTGGGCGGCGATGATCACGGGATCGACCGTGGATTGCGGGCGCGCGGCATGGCCGCCCCGGCCCTCGATATCGATCACGAACCGATCCGTCGCCGCCATGATGCCGCCTACGCGAATGCCGAAATGGCCAGCCGGGATGCCCGGCCAGTTGTGCATGCCGTAAACTTCGTTGATGCCGAAGCGCTCGAGAACGCCGTCCTCGACCATTTCGCGCCCGCCGGCGCCGCCTTCTTCGGCCGGCTGGAAGATGAGGGCGACTCGCCCATCGAAGTTGCGGGTTTCGGCGAGATACTTGGCTGCGCCCAGCAGCATGGCTGTGTGACCATCATGGCCGCAGGCATGCATGCTGCCCGGCACCGCACTGGCGTAAGGCTTGCCCGTGCGTTCGGCGATCGGCAGGGCATCCATATCCGCGCGCAGGCCCAGGGTGCGCCCGCTTGTATTGCTCTTGCCATTGATGATGCCGACAACGCCGGTCCGCCCCAGCCCGGTCACGACCTCGTCGCATCCAAAAGCGCGCAGGAGTTCCTCGACCTTGCCCGCCGTGCGATGCACCTCAAACAGGATCTCGGGATTGCGATGCAGGTCCTGACGCCAGCCAGCGATCTCGTCGTGAAACTCGGCAATGCGATTGATTACGGGCATGAAAAACCAGAAAATTGTTCTGGGTCAGTGTCGCTGCCATAACTCTCCGCGTCAACCTCGCGGCGTCGGTCCGTGCCGGCAAACGGCAGCGTTTTTTAACATCGTGTGCCAGCTTGGGCCGTTATTTCCGCCCGCCGCCTTGTTCCGCTCGCCCAGATTTGCCAAACCATGCCCCGTGTTCCGGAGCCTCCTGCCGCCATGAAGATCCTTGTCGCCGTAAAGCGTGTTGTTGATCACAATGTTCGTATTCGCGTCCGCCCCGATGGATCGGGCGTGGAAACCGCTGGCGTGCGCATGTCGATGAACCCCTTTTGCAAGCACGCGGTGGAAGCGGCAGTGCAACTGGCGGAGAAGGTGGCAGATAGCGAAATCGTTGTGGTCTCGATCGGTCCCAAGCCCGCGACCGACGTGATCCTGACCGCCCTCGCCATGGGCGCCCATCGCGGCGTGCTGATCCAGACCGATGCCGAGCTCGAAACCCTCGCCATCGCCAAATTGCTGGCCAAGGTCGTGGCCGAAGAGCAACCCGATCTCGTGCTGCTGGGCAAGCAGGCAGTGGATGACGACAGCAATCATGTCGGGCAGATGCTGGCGGCCCTGCTGGACTGGCCGCAGGCCACTTTCGCTTCGGCCATCAACCCGACTGGCGACGGACTTGAAGTGACGCGTGAAGTGGACTGGGGCCGTGAAACCGTGGCGCTGCCGCTGCCGGCAGTAGTGACGGCCGATCTGCGCCTCAATACGCCGCGCAATGCGGCGCTGCCCATGGTGATGAAGGCGCGCAGCAAGCCGCTGGCGGTGCGCCCTGTGGAAGACTTCGGCGTCGACGTGACGCCGCGCCTGCGCGTTGACAGCGTGTCGCCCCCGCCTGATCGCGCTGCTGGCAAGACCGTGGGCAATGTTGCCGACCTCGCCCGGCTCATTGCCGATGACGTTGCCGATCTGGAGGCGCTGTGATGCCCGTTCTGGTTCTGGCCGAGCATGATCTCGGACTGCTCTCACCCGCTACGGCGCGTCTCGTTGGGGCAGTGTGCGAGTTGGGTGCGGTGGACCTGCTGGTTTTGGGCGAAGGGGTGGACCAGGTGGCGCTGGATGGCGCGCGCCTTCTTGGCGTCAATCGCGTGCTGGTGGGGCAGGGCGCCGATCTGGCAGCGGGCCTGCCCGACAGCATCGTCCCGTTGCTGGCGGGCCTGGCGCCACAATACACCTATATTGTCGCCGCCGCCGCGGCCGCTGGCCGGGACCTGATGCCGCGCCTTGCGGCCAAGCTCGACCTGATGCCGATCACCGATGTGGTGTCCATCCAGGCGCCCAACCGCTTTGTGCGGCCCATCTATGCCGGCAACGCGCTTCAAACGGTGGTGTCCGACCAGAAGCAGAACCTTTTGACGCTGCGCGCTTCCGCATTCCGTCCGGCCGGGTTCGGGGACGCCGCCCCGATCGAGCCGCTGCCACACGCGCCGGTGGCGTCGGCGGCGCGGATCATTGCGGCACACCGCACCGAAAGCGACTCACCCGACCTTTCCACGGCGCAGATCGTGGTGGGCGGCGGCGTGTCGGTGGGTTCGGCCGAAGGCTTCAAGCTCATCGAGCAGCTCGCCATAACGCTGGGCGCTGCCGTTGGCGCGACGCGCGCGGCGGTGGATGCAGGCTACGCACCTAATGACTGGCAGGTGGGGCAAACCGGCAAGATCATCGCGCCGGACCTTTATATTGCCGTCGGCATTTCGGGGGCCTTGCAGCACCTGGCGGGCATTCAGGGCGCCAAGCGCATCATCGCCATCAACAGCGATCCCGAAGCGCCGCTGTCCAAAATGGCCGATGCGGTGCTGGTGGGCGATCTCTTCACGATCGTGCCCGCGCTCATCGCCGAACTCGACCGTCTCGGCGTCAAGCGCTGACGGTTGCAAATCCCATCCCGGCTTCTATAAAGGCCGCGCCTCCCAACGGAACCCAGCCCCGCAATGTTCGAGACCCTTTCCAAGGCCCCTGGCGACAAGATTTTGGCGCTGATGGGCGAGTATGCCGCCGATCCGCGCACTGACAAGATCGACCTCGGCGTCGGCGTCTACAAGGACGAAACCGGTACCACCCCGATCATGTCCGCGGTGCGCAAAGCCGAAGAGCGCATTCTGGCGGCAGGCACCACCAAAACCTATCTCGGCATTGCCGGCAACAAGGGCTTTGGCGCCGCGGTGCTGGACCTGGCGTTGGGTGATGCGGTGGAACGCTCGCGCGTGCGCATCGCGCAGGCTCCCGGCGGCACCGGCTCGCTCTGGGTGCTGATGCAGCTGATCAACCGGGCCCGTCCGGGTGCCACCGTGTGGGGCTCGGACCCGACCTGGCCCAACCACAACCCCATCGCCGAAAATGCCGGGCTGACGGTCAAGAAGTACCCCTATTTCGATACGCAGACGCGCGGCGTGAAGTTCGATGCCATGCTGGCCACGCTTGATGGCCTGGGGCCGCAGGATATCGTGCTGCTGCATGGCTGCTGCCACAACCCGACCGGCGCCAACCTTTCCAACGAGCAGTGGGACGCGGTGGCCGCGAGCCTTGCCCGCACTGGCGCATTGCCCTTTATCGATCTCGCCTATCTCGGCTTTGGCGATGGCCTTGCTGAAGACGCCTATGGCACCCGCAAGGTGCTGGCAGCAGTGCCCGAGGCCCTCGTCGCATTTTCCGGCTCCAAGAACTTTGGCCTTTATCGCGAGCGCATCGGCGCGGCGATCCTTGTGGCCCGTGATGCCGCACACGCCGATATCGCCAATTCCCAGCTGCTCAACATCATCCGTGGCGCTTATTCCCAGCCGCCCGATCATGGCGCCGAGATCATCCGCACCATCCTCGAGGATGCGCAGCTGCGCGCGGAATGGGAAACCGAGCTCAACGAGATGCGCGCCCGCATGATCCGGCTGCGCGAGAAGTTGGCCGACGCCATCCGCCAGAAGAGCAATTCGGAAGACTTCGATTTTATCGCCCGCCACCGCGGCATGTTTTCGCTGCTCGGGCTCGATAATGCCACTGTCGAGCATGTAAAAGCGGCCCGGGGTGTCTATATGATAGGGGACAGCCGCATCAATGTCGCGGGCATTCCCGAGGACCGCGTTGACGATCTCGCCCATGCCCTGCTTGCGGGAACGAAATAAAGCGGCGCCCGTCACCCTGACGCGCCGGCAACCCAGACTCTAGGAGGAAACGATGAAGTTTTTCGTCGACACCGCGGACATCAATGACATCCGTGAACTGCATGAAGCCGGCCTGGTTGACGGCGTGACCACCAACCCCTCGCTGATTGCCAAGTCCGGTCGCGACTTCAAGGAAGTGATCAAGGAAATCGCGGCGATCACCCCCGGCCCGGTTTCAGCTGAAGTCGCCTCGCTCGAATATGAAGGCATGGTTGCCGAAGGCGAGCACCTTGCCAAGATCGCGCAGAACATCGTGGTCAAGCTGCCGCTGACGCTCAATGGCCTCAAGGCCACCAAGCACTTCGCGGAAAAGGGCATCAAGACCAATGTGACCCTGTGCTTTTCGGCCAACCAGGCCCTGCTCGCAGCCAAGGCCGGCGCGACCTATATCTCGCCCTTCCTCGGGCGCCTCGATGACCTCAATCTCGATGGCGTCGAGCTGATCGAGAATATCCGCACGATCTACGACAACTACCAGTTCGACACCCAGATCCTGGCCGCTTCGATCCGTACGCCCAATCACGTGACCCAGGTCGCGCTGATCGGTGCTGACGTCGCGACGATCCCGCCTGCCGTGATCCGCAAGCTGGCCGATCACCCGCTGACCAAGTCGGGCATCGACAGCTTCCTTAAGGATTGGGCCGGCACCGGCCAGTCGATCCTCTAACTATGCTTGGGCTCCGGATCATCCGGGGCCCGCTTCTTGTTCGAGACAATTGCCGCGGTCAGCTCATGGGCCGGCCGCAGCTATAGGGCAGGTGCGGCGCCTGCCTCATTCGTGAAAGCCTGACATGGCCGATACCGAACTTGCTGCTGCGGTGAAAGCCGCCTTGGACGCCGTCGAGATCCCCGGCGGCGACACGCTGGCGGGTTATGCCGGCCTCTCGGAAATCATCGTGACGCCCAGCGCCGTGGCCTTTGCCATTGCGGTGCAGCCGGGCATGGAAGCGGCCTTCGGGCCGGTGCGCGAGGCGGCGCAGCGCGCCGCCCAAGCGGTGGCGCCGACGCGCAAGATCATGGTTTCGCTGACCTCGGACAAGGCGCCAGCCACCGGGCAGGCCGCGGCACAGGGCCGGCCGGGTCCTGCACCAAAGCAGGCTGTGCCTGGCGTCAAGCGCATCATTGCCGTTGGTTCGGGCAAGGGCGGGGTGGGCAAATCGACCACGGCGGTCAACCTGGCGCTGGCATTGCAGGCGGACGGGCTGCGTGTCGGCATCCTCGATGCCGATCTTTATGGCCCATCCATTCCCAAGCTCCTGCATCTGGAGGGCAAGCCGGCGGTGCGAGAGGACGGAATTTTCTCGCCGCATGATGCCTTCGGGCTCAAGGCCATGTCGATCGGCTCCATGCTCAATCCGGGGCAGGCGGTGGTCTGGCGCGGGCCGATGGCCACCTCGGCCTTGCGGCAATTGCTCCGCGAAACGGACTGGGGCGAGCTCGATATCCTCGTGGTCGACTTGCCGCCCGGGACGGGCGACATCCACATCTCGCTGTTCCAGCAGGCGGAAGTGGATGGCGTAGTGATCGTTTCGACGCCCCAGGACCTGGCGCTGATCGACGCGCGCAAGGCCATCGACATGCTGCGGCGGCTTAGTGTGCCGTTGCTGGGGCTGGTCGAGAATATGAGCTATTTCATCGCCCCCGATACCGGCAACCGCTACGATATTTTTGGGTCGGGTGGCGCCCAAAAGGCGGCAACTGAACTCGACATGCCGTTCCTGGGGGCGGTGCCGCTGGTGATGTCGATCCGCGAGGCGTCGGATCGGGGTGCGCCGCCGGTGGTGGCTGATCCCAATGGTCCAGAGGCCGAAGCCTTCCGCGCCATTGCGCGCAGGATTCTTGCCGCTACGCCGTCGCTGCGCCACTAAACTGAGCGCATCCTTGCCCTAGGTTGCGGCGCCGGGAACGAGTTGCCAGCTAGAACATTAAGCGAACACCGGAACGGAGTTCGACATGTCCACGACCAATCCCAAAGTTGCCGACGCCCCCAATTCCAATCTTCAGAAGGACCCTGATGATTGGACCACAGGGGACGACCCGATGACGGGCGCACAGGCGTCCTATCTCAAGACGCTAAGCGAGCAGGCCAGCGATCCCGATGCCTTTGCCGAGGATCTGAGCAAGGCGGAGGCCTCCAAGCGCATCGACGCGTTGCGCGAAAAGCTCGGGCTTTAAGCGAGGAGCGCGCCGGCCCCAAGCTCGGGCAGGCGAGCGCCGACCAACTCCTGCGTCAGGCGGTGCTGGGGGTGCTCGAAGATCGCCTTCGGCTCGCCCTGTTCAACGATGCGACCGGCCTCCATCACCATGACCCGGTCCGCCATGGCGCGGACCATATCGAGGTCATGGCTGATCAGGAGATAAGTCAGCCCGAACTCGGCCTGCAACCGCGCAAGCAGGTTCAGCACTTCCCCGCGCACCGACACATCGAGGGCTGACACCGGTTCATCGAGCACCAGCAGCTTGGGCCGGGTGACGAGGGCGCGCGCGATGGCGAGGCGCTGGCGCTGTCCGCCCGAAAATTCATGCGGGTAGCGCTCGAGCATTTCAGGGGACAGGCCAACGGCAGTGATGGCTTCGTGCAGGCGTTCAGTGCGTTGCACGAGGCCAAGTTCAGGCCGCAGCCGCAACGGCTCACCAACGGATTGCCCGATGGTGAGATGCGGATTGAAGCTGCCGAAGGGATCCTGGAACACCAGGGAAATGTCAGCCCGCAACGCCCGGGGCAGGTCGCGGCCGTGATAAGGCTTGCCGCCAAGCCGCACTTCCCCGTCGCTGGCACTATCGAGGCCCGCAATGATGCGGGCGAGGGTGGTTTTGCCGCAGCCGGAAGGACCGACCAGAGCCAGGCATTCGCCGCTGCGAAGCGTGAAAGAAACCTCGTGCAGCGCCCGTAGGGGCTTGGCCGCCCATGGCCAAAGCCCATTGCCGCGGTAGTCGCGACTGACGGCTGCAACCTCCAGCAGGGTTTCACCGAGCGGGGCCCGGTTGGGGCCGACCACGTCGAGGCGTGACGCAGCCACCAGGCGACGGGTGTAGTCTTGTTGCGGGGCGCCCAACACCGCCCCCGTGGTTCCCTGTTCCACAACCACGCCGCGATGCATCACCATCACGCGCGAGCAAAGCGCCGCAACCGCCTTCAGATCATGGCTGATAAACAGCAAGGCCATGTGCCGTCGCTCGCAGATCTGGGCGATCAGTTCGAGCACGCGGCGCTGAGTGACGAGATCGAGGGCGGAAGTGGGCTCATCGGCAATCAGCAAATCGGGTTCGCTCGCGAGCGCCATGGCGATCATGGCGCGCTGCCGCTGTCCACCCGACAACTGATGCGGATACCGACGGGCGTGCTCGGGCAGAAGGCCCACCTCGGCCAAGAGCTGGGGCACGGCGGTTGCCGCACTCGTGTTGGCCTCGTTTAGTTCAACAGCTTCCTCGATCTGGCGACCGATGCGCATCAGAGGGTTAAGCGCGGTCATCGGCTCCTGGAACACCATGCCGAAGCGTTTGCCGCGCAGTCGCGCCATCGGGCGTTCGGCGGTGGGCAAGGGGGTGCCATCGAGGTGGATGGTGCCTGTCAGTGTGGCGCCTATGGGCAGCAGGCCAGTTATCCCGAGGGCCGTCAGGGTTTTGCCAGATCCACTTTCTCCGATGATGCCAAAGCGTTCGCCCGGCTCCAGAGCAAAGCTGACGTTTTTGACCACCTCGGTTTGGCCGAAGGCGATTGATAACCCGCGCACCTCAAGCAAGGGCATGCGCAGCTCCCTGGCGGCGCAGGCGCGGATCAAGCACGTCGCGGAGGCCATCGCCGGCGACATTGATGCACACAACGATCAACACAATGGAGAGCCCCGGCACCAGCGTCAGCCAGGGATGAATTAGGAAGAGGCTCTGGGCATCACGCAGCATCAAGCCAAGGCTGGTGGCCGGGGGCTGGGTGCCGAGCCCGACATAGGACAGGCCTGCTTCCGCCAGGATGCCCAATGATAGCTGGATCGTGCCCTGAACGATCAAGAGGCTGAGAATGTTGGGCAGCAAGTGTCGCCAAGCGATGGCCGCGTTGCCAAGGCCAGCGAGGCGGCCAGCGGCGACGAAATCCAACGTGGCAAAGCTCAGGGCTCCGCCACGGGCGACGCGGGCAAACACCGGGATGTTGAAGATGCCAATGGCAATGGTGGCATTGATGGCGCCCGGGCCAAACAGAGCGGTGATCAGAATTGCAGTGATCACGGCAGGAAAGGCAAACACCACATCGCTGAGACGCAGCACCAGCCATTCTACCGGACCACCCCATGCGGCGGCAGCAAGGCCTAAGGGCACGCCGATGCCGGCGCCGATCAACACGGCCATCGCCGCCACGACAAAGCTAGTGAGCGTTCCTGCCATGACGAGCGAAACCATGTCCCGGCCCAACTGGTCGGTGCCGAGCCAGTGGGCGGCCGTGGGACCAAGAAACCGGCGGCCGATATTGATCTCCGCGATGGAATAGGGCGTCCACCAGATCGAAACGAGGGCTAGCAGCGCAAACAGCAGCGTGCCGGCTGCGCCGAGGCGAAAGCTCCGGTTGGCAAAAAGGCGTTCGATCATGTCGCCACGCCTCGCCCGCGCAGGCGCGGGTCAACCAGGCCGTAGGCGAGGTCGACCAGCAACATGGTGAGGCTGACCGTCACCACCAGCACCATTACCGCGCCACGCACAAGGATCAGGTCACGCTCCGAGATGGCGGTGAAGATCAGGCGGCCCAGACCGGGCAGATAGAACACATTCTCAACGATAATAGCGCCGGCGATCAGGAACGCGAATTGCAGACCCAGAATGGTCAACACCGGGAGCATGGCATTGCGCACGCCATGGCGCCAAACGGCCTCGCCCAGCGTCATGCCCTTGGCACGCGCGGTGCGGATAAAATCCTGCTCCTGGATGTCCACCAGCGCCGTGCGCATCACCCGCGCCAGGATCGAGGCCTGGGGCAGCGCCAGCGCCAGGCTCGGCAGAACCAGCGAGCGCATGGCAGCAAAGGGGTTCTCGTTCCATGGCGTAAAGCCACCGGGCGGCAGCCAGCGCAGGGCAACAGCAAAGACAAGGGTCAGCAACATGCCAAACCAGAAATTGGGGACGGCGACGCCCAACTGCGCCAGCACCATCAGCGCGGAATCGAGGGCCTTGCCACGGTGGCGGGCCGCAAGGATGCCGAGCGGCAGCCCGACCGCGACCGAAATGATGATCGCCGCGATGGTGAGGGGGAGGGTGACCGCGAGTCGCCCAGCAATCAGCGAGGCCACGGGAGCCTGCTGGGTGTAAGACTCCCCGAGATTGCCGTGCAGCATGCCCCAGAGCCAGGCGACGAAACGCTGCGTTGGTGGAGCCTCAAGGCCCATCTGCAGGCGCAGATTGGCCACGGCCTCATGGCTGGCAGTGATACCCAGGATAAAGCGGGCGGGATCGCCGGGCAGCAGGTCAAGCAGAAAGAAGATCGCCGTCGCCGCGAGCAGCAACGTCAGTGCAAACCCACCCAAGCGGCGCAGCAGAAAAACCATCATGCCGTGGCCGCCCCGGACGCCTTAGTCCACCCAGTGGATGGAGCGGAGCACCACGCCCTCGATCGGCGAATTCGGCCACATGCCTTCGAGCTTGGCGTTCCACACGCCGGTCTTTGCCAGCTCGAACAAGTAGCCATTGACCGCATCATTGGCGAGAATGGTCTGGGCCTCGATGGCGAGGGACTTGCGTTCCGCCTCGTTGGTGGTGGCATTGAGCGTCTCGATCAGCGCCTGGAATTGCGGATTGTCGTAGCCGAAATAATAGTTGGGATCGGCATAGATGCCGATGTCGAAGGGCTCCACATGGGCGATGATGGAGAGATCAAAGTCCTTGTTGGTCAGCACATCTTCGAGCCACTGCGCCCATTCGAGGTTGATGAGTTCGAGCTTGATGCCGACCTCGGCAAACTGGCTGGCGAGGATCTGTCCGCTGACCTTGGCATAGTTCACCGGGGGCAGCTTGAGCGTGGCGCTGAACCCATCGGGATAGCCGGCTTCGGCGAGGAGCGCGCGCGCCTTTTCGGGGTCATAGGGATAGGTATTGGTCAGATCGACATAATAGGGATTGTGCGGGGCGAAATGGCTGCCGATCGCCACGCCATAGCCATAGGTCGCCCCTTCGATGATGGCGGCGCGGTCAATGGCATGCGCCATGGCCTGGCGCACTTTGAGCTCGTTGAAGGGCGCCTTGGCATTGTTGGTGGACAAGATGGCCTCACCCTCAGTCGTGCCCACCAGCACCTTGAACTGCGGATTGCCCTCAAAGATCGGCAGCGCTTCGGCGGCGAAATTATTGGTGCCGTCTACGTCGCCCGCAAGGAGCGCATTGGTCATGGTTGCGGTGTCGCTGATAAACACGAAAGTTGCGCGGGTTATCGCCGGCAGCTCACCCCAATAGGGGCCATATTGCTCGAGCACGACGCGGCTGCCCTTGTCCCACTGCACAAAGCTAAAGGGGCCGGTGCCGATGGGGGCAGTGGCATTGTTCTCGGCGCTTTCGGGCGCAACGATGATGGCATCCCCACGCCCGAGATTGAACAGGAACATCCCGTCGGGGCGGCTGAGGGTAAAGGTGATGGTTTGGGGATCCTGGACCACAACGCTGGCGATGGGGGAGAACAGCGCCTTCTGAGCATTGATGCTCTCTGGCGCCAGCAGCCGGTCAAAGGTGTATTTGACGTCATCGGCATCAAAGCTGGTGCCGTCATGGAAGGTGACGTCAGGCTGGAGGATGAAGGTATAGGTCAGCCCGTCATCGCTGATCGTCCAGCTGCTGGCGAGGGAGGGCTGCACCGCGCCGGTCTGGTCGATCTGCGTCAGGCCCTCAAAGACGTTCTGATAGCCGATGTTGTCGATGGCTTCGGCAGCGCCTGCCGTAGGATCAAGGGTAGGTGGCTCTAGGGCGACGCCGATCCGGATTTGCGTCGAGGCAGCAAGCGCAAGGCTCGACCAGCTCATGCCAAGCATTGCCGCCATGCCCAGAATTTGTAGTCCCTTGCCCATGCTTTCGCTCCCCGTTGCGGCTCGGCCGCCTTGCGTTCTTTTCTATAAGGCAGTGCGCCCGGCATGGCACCTAGGCAAAGGATGAAGATTTGCTGGTGTGACCCCAGTGCATGGCATGATCATGCACTGCCGGAGCGGTGCGGCGGCCCGATTACTTCTCGCCGGCTTCGGCGATGGGCGCATCGACGAGGTCGGAGGGAATGCGCAGTGTGAACAGCAGCCCGTGCTCGCCAGCTGGGTCCACGGCCAGTGAAAAGGCGTTGACCGACAGCAGCGAGCGGGTGAGGGCGAGACCGACGCTGGAGCGCACCGGCGCCACGGCCTTGCCGTCCCGGCCCACGCCATCGCGGAACACCACGAAACGTTCAGCCATGTCGACTGCTGTGTTGGAGCTATCGCGCACATGGATGGCGATGCTGCCATCGTCCTCCCTATTGGAGGAGATGATGACGGCGCCACCCGCCGGGGTTTGATCAATAGCGCTGGCGAGCAGGTTCAGCACCGCTTGGGCCAGCGATGCCCGATCGGCCGTGACCTTGGGCAGGGATTCGGAAATCGCATTGCGCACGATCACCCGCGAGATGCCGGCCTGGTGGCGGATGCGCAGCACGCAGCTTTCGAGCAGTCCGGTCAGATCAATGCTGGCGCGTTGGGGCAGGTAGCGCCCATCGCGCAGGCGGGTGAAATCATCGAGTTCATCCACCAGCGCGGCGATCTCGTTGCCGGCAGTGACGATATCCTGCGCATAAGTCTCGTGGCGCTCGGTGCCGAGCCGACCAAAGGCCTCCGAACGCAGCAGATCGGAAAAACCGATGATGGTGTTGAGTGGGCGGCGAATCCCCCGGCTGATCCGAGCCAGCAGCGCTGGATCGATATCGCTCGGCGCTCCGAGGCGCGGCTGGCTGGTTTCGCGCTGGTGCACAAAGCCGAAATAACCGGTGACGACGCCCGCCTGGCCCTGCGCAAACAGCATCAATTCGGCACCCGCGGAGGCGGCGCGCAGCGACAGGCAGGGACGGGCCGATTCGGCAAAGCGCGCTGGCCGCTCAAGGAACGACTGCAGATCCGGGGTGTCGGCGCGGGCGACAAAGCTCGTCAGCGGCCGCCCCTGCAGCGACGCGCCTTCCTGGCCCAGCAGCGCGGCGGCACGCGGGGACACGACGCTCAGCACGCCCGCCCGATTGGTTTCGAAGAACCCGTCCCCACGCAAGCTGGCAAAGGTTTCCGCGAAGGCGCGCACTGCAGCTTCATGGCCAGTGCGAACTTCGGTGGCGCTCGCCGACAGCATGAGGGCCGGGCGACCCTGCCAGGAAATGGACTGCAAGCGTGCGGTCACCGGCACCAGCGTGCCATCACGCTGCACCAGATGGTTGACCGGCCCCGCTTCGTGACCTTCCGGTCCGGCCGCCGGGAACACCGAGGCCAGGCCGGCGGCGCGCAGGTTCTCCACCGAATCATAGCCGACCATCTCGGTGATGGCACGGTTGGCGAACAGCACTTGCTGATCACGGAACACGAGGATGCCGAGCGGCAGCCGGTTCAGCACCAGCGTTTCGCCACCCAGATTGATCAGTGCACCCGAACTGCTCGGTGGTTGGGCAACAGCGCGCTGCGCCTGACCCGAGGTCTCACCCATGCGGTCGTTCAGAATGCGCGAGAGCTCATCGAAGTTGTAGCGCGAAACGCGTTCCACCGCCTCAGGATCGGGGGCGCCCCGCGGCAGGATTTCCGGGCCATCCTCAGTCGCGGCATCGGATTGGGGCTCGGGAGTGTCATCGCCGTCGAATTCGGCAAGCTCGTCCTCGGCTGTGGACGCTAGCAACTGCTCCTGCGCGTTGTCCTCGTCCTCATCCACTTCCGGCTCGGGCTCATCGATAAAGGCGGCTGTTGGTTGCTCCATCGGCGCCGCCGATGCTTCGACCTCAATCGTCGCGGGGGTGTCCTGCTGATCTTCGGCCGCAGGGGCAGAAGCGGCAGCGACAAAGCCTGTGCCTGTCACCAGCCAGAGTTGTGGTGCAGCGCCGGTAACAACCGGGTCGCTTTGCAGCGGATCATCCGAATCGGTGAGCGGCGAGAACAAATCGGCGTCCGCACTCAACCGGTCGACCAGCGCCGATAGCCGGGTGCCCACGCCTGGCGCTTCTTCGACAGGCGGCTCGGAGGCGTCTGATGGCGTTACCTCTGGTTCGTTCTCGAACTCGGAAACCGCTTCCGAGGTCTCGGCGGCGCTGTCCTCGTCCTCGGCCTCATAGCCGCTCGGAGCGGCAGCATCGCTTTCGGTCGCCCGCCAGTTGTCGAGCTCGCGCTGATAGGCCGCATCATTGGCCTCGATCGCCGCGGCAATCGGGGCAAGCTCACCCACCTGGGGATCTGGTTCGACCGTTTCCTCGTCTTCATCAACCAATGCGACAGGCCGGAAGGGCGCCGTTTCCAGGACCACGCCGGGGGGCGGCAGCGGCAACCATGGCCGCGGTGGCAAGACAGGCCCTTGCGACTCAGCTGCGGGCAGTTGGGGCTCTTGAGCCTCTACCAGCGCAGCTTCCAGCTCGGGCGCCACAACTGAAAGCTCGAGCGACTCGGTGACCGGATCTGGCGAGGTCTCGGAGTCTATCGTCGTCGGCGGAGCAGCCGGCTCACTCGTCACGGCCATAGCCGAGGGTGCGGCCAGCGAATCGGCAGGGGCCAGGGCGGGTGCCGGACCGCTCGCCAACAAGATCTCGGCGTCGATGGCGTCAACCGCCACGATCAGCAGCATCGCTGCGCCTACACCATCGAGCAGCGGCGTTGTGGCGCAGGTCGCCGAGATCGGCTTTTCCCCAGCCAAGAACTGGATCCGCGCAAGACTGCTTCGACCGGTGGAGCCGAGTCGGATATTACGAGCTATCTGGCCCTTGATCGGTACTGGGGTGGGGCCGCGCTTGATGCCGCTTTTCTTGAGCTTGGCGCCAAACAGCGTTGCTGCCCGATTGTGCCAGATCAAGTGCAGCCCGTCGGCGGACCATAGCCAGGCCGGGCGGGGATCCTCGGCGTGTTGCAACACGCGGGCACCAGCTGGCGATGTGATCCAGTCGTCATCCATCGATAACCGCTACCCGTTGCATCTGTGCCATTTCGGTACAGTTCATTCTTGTTCGTTAAGTGTTCTTCAATATAGCGCCCCTCGCACCCGGTCCATAGCAGTGCGGCCGAGACCCCCCAACAAACTTGGGCATGGTTAAGAGGAGCGGTGCAGAGGGGTAAGCTGCAAAAGAGCGCTTGTCATCAGCGACAAGTCGACCTATGTATCGCGCGCTTTCGGGACTCGCTTGGCGATGTACCCGGACAGGCCCATTGCCGCCTTAGCTCAGTTGGTTAGAGCGCTAGATTGTGGATCTAGAGGTCCTCGGTTCGATCCCGAGAGGTGGTACCACTCCTTCACATCCCTGCTGCCGCATGTTGCGCCCGACAGATCAAGTCGGCGTCGAACTTGCCCGCTGCGGCGCCGGGATCCCAAACACCTTCCCATTGCCACCGAAGGGGCGGAAATCCCGCAGCAATGGCCCGATTTGTGTGCCCGAATCTTAACCATCGGTATCTTGCGATATATCATTGCGCCCCCTCAAAGAGCGGCATAGCATCCCCATGATGCACGCACGGCCTCGGGCCTTCGGTCCCCGGCATGGCGCGCCCCTTTGCTTTGTCCAACATGTGCGCGATGTGGCCAAATGGGTATGCGGAACAAAACCTTCATCTCCGATCTTCTGCAGCAACACGACATCCAGGTGGGAGGGCAGCGACCCTTCGATGTCACCGTTTACGACGAAAAGCTGTTTGACCGGGTGATGCTGCAAGGCACGCTCGGCCTCGGCGAGGCCTATATGGAGGGGTGGTGGGACGCTGCGGCGCTCGATCAGTTCATCTACCGACTGCTGGTGAACAACGTCAAAGCCAAGCTGCCGATCGACTTTGCCCTGATGTGGAGCATGCTAAAGGGCCGCATCCTCAACCTGCAGCGCCTGAAGGTGCAAGAAGTGGGGGAGCGGCATTATGACATCGGCAACGATCTTTACGCTGCCATGCTCGATCCACGCATGATCTATTCCTGCGGCTACTGGAAGAACGCCACCACTCTTGCTGAGGCGCAGGAAGCTAAGCTCGACCTCATCTGCCGCAAGGCAGGGCTGGAGCCGGGTATGCGCATTCTCGATATCGGCTCGGGCTGGGGCGGGTTCCTGAAGTTCGCCGCCGAGCGCTACGGTGTTGAGGGTGTGGGGGTAACCATCTCCAAGGAGCAGGCGAGTTGGGCCAATAGCCACTCCGAGGGCTTGCCGGTCGAAACCCGGCTGATGGACTATATGGCGCTCGAGGGAAAGTTTGACCGCATCATCTCGATCGGCATGTTCGAGCATGTGGGCTACAAGAACTATCGCCCCTATATGGAAAAGGTGCGGGAGTTGCTCGCCGATGATGGCCTGTTCGTACTGCACACTATCGGCGGCAATCTCACCCAGTCGCATGGCGATCCATGGAGCGAAAAGTACATCTTTCCCAATGGCATGCTGCCGTCGCAAAAACAGATCAGTGAAGCCAGCGAGGGCCTCTTCATCATGGAAGATTGGCACAATTTCGGGGCGGATTACGACCGGACCCTGCTGGCTTGGTACGAAAACTTTGAGGCAGCCTGGCCCAGTCTCAAGGACAAGTATGGCGACCGCTTCTATCGGATGTGGCGCTATTACCTGTTGAGCTTCGCCGCCACATTCAGGGCGCGCTATACCCAACTCTGGCAGGTGGTTTATTCACCCAAGGGCGTGGTTGGGGGCTATTCCAGCGTCAGGTAGGCGGGGCAGACTGGCCTCGCGACTGAAACGACTTGAATTTTACTGGCTGGGCAAATTGTCCAGCTCGTTGATCCCGGCCAGCAGTTTGCGGATCGATTCGATCTGGATGGTGAGGTTCTTGATGCGGGTATTGGCGCGCTCGGCATTGCGTTCGAGCTCGGAGATGGACTGCTCGTCGGCGGCGGAGCGTTCACCGAACTCGCCCAGCTGTGACAAGGAGGTCGCCGCGACGGCGTAATCGCGCTCGCGGCGCCGCGTCAGGCCATCGCGTTCATTGATCGCCGCTTGCAGCTCGCCTGCAACGGCGCGGCGCATCCGCTCGATGCGCGCACGGTCCTGCTCCTTGTCGCGCTCGGGCGAGCGGGTCTGGAACATGCTGAAAGGAACTTTCATGGGAGCGGATCGCCGAAGACATCTGGAGCCTAGGTGAGTCTAGCTGCGCGCAGGCCCATATAGCAAGGCGCAAAGGTCAGCGCGGCTCGGCTGGTGGCGCAGCACCCTGCCGGGGCAGCATGGTGCCGGGCAGGCTCAGCAACAATTGGGCATGGAAGCCCGCCGACCAGGCCAGTTGCATGATGGCGCCGGCGAGCGCCGCCGTGATGCCATGGAAAACGCCATGGTGGCTGGACCAGCGGCTGGCAAAAACCACAATCACCCCAGCCCAGCCCAACAGCGGCAGCGCCGCGAGCGGCGTGGCCGATGTGAATAGCGCCAGGCCAAGGGCGGGCAGCAGCAGGATGACCAGCCAGCGCCGCGCATTGGGCGGCTGGCGGTGCATCAGCGCCGTACGCGCCCGGCCGCGACCGAAATTGAAGTATTGCCGCCAGAGACGATCAAGGGAATCGCGGGGGAAATACTCGATGGTGAGGGGCGCGAGATAAAGGCGCCGCCCTGTGGTGGTGAGGCGCAGATCGAGTTCGGCGTCTTCGTTGTGGCTCAAGGTCTCGTTGTAGCCGCCAACGGCGAGGAAATCGTCGAGGAGGAACAAGGCATGATGCCCATGCTCCACCCATTTGCCGCCCGAGATGCTGCGATGCGCGGCGCCGCCAGTGCCATAGATCGAGTTCTGCGCTTCGGCGATGGCGATCTGCAGGGGCGCTTGCCCCACCGCTTTCATGCTCACCACGACCGAATTGGCTTGGGTCTGCCGTTGAATGGCAACGAGCTGGCTCACATAATCACGCGGATAGGCGGCGTGGGCATCGATGCGCACTAGAAAGCGGCAGTCCTGCCCGAAGAGGCGAGCGGCGAGGTTGACGCCGGCACTTTGCAGCCGCCGGGTATTGCGGATCAGGTGTACTTGCGGGGCGGCTTGAGCGATCTGCCGGACAATGGCCGCGGTTTCGTCGGTGCTGCCACCATCGGCCACCACAATGGTCATTGCCGCGGCGAGAGGGTCAGCAAGGAGCGAGGCAAGCACATCGGCGATGTGCCGGGCTTCGTTCAGCGTGGGAACAACAACGAGGACGCTTTCTCGCAACAATGTGGATCCACTGCCCAAAGTGATGCGCCTCGATCAGCTGTCGCTGCGCCTCCGGATGGGGTAAATGGAAGATTAACGGGCAACAAGAATCGCCCAATACGTACGGAAACCTCGCTAGGCCGGTGGATATCCGTGCTCATACGGAGGCTGCGCAGCGGATAACCTTGCGGCGCTGGCGACGGTCGGTCCTGAGGGCAGGGACAAGCCGACTCGCCCCTGCCGGCAAGTCTCGTCTTGCCCCGGCGGGGCCTGCAGTAGTAGGACGGCGCGAACCAACACGCCGAGGATCACGTGAGCAGACGCGACTTTGATGCATCGATCATGCGCCGGCTGCGGCGGGTTGCCGGACGGCACGGGCTGACCATTCTGACGGCCGAAAAGCTCACCGCCAAAATGGGCAAGGGCGGCCATGCGCTGCGCGACGACGAGAGCTTCAACGTGGTCTACGGGCACGACCCGCTGCCGTTCACCGCGACCCTGGCCGATATCGAGGCTTATCTCGACAAGCTCGATGCGGGCGAAGAGTAAGTCTGGCTGACCTTGCTGGCAACCGGCCTATGCGCCCTCATCGGCGAATTTGCATTATTTATTCTGTAACATGAATCGAAGCACACTCCCTTCATTGGCTACTTTGGAGGCGCGTATGTTCACTCTAATAAACGCCGACGCAGAGGACGACGACGCGGAAATCACCGACCCCCAGGAAATTGCCGAGCTGTTTGCCGCTATTGCAGCCGTGGCCATCGAGGCCATCGGGGCAGGGCAAGCCCGCCAGCTCTTTGATGCAGTTGTCGAACAGGAGGGCCGAGATCCCAACTAGCTCTCCCACTTCCAGCCCTCACCACTGACCACGCCGCGCGATCGGGCGCTCAGGTAGCGATCGGCAAATGGTTCTGCTAAGGCGGGACCATCGCCAATCAGGGACTTTGTGCGCCATGTCTGACGCAGGCCTGCCACGGGTCAAGCCCACTATCTTGCCGCTCGGTGACGCGGCAGTGCTGGTGCGCTTTGCCACGAGCTTAAGCGAAAGCGCCAACAATGCTGCGGTAGCGCTGGCGCGCCTGCTTGGGTGGCAGCCTGTGCCAGGGGTAGTCGAAATCACGCCCAATCTGGTGTCGGTGCTGGTGCGGTATGATCCCGCGCTCACCGACGCGGGGCAGCTGGCCGGTGAACTGCGGTTGCGGCTGGCCGGGTTGGACAATGCAGCGGAGTCAGGGGAGCAGCACAAGATCAAGGTGCGCTTCGGCGGCGCGGCTGGCCCCGACCTGCCAGAGGTGGCGGCGCTGCTCGGCATGGAGGCGGACGCCTTTGTGCAAGCCCATAACCGGGCACCACTGCGGGTGCTGGCGACCGGTTTCGCGCCGGGCTTTGTGTATTGTGGTTTTCACGGCTCCGAACTGGTGCTGCCGCGGCGCACGGCAGTGCGGCGCGCCGTGCCCGCCGGTAGCGTGCTGTTTGCGGCCGGGCAGACCGCCATTGCCGCCACGGAAATCCCGACGGGCTGGCACGTGATTGGCCGCACCGAGTTTCGCAATTTCGACCCCGCCGCCGCAGCGCCAACGCGGCTTGCGGCTGGCGACGCGATTCAGTTCGAGGCCCAAGCGTGAGCGCCACCATTACGATTCTCCGGGCGGGGCCGCTCACGACCATTCAGGACGAGGGCCGCTCTGGATTGTTGGCCAGCGGGATCAGTGCGTCGGGACCAATGGACACGGCTGGGTTTGCGTTGGCAGCGGACATGTTGGGCGTCCAAGCGCTTGGGGGCATCGAGTTCACCATGGCGGGGCTCGAACTGGCCGCGACTGCCGGCTCCTGCCGCATCGGCTTTGCCGGCGGTGCTTTTACGGTGCGTCACAATGGCGAACCGGTGAATTGGCCCGGAACGGTGTTGCTGCAAGCGGGCGACCGGCTGGCGATCACGCCCGGTGGTGCGGGGAATTACGGCTATCTTCGCTTCGATGGAGACCTGCAACTGCCGGCAGTGCTGGGTAGCCTAGCTACCAACAGCCGCGCGCAATTGGGGGGATTGGCCGGGCGGCCGCTGCAGGCCGGTGATCGCTTGGAGCTTGGAGCGGGCGCCAGCGGTGCACCGAGACTGCAGCGGTCAAGACCAGTGCCCGCCGAGAGCGCCTTTCGTGTGGTCTGGGGCATCCATGCCGACCTGTTCTCGCCCCAAACACGGCAGGCCTTTGTTGCAGGACGCTTCGAGGTGAGCCCACAAATGGACCGAATGGGCGTGCGCTTGCGCGATGCCGAGAGGGTTTTTGCCGGTGCGGGTGCGCTATCGCTGGTGTCTGACGCGACTGTTCCGGGCGATATCCAGATCCTGGGCGATGGCACGCCGATCGTGCTGATGCGCGATCATCAGCCCACGGGCGGCTATCCTCGCATTGCGACGGTAATCTCGGCCGATCTGGATCGGTTCGCGCAACAGCGCCCCGGAACCACAATTGCATTCCAACCGGTCACTGTCGAACATGCCCATCGTTTGCTGCGCGGAGAAACGCCATGATCTCGATTGATCTCAATGCCGATCTTGGCGAAGGCATGGGCGGTGATGATGCGCTGCTCGCGATCGTCTCGAGTGCTTCGATCGCCTGTGGCGGCCATGCGGGGGATGCGACCACCATCCGCCATGTCCTGGAGCTGTGCAAGGCGCGGGGAATCAGGGCTGGGGCTCATCCCGGCTATGCTGATCCGGCGCGGTTTGGCCGCTTCCGGATGGATATTTCCGCCGAGCAGCTGCTCGGCCAGATCAGCACGCAGATGCAGCTGATCCGCTCCGTTGCCGAGGATGTGGGCGCTGAACTGGCCTATGTGAAACTGCATGGCGCACTGGCCAACCAGACCGCGGAAGACCTTGAGCTTGCAACGCAGGTGTTCAGGGCGATCAAAGCAACGGACCCTCAACTGGCAGTGCTGGCGCTCGACAACAGCCAACAGGTGCGCGCCGCCGAGGGGCTTGGTTTGCCCCTGATTCGGGAAGCCTATGCGGACCGTGCCTATACGCCTGCAGGGATGCTGATGTCGCGCTCGGAGGCTGGAGCGGTGATCCATGAGTCGGACGCCGTAATCACGCGTTGCCTGCGGCTGGCCCTGGCCGGCGAGATCGTCGCCATTGATGGAACAGTGCTGACCTCGTCAGCGCGCTCGATCTGCCTGCATGGCGACACGCCCGGGGCGGTGGAACTGGGCAAGGCGGTGCGGCTGGCGCTGGAAGCCGCAGGGGTCACCATTGCCGCCCAGCTACCCGAACAACAGCCAGCCTAGGTCAGAAGTGGCCACTGTCGGGGATGTTAAGAATATGCCCGCAAGCCTTGCAGTGAACCGCATCGGGATCGTGCCGCTGCAGCCCGCATTGCGGACAGGGGAAATGCACCTTGTTGGGGCGAAAGATCGCCTGCGCCAGGCGCACGAACAATGAGATACCGACGAACATGATGACGATGGAAACGAGCTTTCCCGTCGTGCCGGGCAGGGTGATATCGCCAAAGCCCGTGGTCGTGATCGTGGTGACGGTGAAATAAAGCGCGTCCACATAGCCGGCGATCCCGCCGCCCCGGCCGGCAAACACGGTGTAAACAAAGCCAGTGACCACAAACAGGAACACCAGCAGGTTGATCACCGCCTGGATGGTTTCCTGATATTGGGCCAATCCCCGCTTGCGGAGCGGCCGCCAGAAGACGGTGCTGCGGGTCAAGGTCCACAGGCGCATGATGCGCAGGAACCCCAGATTGAAGAACCAGGTCGGCGCCAAGAGCGTCAGCAGGATGAAGATGTCGATAATCACCGGCAATTGGCGCAGCCAACGGGTAAAGTTGTTGGTGGCAAGCGCGCGGGCGATGATGTCCAGCCCCAGCAAGGCGGCGATGGAATAATCCAGCCACAGAAAGGCATCCTGATCGCGGATCAGGGGAGAGGCGATGAAAAAGCCGATGATCGCGAGGTCCACCACCAGCACAAGGTACTGAAAGCGAACCGCCGCTGGCGACTGACCGTGATACAAGACGCGCAGCGTCGAGCGCAGGCGTGTAAAGCCGCTCCGCTTGGAGGCTCGGTCGGGCTGATCCATGTCATCGTAACCTATCAAGGGAGACGGGTGGCGGTTGCCATAGTGAGCTGGTCAGGAATAGCGTTGTTCACGCCACGGGTCGCCGTGGTTGTGATAGCCGCGCGTTTCCCAAAAGCCAGGCTGGTCTGTGGCCGCAAATTCGATCCGGCGCAACCATTTGGCGCTTTTCCAGAAATAAAGATGGGGCACGACGAGGCGCATCGGGCCACCATGCTCGGCGGTCAGCGGGGTGCCTTCCCAGCTATGGGCCAGAACCGCATCTTCCACCAGGAAATCGGCGACGGGCAAGTTGGTGGTGTAGCCGTCATTACTGAACAGGTGAACGAACTGCGCTTCGGGCTGCAACCCGACCTGCGCCGCCAACTCCTGAGTGGAAACGCCTTGCCAGTGGTTGTCGTAGCGCGACCAGGTGGTGACGCAATGGATGTCTGAAACTGGGTTCACCTGGGGCAGGGCCATGAAGCCGTTCCAATCCAGTGTGGTCAGCCGATCCACGAGCCCGGTGACGTCGAGCTTCCAGTTGGTCAGATTGATGGGAGGCTCGATCCCCAGATCAAGCACCGGCCAGTTCTTGACCAGGTGCTGGCCTGGAGGCAAGCGGCTATCCTCGGGGCGGCTGGTGCGGCCCGTGATGAAGCGACCCTCGGCGGCCCATTTCGCCTTGGTGCGGGTCAGTTTGCTGTCTTGTGTCAGATCGTCTGCCATCGCGCGCTCCGCTTCTGGGTAAGCGAACGCGCCGGGGTGCACCGAAGTTTCGGCGTCAGTTCATCCGCAGGTTTTGTTGTACCACCGTCAGCATTTCCTGGGCAGAGGCGAACTCCACCGCAACCCCGTTCTGGAAATGGCGCACGACGCGAGCGCGCATGCGGCCCAGCGTAATCGGCGTGCCCAAGGCGGGGCGCACATCCAGCTCCACCGCGGCGCCCGAGAGTGAGATGTCGATGATCTTGCAGTTATAGCGTCGGCCATCATCCAGCACGACGCTGGAATGGCGGATATCGGGCACCACACGTTCGTGGCGGCGATCTTCAGGCAGGTTCAGCAGTTCCTTGTTGGCGAGCCAGGTCAGCTGGGCCGCCATCTTGTCGCGCTTGCGCGGCGAGGCGGCGATGTTCATGCAGAACCCACCATCGATCTGGGCGAGAATGGTGCCTTCGATGCGACCAACAAGGTCCACATACGCAATGACCTTTTCCCCCACAACGCCACTGATGGGCGCGACGACCACCGCGTCGCCGGGCGACATCTCAAGGATCTGGCAGGGGAACTCGCGGCGGTCCGCCAGCATATAGCGGCCAAGGACGGAAACCTTGACGCGCTGGAATTGAATGGGCTCGGCACGCGTGCGGGCCGGGGCGATGAAGCGCGGAGAAGGTATTGCGTCGCTGAGCATGCGCCAGACCGATGGTGAGCGTTATCCACGCAAACCTATCGAGCTTTGGTTAAACAGTTGTAAGAATTTGGGCGCCAAAGACGCGCAGATCGGCGTGTTTCTGGAGGTTCCGCGGCAAGGCCTTACTTACCACGACCGCCGTCGATCACCGCCAGATGGGCGTAGCGGCGGGCGGAGCGGCCATAAACGGTGGCGGGCATTGGCGCCGAGGCGGAATAGCTGCGCTCGCCCACCACCTGCACTGATACATCTCTGACGGTTTCCTCCAGCGCCACATCATCGGGCCAGATCAACCGCAGGCCGGAAATGCGCTGCTCGATGATCGGCTGCACGCCCAGCCAATAGGGCTCATTGACGGCCGTCATGGCGCCCAAGAGGCGGGTATGGGTGGAGCCATTGTGCCGCAACGGCATCAGGATAGTTTCAAAGCTGGCCTTGGTGTGGATTGCCGTGGTGCCGCTGAAGGTTACCAGCGCCACCGCATGGTCTTCGGTCACCGCACGCAGGAGGGTATCGAGCGCATCCTGATCGCGTTCATGCCAGAGGGCGGAAAAGGAGCGGCCCTTGAGTTCGCGGCAATAGCTGTTGCACAGATGGGAACCAGCAAGGCGGAACGAGAATTTGTCGTTCTCGTCCAGTTCAAGGATGAAGGTGTTGCCCAGGGCATCGCGAATGCGGGCCGGGTCAATATCCTTGCGGTCTGGAGCGCTGCGGGAACCCCGCAGCTTGTTCCAATAATCATAGAGCGTTTTGGTGCTCGTTTTTTGCATGGTCGACCCAGTTGCGGAATGGGCGCGCATTCCCCCCATGGAACGCTTTCGCCGCATCTCAACCATGGCAAAATGGCTCGACAATTGCGCCATTAATCAAAGCTTAAGGTTAACGCGCCCACCCGATTGTGGATAAAGAAGCGCAAACGGGCAGTGCGCCTGAGAGTCGGAGAGATCACATGGCCGAACAAGGCCCCCCAGCCGGTGAGGCCGGTGCTGCCGGGCGCGAACCGGTTTTCTTGCTGCCAGGTTCGGTGACGGCGCTCTGTGGCGTGCTGGTTGCCATTCACCTGGCGTCAACCTTGATCCTTAACCCCGACGGGTGGAATCAGCTGATCTTCTGGGGTGGGTTTCTGCCGCTGCGAATCGCTGCCGCCTTTGATGACCCCAGCCTCGGTGTGCCGCTGCTCTGGACCCCGCTGACCCATGCATTCCTGCATGGCAGCTGGGACCATTTGCTGGTCAACGTGGCCTGGCTCGCGATCTTCGGCACCCCGGTCGCGCGCCGCTATGGCGCCGTGCCGATGCTGCTGATCTTTTGCGTGTCCTCGATCGCCGGTGCGGCGGCCTTTGCCGCCACCACACTGTGGAACGGGGCTTATCTCATCGGGGCTTCAGGTGGCGTGGCGGGGCTCACCGGCGCGGCAGTGCGATTCTTCTTCCAGCCGGTGCTGGTAGGGGTGGATCCCGAAACCGGCGAGCAGGTGATTCTCGGGCGCCGGCTGGCGAGCCTGCCCGAGCTGTTCCGCGACAAGCGGGCCCGGATGTTCGTGCTGATCTGGGTGGTGCTCAATGCGGCGGTGCCGCTCCTGCCCATGCTGACCGGCACCAATGTGGGCATTGCCTGGCAGGCCCACCTTGGTGGCTTTTTTGCCGGTCTGTTGATGGTCGGTTTGTTTGAGCGGCGGCCTTAGCCGTAGACTTCGTCGGGATTAAAGAGGCGCGGCGAGCCGTCATCTTCAAGCATCAGCTCGCCTTCGTTGAGCACGACGCGCCGGTAAAAGCAGCTCTGGCGGCCGGTATGGCAGGCAGCGCCGCGGCCGGTCTGCTCAACGGTAAGGGCGATGGCGTCCTGGTCGCAATCGAGTCGCAGCTCGGTGACCTGCTGCAGCTCGCCCGAGGTTTCGCCCTTTTTCCAAAGCGCGTTGCGCGAGCGCGACCAGTAATGGGCGATGCCGGTTTCCAACGTTAGCCGCAGGGCTTCCTTGTTCATATGGGCCAGCATCAGCACGGCATTGCTGCCCGCTTCCACGGTGACAACGGTGATGAGGCCATTGGCATCGAACCGGGGAGCAAAGGCGGTGCCTTCCTCCAGTTCGGTAGGGGACAGGCTCGCGGGATCGGCAAAGGTAATGTTCATGGGGCTGGTTTATCCTGCACCTGGCGGCTTTGCCAACCGGTCAGCGTCGCGTTACCATCGCAAAAAACCGGTCACGCTCCACCCGGTCCTCGGCAAACACGCCGGTGAAGCGATGGGTGACCGTGGTGACATCATGGGCCCGCACGCCGCGCATGGACATGCACATATGCTCGGCTTCGAGCATCACGGCGGCTCCGCGGGGCGTAAGGCTGGCTGTGATGGCGTCGATGATCTGCGCCGTCATTGCTTCCTGCGTCTGCAGGCGACGCGCGAACACATCAACCAGGCGAGCCAGCTTGGAAAGTCCAACCACCCCGTCAACGGGCAGATAGGCGATATGGGCCTTGCCGACAAAGGGCACCATGTGGTGCTCGCAATGGGAGTGGAACGGGATATCGCGCAGAAGGACTATGTCGTCATAGCCGCTGATATCGCGGAAGGTCGTGGACAAGATCTCGGCGGCGTCCTGCTCGTAGCCGGAGTAGAACTCGCGATAGGCTTTGGCCACGCGGCTGGGCGTTTCCAAGAGGCCTTCGCGGTTGGGGTCGTCGCCGGCCCAGGCGATCAGCGTGCGCACGGCCGCTTCCGCTTCCTCTTGGGTGGGACGGCGCACGGGCGCCGGAAAGGGGGCAACGGGAACGGCGGTTTTCGATAGAGCGTCCATGGCGGCTCCGGTAGCGGCCGGCAAGCAGGCGGGCTGAGCGGGAAAGTGACCGGTTCAGATGATACCGCGCCTGTTACAAGGCATGCGCGCTCCTATATAGAGGGAGCGGCGGGCTCTCACAAGAAACAGAATTTCGTGGTTGATGGAACTTAGCGATCTCTATTCCGAGCGTATTCTCGATCTGGCGGCCAATGCTGTCCAGCCGGGGCGCCTGGCGCAGCCCCATGCTTCGGCGCGCAAGGTCAGCCGCGTCTGCGGTTCGCTCATCGAGGTGGACATCGAGGTGACGGACGGGGTGATCACCGGCTACGGCCATCATCTCTCCGCCTGCGCCCTGGGGCAGACCTCTGCGGCGGTGGTGGCGCGCGAAATCGTGGGCACAGATGTCAGTGCGTTTCGTGAGTTGCGGGCGCAGATGTACGCGATGCTGCAGGCTGAAGGGACGGGTCCCGCCGGCAAGTGGAGCGATCTGGGCTATCTGCTGCCCGTGCGTGACTACAAGGCGCGGCACGCTTCGACCCTTCTGGTGTTCGACGCCGTGGCGGAAGCGCTCGACACCATCGAAGGCAAGACCGAGCCCAAATGAAGCCGTCCGCCCAAGCGTTCTGGCGCGCCATCGACCTGCCGTTCAAGCTGGTGGCGGTGCTGCTGATCACCATCTATCGCTACACGCTGTCGGCCTTTGTCGGGCGAACCTGCCGGCATTTGCCGAGCTGTTCGGAATATACCGGCGAGGCGATCTGGCGCTTCGGGTTTTGGCCGGGCGGCTGGATGGGACTGGCGCGCTGGAGCCGCTGCCGGCCCGGTGGCACCCATGGCTATGATCCGGTGCCTGAGGCTTTGCCGGAGGAGGGGCGCTGGTGGCAGCCCTGGCGCTATGGCCGCTGGCGCTAGCACCTGGAAGTCGAGGCGGCACCGAGTTTTTGGTGTGCTCAGGTGGCAATAAACGCAAAGCGTGCTAGATAGGCCCGCCTTGCCGCGAACAGCGCGGCATGAACCCATTTCTGGAGAGAAACAATGACGATCAAGGTGACGTTCCCCGATGGTGCAGCTCGCGATTTTGCGCGCGGCACCACCGGCACCGAGATCGTCGAGGGTATCTCCAAGAGCCTCGCGAAAAAGACGGTGGCAATGCGCTGGAACGGCGTGTTGAGCGATCTCAGCGATCCGCTCGAAGCCGATGGCCGCATCGAGTTCGTGACGCGCGACAGCGGCTCCAAGGATGTGCTGGAGCTGATCCGCCACGACGCCGCCCACGTGCTGGCCGAAGCCGTGCAGGAATTGTGGCCCGACACGCAAGTGACGATCGGCCCGGTGATCGAGAACGGCTTTTACTACGACTTCAAGCGCGACGAGCCGTTCAGCGAAGACGATTTCCCCGCCATCGAAAAGAAGATGGCTGAAATCATCGATCGCGGTGCTGCCTTTACGAAGGAAATCTGGACGCGCGACCAGGCCAAGGCCTTTTTCAACGCGCGCGGCGAGAACTTCAAGGTCGAGCTGGTGGATGCCATTCCGGCCGATCAGTCGCTCAAGATGTACAAGCAGGGGCAGTGGATCGATCTGTGCCGTGGCCCGCATATGCGCTCGACCAAGGATGTCGGCAGCGCCTTCAAGCTGACCAAGGTGGCCGGCGCTTATTGGCGTGGCGACAGCAATAACCCGGTGCTGAGCCGCATTTACGGCACGGCCTTTGCCACCAAGGATGAGCTGGAAGCCTATCTCCACATGATGGAGGAGGCCGAAAAGCGCGACCACCGCAAGATCGGTCAGGAAATGGACCTCTACCATTTCCAGCCCGAAGCGCAGGGTTCGGTGTTCTGGCATCCGCGCGGCTATGTGCTCTACAACCAGATGGAAGCCTATATCCGCCGGCGCCTTAATTCCTCGGGCTATGTGGAGGTAAAGACCCCGCAGCTGATGAGCTCGAAGTTTTGGGAAATGTCGGGCCACTGGGGCAAGTACCGCGAGAACATGTTCGTGGTGCCCGATGAAGTGCCTGGCACTGAGGAAGAAGGTCCGGTGCTGTCGGGCAAGGGCGACCTCATGGCGCTCAAGCCCATGAACTGCCCGGCCCACGTGCAGATCTTCAACCAGGGCATCAAGAGCTATCGCGATCTGCCGCTACGCATGGCCGAATTCGGCTGCTGTCACCGCAACGAGGCCCATGGCGCGCTGCATGGCCTGATGCGCGTTCGGCAGATGACGCAGGACGACGCCCATATCTTCTGCCGCGAAGACCAGATTCAGAGCGAAACCGAGCACTTCGTGCATCTGCTGTATTCGGTTTATGCGCATATGGGCTTCGACAATGTGGTGATCAAACTCGCCACGCGCCCCGAAAAGTTCGGCGGCACGATCGAGCGCTGGGATGCGGCCGAAAAGGCGCTGGGCGATGCGCTGCGCGCCACCGGCTATGATTTCGAGATCGCCGAAGGCGAGGGGGCGTTCTATGCGCCCAAGCTCGAATTCCACCTCAAGGACGCGATCGGGCGCTCCTGGCAGGTCGGCACGCTGCAGCTCGATTATGTGCTGCCCGAGCGGCTGGGTGCCACCTACATCGCCGAAGACGGCTCGCGCCAATATGCGGTGATGCTGCACCGGGCGATCCTTGGTTCGCTCGAGCGCTTCATCGGCATGCTGATCGAGAACTATGCCGGCAAGATGCCGATGTGGCTGGCTCCGACCCAGGTCGTGGTCGCCACCATCGTTTCGGAAGCGGACGATTACGCCGAAAAGCTGGTGCGCCAGCTACGCGAAGCGGGCATCCGGGCCGAACTTGATACGCGCAACGAAAAGATCAACTACAAGGTGCGCGAGCACTCCGTGGGCAAGGTGCCGCTCATGTTCGTGGTGGGCAAGCGCGAGGCCGAGGAGGATACGGTTTCCGTGCGCCGACTCGGCACCGAAGGGCAAAAGGTCATGCCGGCCATGGACGCCATCGTGGCGCTGATGGCGGAAGCGACCCCGCCCGACCTCCAGCAAAAGGCCGCCTGAACCGTGCCGCAACGTCCGTCCAACCGCGAACTCAAGGCGCTGACGCATCTGGGCGAAGACAACATTCTTGGCCCCGATGACTTCAAGGATATCGGCGAGAAGGTCTTTGCCGGCATGGAAAAGAAGGGTTGGGTTGTTCCTGCCGAGGGGCACCCCAACCGCTTCAAGGCCACGATCAAGGGCCTCACCGTCCATGAAGGCGAAATCATCTTTGCCGGTCGGCTGAAGCGCTAAGCCGAGGAAGCGGGCATGGCCGATCCGATCCCCATCACCCGCTCAATCTCGATCGATCCCGGTGAGATAGAGGAGACCTTCGTGCGTGCGGCCGGGCCCGGCGGACAGAACGTCAACAAGGTCTCGAGCGCGGTACAGCTGCGCTTTGACCTAGCCAACTCCCCCTCCATTCCCGAAGGCATGAAGCGGCGGGTAGCGGCGCTGGCGGGCAAGCGCCTGACCAAGAACGGCGTGATCGTCATCACCGCCAACAGCCACCGGGACCAGCCGATGAACCGCGCCGATGCGCTGGAGCGGCTGGTTGGGCTGTTGGTGGCTGGCGCTCATGTGCCAAAGCCCCGGGTGGCCACGCGCCCAACGCTGGCTTCCAAGCGGCGCCGACTAGAAGGCAAGTCGATCCGCTCCGCCACCAAACAGCTACGCAACACTCGGCCAGACGCTGAGTAAGGCAACGCCGCCGACTGTGGTTTGCCGGCGGCGCTGGATTGAGCCTGACCTTATTGGGCGGTGGCCTTGATTGTCACCTTGTCGATCAGAACCTTGGGGTCCTCTTCGGCCGCCATGAAGTCCACGACGCTGACGCCGCCCGGCTCCTTGGCCACCACATCGATATTGAGGTTCTTGGCTTGGCCGCTGACAAAGGTGTTGATGGCGCGCCCGACATTTTGTGCATCAGCGGCGCCGGCGAGCAGCCCCACGATCGTGCCCTCGGCCAGCCCGGCAAAGATTGGCCGGAGCGCTTCTGGTTGGGTGCCCTGCTCAGCGGCAACGGCGGCAAAGATGATGTCGGTGAGCCCCTGATCGCTCACATCGACATTGAGCTTGCCGACGGCCAGTTCCATGCCGGCGGCGAGCGCCGTATCCGCGTCCAGGTCAAACAGCGCGGCGGTGGCATTGGTAAGGGTGCCCGTCATGACGATAGTCGCCAAATCCGCCCCGGTCACCGAGATCTCGTTGATGTCGATGCTGCTCGTGGCTTCGTTCCAGGCCGCGGCGATCTTGAAGCCGGCATCGATGTCGGTGACACCCAGCGCGCGCAGTTGGGCCAACTGCGGGTCGCTCGTGTCTTCCGGCAAGGCGAAGGCTAGATTGGTCGCCGACATCAGGAAATCGGTGGGAATGCCGTTGCGGTATTCGGCCAGGGCCAGGTCGAACGCGCCCAGGCTGCCCTTGATGCGCACGGAGCTGTCTTCAGGATCGGGCACATCGACGCTGATCTGTTCAAGCGAGAAGCCGGTAAAGGCGGGCACCAGCGCCCGCGCATTGGCATCAAGCCAAGCTTGGTCGATCGCCTCGGGCGCCGCTTCGATGGCGGCAATCGGGCCAGCGAGGTCGATCTGCTTGAAGACCGCGCGGCCCATTTCGAAGTGGCCATCGCCTTCAACCGCAATGGTCATGCCCTCAATGGTGATCTCGGGATAGATGCCGGGGGACAGCCCGGCCATGCTCATGCTCTTGACCCCGACCGTAAGCGGGCGGTCTTCGTCATCGACGCCGTTGCAATCAAAACCGCCGAACTGGGCAGGGGAGGTTTCAAAGGCGGTGAAGATGTCGGCATACATACGCAAGGCCGCGCCCATCAGTTCTGGCGAGGGGGTCTCGTCGTCCTCATCCTCATCGTCGAGCGCACTGGAGAGGGCCATGAATTCGGCCATGGAATGGCGGAGCGGCCGGCCCTTCACTTCGGCCATGGTGATCGGGCCCATGGTGCAGCTGACTTCGGGGGCTTTAAACGAGCCGCCCTCAAAGTTGAAATTGGTGTAAAGCGGCGTCAGCTCATTTGAAGGATTGGTCTGGACCAGTCCGTAAAGACCGAGCACCGCGCCGATGTCGAGCGTCGCCGCCGTCATGGCGCCCATCTGGGCACTGCCCTCGTCTTCGCTCTCTACAGTTGTGCCGCCAAGCGACACGGTTGCGGCAACGCCATTCACGACATCAGTGAGCACCAGATCATTAAATACGACTGTGCTTTGCGTGGCGTCGTTGTCGCCACTTGTGGTTTCGATCCGGACATTGATGGCCGGGATGGTAATGCTGGTGGCGGACAGCGACGCCAGCGCTTCGGCATTGTCGGCGATATTGCCGCTGAAAATCTCGCGCAACGTGGCTTCATCAAGATTGGAGTCCACCGCCTCGATCGTATCGATCTCGACCTGCTGGGTCGTGGTTACCTCCGCCGGAGCTGGCTGGGACACCTCCGGCGCCGGGTTCTTGATCTTTTGCGCCCAGGCGGCTCCAACCGGCAGAGCGACGGTGAGCATGCAGGCGGTGACAAGAGCGGCGAGGCCGCGATGGGGTCGGTCACAAAACAACATTGGGGATCTCCTCGCCACTCGGCCCCCACTGCATACTATAGGCTGGCCGGCAGACAAACCCCGTGCCGGCAAGTCGCGCCCGAACACCCTAGCTTGGGCGGCTGGTGACCGCTGTCAGCACTTCGATGTCTTGGGCTGATCCCGGTTGCACCTGGAAGGCGCGGTCAAACACCTTGTCGCCGATCTTTGCGAGCACGACGTAGTCGCCAGCGGACAGGACGGTGGAGGGAAAGGCGCCCAGATCAGTAAAGAGGGTGGCGCCATCCGAGTTTTTCACCGTCCATTCCACGTCAGCAATGGCTTCGCCGCCCGGCTCGGACACCAGCTTGAAGGCAACCTGACTGGCATGATGATAAAGCGTTGCGTCGGTGAGTTGGCCGGGCTCCACCCGAAGATCGGCCCGGACTTCGGCATTGATCGTGCCGAAATGGGACACCACGTGGTAGGTGCCGGAATTGAGCGTTACAATGTCGTTGGGCGTCAGGCCCTCCGCGATGGGCACGCTGCCGGTGGCTTCTTCGAGGAAGATGTCGAACCGCAGCAAGTCGGGTGGGATCGGGATGTCCCCCGTCACTGCAGCATTGAGCCGCAAGGCACCGGCATCGAGCACAAAGCTTTTTTCGTTGGGACCGGCAACAACCGTCACCGTGTCGCTGATCTGAGCCCGGCCATAAGCGATGTGGACCACGTAATCTCCGGGCGCCAGTTCCAGCTTGGCCGTGCCTTCATCGGATTTGGCGACCAGGGGAAGCTCCCCGCTGGCGTCCGGCGTGGGTTCGAAGATGCGCCAAACCAGCCCGTTGGGAACGACTGCCCCGTCCTGAGTGATCTTGGCAGTGAGCGAAACGGGCTGGGGTGCGGATGTCAGCGCATTGATGGCGGCCGTGGCGGGCGTGCTGCCCGGCGCGGCTGGCCCACTGCCGCCCTCACGCTGTGGCCGCGGGCGGGGCATGGGCGGCGACTCCGCACTTTCCTCCTGGGCCAATGGCCCTGGTGACCCCCATGGCAGTTGGGCTCCGAAAACCAGAGTCAGTCCAACAGCAAGGATCGGTCGCAAACGCATGTTAACTCCAGGCCAGACAGTCGCCCCCCGCGCTGATCTCAGGCGCGGATGCTAGGCAGCGATTGGGGAGAAGCTGTGTCACAGACCATCCCGGTTGAAAACAGTGGCATGGGCATAGCTACCATTTTGTGTGGTTCTGGACTGGCCCGGTCCCGGCGCACTTGCTATGGCAGCCCCAACAACGGAGAATTTCCATGCCCGCCAACCAGGCCATGCTCGATTATCTTCTGACCCGCCGGTCGGTGGGCATGGCTTTCCTCCAGGAGCCCGGGCCCACCGCCGAGCAACTCGAGCAAATGCTGACAATCTCCACCCGCGTGCCTGATCATGGCAAGCTGGCGCCTTGGCGGCTGATTCTGATCCAAGGCGAAGATCGCCTGGCCGCCGGCGAGAAACTGGCCGAAATTGCTGCAGCCAAGAACCCTGCGATCGAGCCCGTGGCTATGGATTTGGAGCGCCGCCAGTTCTTGCCGGCGCCCCTGACCGTGGGCGTGCTCTCCACCGCTAAGCCACACCCCAAGATTCCTGAATTCGAACAGTTGCTGTCGGCGGCCAATGTCACCTTCAACCTTGTTCATGCCGCCTATGCCATGGGCTTTGCCGCCCAGTGGGTTACGCGCTGGTATAGCTATGATGAAACCGCCGCGGCCGCACTTGGTGCACGGCCAGGCGAACGCTTTGTCGGCTTCGTCCATATCGGCACCCCTACCGCAACGATCGAGGATCGCCCCCGCCCGGCGCTTGCCGATGTGGTGACGCGCTGGACGCCTTCTGCAACATAGAACCTCCCCACCGCGTTGTTGCGGAAAGGGAGGAATGGCCATGGCCGAGCATCACTACATCGTTGCGCGCAGCGAAAGCCAATGGAAGGTCAGCTATCGCGGCACCGACCAGGGTCCGTTCACCAGCAAGGAAGAAGCCATCGAGATCGCCATCGCTGCGGCCCAGGCCGAGTACAACGACGGCGAGGACGTGGAAGTGCTGGTGCAGGATATCGAATCGAACTTCCACACGGCGTGGACCTCAAGAAATACCGGGGACGAGGGTGCTCCCCTGGCCACCAAGGCTTGAGCCTTAACGCGGCGTTAACCATATCCGTCGCTTAGTCCAGGGGCAAGTTTCTGGAACCGTGCCGCGCATGGGCGTTCAACCAATCGCAGTGCCACAAAGCCTGGCTTATGTGCTCAATGCCGCCGGCGACCGCAACGGCGTCGATTTTGATTATCTGCTGCAAACCGCCATTCGTGAAAGCAGCCTCAATCCGCAGGCCAAGGCGCAGACCTCCTCGGCCACCGGGCTGTTCCAGTTTCTCGAAAGCACCTGGATGCAGGTGATGAAGGAGCAGGGCCCCCGGCTTGGCTATGGCGATTATGCCAATGCCATCCAGCGTAACAGCGAGGGCGACTACTTCATCGCCGACCCCCAGGCCCGCCAACAGATTCTGAAATTGCGGGAAGACCCGCAGATCGCCGCCGATCTCGCCGCGGCCTTCACCAAGACCAATGGCGACTACCTGCAATCCCGTTTCGGCCGCATGCCCAGCGCGGGCGAGCTCTATATTGCCCATTTCCTTGGGGCGCAGGGCGCCGAGCGCATGTTCACCGCGGGTTTGCAGAACCCCGATCAGATCGCCGCGAACCTGTTTCCCCGCCAGGCCTCGGCCAATCGCGCGATCTTTTATGCCGATGGCCAACCGCGCACGATCCGTGACGTTTATCGGGTGCTGGTGTCCAAGCATGAAGCGGGCGGCGCCAATGCGAGTTTCGCGGCCCAGCAGTTGACAGGTGTAGCGCCACCATCCGCGGTGCCGGCACCGGAGGTGGTGCCCTCACGCTTTTCGCCGGCCAATATGTCGTTCACGGGCCTGTTCACCAACCAAGGCACCTCGCCTGCGCCCGAGATTGCCCCGGAGCCAGGCTCGGCCTTTTTCACCCAGCTCTACGCCCCCTGACATGAATCGGAACCCGGTTGGCGTCATGACGTTCCTGTCAAAACGCTGACACAGCAGCCGGGAGGCCTGCCATGCGCCATCATTCTGTTCCGTTCGCGCCTAGCCACGAGTTGAGCATCCCGCCAGGATGGGTGTTTGTCGGCTTGCTGGTGGCGAGTTGGCTGGCCGTGATCAGCTTGGCGCATCTGGCGCTCCACCTTTTCGCCCTCCTGACAGGCACTTGATTGCACCGCTATCATGGTGAACGTTTCCTTAAGTCTCCGTGACTTAGAACTTTCTGCGCGTGTGTGCGGAGTGAGTCATGGTTGGCTATCAGGAGTTCGTGTCGCTGTGTCAGTCCCCCGATAGCGAGGATCGAGGTCGCGCCGCACATTTGTCGGCGATCGCTTATCTCAACCACCATGGTCCCGCCGATGAACAGGCCGCGCTTTATGCTGCCTTGATCGGTTTTCTGGATGATCCCTCGGTCAAGGTACGCGCAGCGCTAGCCTATGGACTGCTTCACTCGTCCGACGCGCCCCGTCCGATCATCCTGGCACTGCTGCACGACAGCGCCGTGATCGCGCGCGCCGTGCTCCAATATTCTCCCGTACTGATCGATGCCGACCTGTTCGGCCTGGTACAATCCGCCGAGCCCGGCCTGCTGCTGGCGATCAGCGAGCGCGACCGCATCAGCCCGCGCCTGGCGGCGGCGCTGGTGTCCTGTGGCGACCGGCCCATTACGCTGCGGCTGCTGCGGCGAACGGAGATTGATTTGCCGGCGCCGCTACTCTCGAACCTGGCCGCGACGCATGGGGATGAAGCGCAGTTCCGCGGGGCGCTGCTGGCCCGCGACGACCTGCCGGCCGATGCGCGCCTGCTGCTGGTGCAAAAAATCAGCGCAGCCTTGCGCAATTGCCGCGTGGTCAAGGGATCGCTTGCCACCGAGCGGCTCAACCGCCTGCTCCGCAACAGCGAGGACACTGCGGTATCCTCGATCGGGGAACGTGAAGCCGTTGCCGGGCCATCCAACTATGTTTCGGCTCTGGTGGAGACCTCGCGGATTAATGCTCGCGTCTTGCTGCATGCCATGGTCACCGGTCACGTGATGTTTTTCGCCGCGTGCCTCGCCGAACTCAGCGATGTACCGCATGCCAAGGTGCTCGCCATTCTTGAGCGCGGCAGCCGGCCTGCGCTGCATGCGCTGTTGTCTCGATGTGGGCTGGGGCAGGGGGTGGGCAACCTCCTCGCCCGCCTTGTGCTGCATGCCCGCGCTACCGATCTTGTCGATGATGCTGCCGCTCGCCATTATGTGGTTACGGCGCTGACGGAAGAGTTGATCGCCGAGCATGCCGGTGTCATCCCGGCCGAGCTCGAAGAGGCTTTTGCATACCTCAGCGAGCAGAACATCCCCTTGGCACGCCAGGCCGCCCGCGGGGTCATGGCCGCCTTTGCCGAGGAAGCCAGCCTTGATCGCGCGCTGCCTGCCCCGGTGGTCGAGCCGATAGCGCTGCCCGCAGCCTGAACCGCTAGAAGCGGAACTGCTCGCTCAGCACCCGCTCTTCAAGGCTGGTGCCGGGGTCGAACAACAGCGTCACCCCATGCGAGCGATCTTCGTGCACGGTGACTTCGAGCACGTTCTGAAACTCGACATTGTCAGCAACTGCGCTGACGGGGCGCTTGGCCGCTTCCCGAGTGACGAATTTCACCACCGCCCTGTTGGACAGGATAGCACCACGCCAGCGGCGCGGCCGGAACGGCGAAATCGGCGTCAAAGCCAGCAGTGGGGCCTCGATCGGCAGGATCGGGCCGTGGGCGGAGAGATTGTAAGCTGTTGAACCGGCGGGCGTTGACAGCAGCGCCCCATCGCAGATCAACTCCTCGAGCCGGATCTCCCCGTCCACGATGATCTGGATCTTGGCGGCCTGATAGGACGAGCGGAACAGCGACACCTCGTTGAGCGCCAGGGCTGTTTGCGTGTTGCCCGCCACATCGAGCACCTGCATGGACAGCGGATAGATACGGGTCTGCTGCACGGCCGCCAGGCGCTCGTCGAGCCCGTCTTCGGAAAAGACGTTCATCATGAACCCGACCGAGCCGAAATTCATGCCGTAAACCGGGATGTCGCGCCGCATCACCTGATGCAGGGTTTGCAGCATCAAGCCATCGCCACCCAGCGCCACGACATAGTCGGTCTGGTCTATCGGGTAATCGCCGTAGCGCTGCCGCAGCCGCTGCGCAGCGGCCTCCGCGTCGGGAGTGCCATTGGTGACAAAGCAAATTCGAGGCGGGGCTGACGCGGCCAAAGCTGCACTCCAAAGGAAACGCGTCTGCCTAACATGTGAAGCAGGCCCGTGCCAGCAGTCTCGCGGGACCGCCGCTCCTGTGGGTCGCTGCAATAGCCCATTGCCCGCAGGCGCCCGCAATGCTAGAGGGCCCTCGGCGCCGGTATAGCTCAGCTGGTAGAGCACCTGATTTGTAATCAGGGGGTCGCGGGTTCGAACCCTGCTGCCGGCACCAGAAAAACTCCCCAGCGGAGAGTTACGGCACTTACCAGACAATCCAAAACGAGCAGTTGAGCGGGCAAAAGCGCCGGTCACAGCTTAGCCGTTCCCCTGCGCGCCAGACGCCGGCAGCCCCACTTCTCCACACGCACGATCACCGATCCTGTTCGTCGCTCCAACCATTTGCCCAGAGTAGGCCGATGATTGCTCCCTTGCTCGATGGCAGGATGGCGAGGGGGATGATGATGGCGAGCGGTACGAGGACATAGATGTAGACAAGTGGGCTGCCAGCGCCCCTGAGCTCCATCTCCAGCATCACAAAGCCGATGATATGGCCCACCACCGTGATGACGAGGAGAGGCAGGATCAGGCCTACCCGGTAATTGGCGAGCGGCTCGCCGCACACGGCGCATTGATCAACCTGCTCAAGATAATGGTGGAAGAGCCAGCCCTCGCCGCATCGAGGGCAGCGGCACTTGATGCCGTTCCATATTGCCGGCCAGGTCTTCCTGGTTTCGCCGCTTGAGGAAGGCATGGGAGGCCTCCATTTTGGATGGAGCGAACTTCCCGCTCCGCCACTCGCTCCCGGGTTCAATTGCACGAGCTTACATCCGGCCGCCCCGAGTAATCACGTCAAATGTCATGCCTGGGGGCCGGGCGCTGTTTTTGCCGTTTGCTGTCGATAGTGTCTCGCTATGCTTGCTAATCCTGATTAGCATTGGGAAACCGCAGAGACGGCATGCCGTTGGTCTGTCGCTCAACGCTTGGTTCCCCATGTCCCCCGGTGTCATTCTCGCTCTTCTGGCCTACGGCCTGTTCTCCTGTTCCGATGCCTCGATCAAGAGCCTGGGCGGGGAGCTCAGCGTGTTCGAGATCGGCTTTTTCACCTCGTTGTTTGCCGTAGGACCGGCGCTTTTGAGCAAAGCCCGCAAGGAGCGCTGGCGCGACGTCTTGCAGTTCAACAATCCATTGTTGCTCAATATTCGCGGCCTTTCCGGCGTGCTTGGCTCTGGCTGCGTGATTTATGCCTTCACTCATGTGCCGCTCGCCGAAGTATATTCCCTGGCTTTCCTCGCGCCTATTTTCGTGGTGCTGCTGTCAGCTATGCTCCTCGCCGAAGCCATTCCGCGCTATCGCTGGCTCTTGCTGGTGCTTAGCTTTGTCGGCGTGCTGATCGTTGTGCGTCCCGGGTTCCGCGAATTGCAGCTTGGCCACCTGGCGGCGCTGGCCTGTGCCTTTTTCACGGCGACTAATACGGTTGTGCTCCGCTCCCTCGCGCCGCGCGAGCATCGGCTGAGCATCTTCGCCACGGTGACGCTCTACGCACTGGTCCTGAATGGGATCGGCATGATCATCTGGGGCAGCAGCCTGCCAACCTTGCCCCAGCTTGCGGTGCTGGCCCTGATCGGCACCATGGGCGGCGTCGGACACCTGACCTTTATTGGGGCCACCAGGCTGGCGCCAGCCAACCAGGTGGCGCCCGCCCAATATACCCAGATGCTGTGGGCCCTGGGGCTGGGGGCGCTGTTCTACGGCGAGTACCTGGATGGCATTGGCATAGTTGGGCTCGTCATCATGATCGGTGCGGGCGCCTTGAACCTGCTTTCGCCCGAGGCCTATGGCCGACACCTCAGCCTGAAGAGACATGGCGGCGCTGCTCAGCAGCCGAGCGAGGCCAAGGTGCTTGACGATATTGCGATTTCGCAGTGCGCGATAGCCGGGTCGGGTCCGCAGCAGGCGAAGTCGTAACTACCGCAGTCTTGATCGCCGCCTGTGCTGAGTGACCGCAACCAAAGCTGCCTGCTGCCGCTTTACGCAAACTGCACGCGCAATGGAGAAAACGCGATGATCACCAGAACAGCTTTGTCCCTCGCTCTCGCCGCCGTAATGGTCCTGCCAGGCGCCGCCTTTGCCCAGGAAGAGCACCGGATCGCCGGCAAGGCCGTTCCCGCCGATCAGGTGGCCGGGGTCCAGGCAAAATGCGACGAGATGCGCAAGGGCGAAACCACTTCCCCCGTGGCCGAGGCCGCAGCCGATGAGCCCAACAAGGAAGCTGGCGGCGAAGCGGCCGCTGACGCGGCCGTGGAACTCTCAAGCGAGCTTTGGACTGCAGACGGCACCATCGATCTGGAAAAGCTCTCGATCGAGCAGTGCAGCGAAGGCAATTTCGGCCTCGCGCCCAACTAAGCCCGGCATCGAAAACACAAAAAGAACTGGAGTTCCGCGCCTGCGGAACTCCAGTTTTACGTTCAGGCGCCGGTGATGCGCCAGATCACATCACCCACGTCGTCCGCCATCAGCACCGACTTGTCGGCAGCAATGGCCACGCCCACCGGCCGGCCAAAGGAGAACTTCTCGTCGGCCGACAGGAAGCCGGTGAGAATGTCGCGGGGCAGGCCAACTGGCTTGCCGTTCTCGAAGGCGACGAAACAGAGTTTGTAGCCGCTGAGCGTGCTGCGGTTCCACGAACCATGCTGGCCGATGGCCATGCCCGCTGGGAAGCCGGGCAGGGTACCTTCCGGCAGCCAACAAAGGCCGAGCGACGCGGTGTGCCCGCCCAGCGCATAATCGGGCGCGAGGGCCGTCGCGACCTTGGTCGCGTCCTGGGGCACCCGGTCATCTACGGTTTGACCCCAATAGCTGTAGGGCCAGCCATAAAAGCCGCCATCGCGCACTGAGGTCAGGTAATCGGGCGGGGTCTCATCGCCCAAGCCGTCGCGCTCGTTGACCACGGTCCAGAGCGAACCATTGCTCGGCTGCCAAGCCAGACCCACCGGATTGCGCAGACCACCGGCAAAGATGCGCGATTGGCCGGTCGCGAGGTCCAGTTCGTGGATGCAGGCGCGATCGATTTCGGCTTCCATGCCCGCGTCACCGATATTGCTGAGCGAGCCCACGGCCACATAAAGCTTGGAGCCATCGGCGCTGGCGATGAGGTTGCGCGTCCAGTGCCCGCCCGGCTTGGTGCTCATGAGCTTGCGGGGTGCCGCGGTGATCTGGGTGGCGCCCGCTTCGTAGGGATAGGCCAGCACCGCGTCGCTCGCACCGACATAAAGCGTGTCGCCGATCAGCACCATGCCATAGGGCTGGCGCACATTGTCGATGAACACATGCCGGATTTCGGCCACCCCATCCTCGTCCGCATCGCGCAAGAGGGTAATGCGATTGGGGCTCCTGCCCGAAGCCTTGGCGCGCTTCATCGTGCTCGACATCGCATGGTCGAACAGCGACTTCGGCTCCCCCGATTCGCCCATGGATTCCGCCACCAGCACATCGCCATTGGGCAGCACATGCATGTTGCGCGGGTGGTCGAGCTTGCCCGCAAAGGCATTGACCTTGAGCCCGGCTGCGGCTGTCGGGGTGTGCCCCGGTTCCCAGCCTTTCGCCGTCGGCATCTTGAGGGTTGGGATGCTGCCCTGTGGCTTTGGCGCCGGAATGGTGGGGGCAGTGCCGTAAACCGGCGGGCGGGGGCCGTCGCCCGAGTGGCGGACGGCAACGGCAACCGCGCCTACGGCGGCAACGACACGGGCGAAGACGGCACTGGTGTTCATTGACGGATCTCAACTGGCGGAACAGGTTAGCTCAAGCTAACGCCATTGCGACGGGTCGAACACCCCTGCAGGGAGCGATCTTGCACGCTTTTAGTGTTGGCTGGTCGCCGAGTTGCTTCCTGTAGCTCTCCCTAACCGCGCACATCGGAACAAAGGGAATCTCCAGTCGTTCCTGAAGGACACACACAGAGGAGACGACGATGCGAATTCTAGCCCTAGCTGCCCTTGTTCTGATGTCCGGCACGGCTTTTGCCCAGGACGCCGCTCCTGCCGCCGGTGGCGCGGCCCCGGCCGCAAACCCATCCGCCAGCACAACGGCGCGCACGCCGGTGGAGACGCCCCAGTTCATCGAACAGGCTGGCTTTTCCGGCACCTTTGAAATCGAGTCCAGCAAGCTGGCGCTGGAAAAAGCCGAGCGCGACGACGTCAAGGAATTCGCCCAGCACATGATCGATGAGCACACCGCCAATTCCGAAGCCCTGACGGATGCGGTAGCCGCGACCGGCATCGAGATTGCGGTGCCAACCGTGCTTGATCCGGTGCATCAACAGATGATGGACACGCTTGAAGCCTCGACCGACTTCGACATGGACTATCTCAAGATGCAGTATCAGGCCCATCAGGACGCGATTTCACTGTTCTCGTCCTATGCCGAGGCTGGCGAAGCCGGCCCGATCAAGGAATATGCTGCAGCAAGCCTGCCCGCCTTGAACATGCATCTGGAAATGCTGCCCGAGGACGCAAAGCCCGAATAGGTCCTTTCCGCCTCTACAAAAAAGCCTGCCGCTCCCGAAAGAGCGGCAGGCTTTTAATCAGATAGTGGCAACTCGACCCGGAAGAGCCGCGTAGCCAAACAGATTATTCGGCCAGCTCAGCATACATGGCGTCGAAACGCGACTGTGCCTTGGGCGGAACCTTGACGCTCTTGGCTTCTTCCAGATTGGTCGGCTCGCCGACAACAACCAGGGCCACCATGCCCATGCCGAAGTGCGGAGCGCACTTGACGCCGTAAACACCTTCGGTGTCGAAGGTCACGGTGATTTCTTCATTGAGCTTGCCCTTAAACGGGGTAGCGCCTTCGGGCAGCATGCCGGCAATGGTTTCGGCGTTGTGGCCCTTGTCGGTGGGCACGAAGGTGACAGTGTCGCCAACGGCAATTTCGGTCAGCGCTGGCTCGAACACCATCGTGCCGTCCTCGCCCTTGTTGAGCATCTGGACCTGATGGTCAGCAGCGAAAGCGGGGAGTGCGAAAGCGGATACCGCTACGGCCGCAAGACCGAGAGTTTTGAGAATACGAATTTTAGCCTCCTGAAGGAACTACTACTACAACCGGAAGTACGCCGTGGTGTTCCCGCATGTCAGTCACTTATCGAAAGTGAATGCCACCGGCGTCTGAGGTTCAGATAGGAAATGAAATGTGGTTTGCCAACCGGACCGCACCTGTGAACAGGTTCTTCAGCGCTTGCTCTCGCCCCCTCTATGACGCAAAAGCACGCATGATCCGTTTTCACAGAAATCCTAGCGCTACCACAGGTTTGGGCGGGGCGGTTCGCGTAGATTTGCCCACCTCGGGAGGGGGCCGGAAGTGACTATACCCTCTGTTTTCGTTGACAATTTGTCGCATAGCTATGCCGGGAAACTGGCGCTCGACAAGGTATCCCTCACCATCGCGCGCGGTTCCAGCTTTGCCCTGTTGGGTCCAAACGGGGCCGGCAAGACCACGCTGATCAGCATATTGTGTACGCTGCGGAAGGCCGACAGCGGCACCGCCGAGGTGGATGGCATTGATGTCAGGCGCAGTCCGACGGCCGCGCGCAAGCGCATCGGGGTCGTGTTTCAGGACTCCAGCCTCGATGATCGCCTGAGCGCCTATGAGAACCTCAACTTCCATGGCCTCGTTTATGGCATGCCCGCCCGCGACCGGCGGCAGCGCATCGGCGAGATGCTGGCCCTGGTTGAGCTGGAAGACTGGCGCGATGCCATCGTGCGCAGCTTTTCGGGCGGCATGCGCCGGCGCCTCGAGATCGCCCGGGCGCTGCTACACAACCCAGCCATCCTGTTTCTCGATGAGCCCACGGTTGGCCTTGATGCCCAAACGCGCGAGCGCATCTGGCAATATCTCGATCAACTGCGCCGCGAGCGCGAACTGACGGTACTCACCACGACCCACTATATCGAGGAGGTGGAGACCGCTGATCAGGTGTGCATAATCAACAATGGCGTCATCGTGAACCAGGGCAGTCCCGCCGAACTCAAGCTTGCCCATGGCCGGAGCTGGATCCATGTCGTGCCCAGGGACGACACTGTGCGGACGGCGATCCTTGCCCGTTTTCCCGAGACGCGGGATCTGGGCAGTAACCGCTTGGCTGTACCCGTTGCCGGCGATGGCTTTGTCGACCAGTTCCTGGCCAGCTTTGGCAGCCAACTCAGCGAAATGCGCCTGGAACAACCAAGCCTTGAAAGCGTGTTTCTCGCCCTGACCGGAACCGAGCTGCGCGACCGCGCTGCTGGCCGCCGCGATGCCGAGCAGGCGGCCGGCAGAAGGGCAGGGCGGCGATGATCATGTCCGTGCCTTTCCTCCTCCCTCAGCGTCATCCGTGGCCATCGGCCGTTCAACCCCGCGCTGGCAAACCCCATCTGCGAGGCACAGCATGAACGCCATATTGCCCCTGCTGCGCGGCGTTTATGGCGTGTGGCTGCGCGAGGTCACCCGCGCAACGCGCGATCGCGGCCAGATGATCGGCGGCGTCAGCCGCCCGCTCATCTGGCTGCTGATCCTGGGCGTCGGGCTCAATCCTTATTTCCGCGGCGAGGTCTATGGGGAGGTGCGCTATGTCATCCCCTATACCTATCTGCAGTTCCTGTTCCCCGCCGTTATCGTGCTCAACATCATGTACACCTCGATCCAGTTCGCGGTGTCGGTGATCTGGGATCGTGAATTCGGCTTTCTCCGGGAAGTGCTGGTTTCGCCCATGCCCAAGCCGCTGGTCCTGCTCGGCAAGGTGCTGGGCGGTAGCACGGTCGCGACGCTGCATGGCGCGGTGGTGCTGATCCTGGCCCGGTTTGCCGATGTCACCATGACGCCAGAACAGGTGGTGACGGCTCTGGCCTTCATGTTCCTGCTGTCCTTCGGGCTGACCTGCTTTGGGGTGATCCTCGCGGCTCGGGTGCGCAGTTTTGAAGGCTTCGGGGTTTTCTCCAACACGCTGATTCTGCCGCTTTATTTCACCTCGTCCTCGGTGTTTCCGCTCGACCCGGCCCTCAGCCGCACCCAGACCACCGCCAGCTACCCGGAATGGCTGGTGTTCCTGGTGCAAATCAATCCGATCACCTATGCGGTCGATACGCTGCGAGGGGTGCTGATCGGCTTTAATCAGTTCACGCCCAGCTATGGCCCCGCGATCGTGGTCGGCATGGCCATCGCGTTCTTTGTGCTGGCCCTCGTGGATTTCGGCCGGTCATGAGCACGAAGCGCCCGCATCGCTGGCTGCGGGCAGCGGCCAACCTCGCGCTGATCGCGGCGCTGCTGTTTGCCGTGAGCTTCCTGCCGCCCGACACTTCGCTCAAGGAGCGGCGGCAGGCGGGGGTCCTCAAACTCTGCGTCCCCCCGCGCTATCCGCCTCTGGTCACCGGTGATCCCGCGCAACCTGGGTTCGACATCGAGCTGGCCCAGCATATCGCCGATTTCATCGGTGTTCGGCTCATCGTCAATGCCCTCCCATCGATGGGCCGCGACTTCAATCCACGCAATTGGCAACTTTCCCGCGCCCAGTGCGACATGATCGCGGGTGGCCTGACCGACACGCTGCAAACGCGCGGGTTTCTCCAGACCATCCCCACCACGGCCGAAACCGGCTGGGTGGCTATCGCGCCCAACGGAGAACTGCCATCTGGGGGTGCTGCCGCGGCCGTGCTGCCGGGCTCCAGCGGTCTTGACCGCCTGGCCCTGTCGAGCTGGCTGCGCGCGCACGGACTGCGGCCCGTATTGGTCAGCGGCCCCGATGAGCTGACCCGTGCGCTAAGCGAGGGGAGGGCGCAGGTGGGATTTGCCGAGCGATTCGCGGCGAGCGCCATTGGGAGCCTGCCGCCTGACTTCACGCTGTCATGGCTCCCGGCGCAGGATCTGCCGCGCTACCAGATGGCTCTCGGCTTGTGGAAAGGCGACCAGACGCTGATGCGCGCCGTTCGGGCGGCAATGGAGCACCTGCAGGAAAGCGGATCCCTCGATAATCTGCGGGAACGCTACAGGCTAGGCGGGGTTCTTCCTGAACAAGGCTCATTGTAGCTATACGCGAAAGCAATCTGAACTTCGCATCGTTACGCCTCAGTTACCTATTGAAGCCGGCGGGTTTGAGGTTTAGGCGTGCCGGTGCAACGATATGACCACTATCGCTTCGGGCGCGCTCACGGGCGTGCCATCCAACTCACCACCTTTGGGAGGTTATCGTGATCGAAAGATCCAAAGGGCTATTTGTCAGCGCCACATTGTTGTCGCTGACCCTCGGGCTGCTTGGGAGTGGCGCTGCCACTGCCGCCGGCTTTACGGCGGAACAAGCGGAAGCGGGGAAGTCCTCGTACGATTCCAACTGCGCACAATGCCACGGCTTCCAGCTTGAGGGCCCCGATGCCCCCGGCTTGGCCGGACGCGACGTAATGCAGAACTGGTATACCGCTGCCGGTCTTTATGACTTCATCAGCGTCGCCATGCCGCCTTCGGCCCCCGGCCTGCTCGGCGAAGACGTCTATGTCAACATCGTCGCCTACATCATGTCGTTCAACGGCGCTCAGCCCGGGGACACGCCCATGACTGCCGATCCGGAACTGTTGGCATCCATCTCGCTGCCGGAAGAAACCGCAGCTGGCGCCGCTGCCACGCCGTCTGCTCCGGCTGAAGCTGCGACTGCCACGCCGGAGACGACCGTGCCGCAGGCCTTCACCTGGGGCAAGCAATTGCCTGGTGGCGCGCCACCAGCGGCAGCAGCTGCGCCTACTGCGGCGGCTGAACCGGCCGTTCCGCAGGCTTTCACCTATGGCAAGCCATTGCCCGGGGCAACCAACTAACTCACTGCATCTAAGCGCGTCCGCGACGCGCACCATTGGAGAGAATCGATGAAAATCGGTGTTTTGAAATCAGTCTTGGTGGCGACGACAGCCATGATGGCATTGTCCGGCGCAGCTTTCGCCCAGGGCGTGCGCGAAGACTACAAGCCCGTCACCGAAGAAATGCTGGAAAACCCTCCAGCTGAAGAATGGCTGATGTGGCGTGGCACCCGCGACAACCAGGGCTACAGCCCGCTCGATCTGGTCAACAAGGACACGGTCAAGGATCTCGAACTCGCTTGGGCCTGGCCTATGGCTGAAGCCGGCATCCAGGAAACCGCTCCCCTGGTGCATGACGGCGTAATGTTCCTGCAGACCAGCAACGCTATCGTCGAGGCGCTCGACGCCAAGACCGGCGACCTGATCTGGCAGTACCGCCATGCCATGCCCGAGATCCCGACCTCGTGGAGCTACCAGGCCAACCAGGCTCGCCGCCAGAAGAACTCGATCGCTCTTTATGAGGACAAGATCGTTCTGACCACGCCCGACGCCAAGATCGTCATGCTCAACGCAGCAGACGGCAAGGTTGTGTGGGAAAAGCAGGTTCTCGATTACAACCTGGGCTATTCCTACACGATTGGGCCGCTGATCGTTAAGGACAAGATCATCTCGGCCATCTCGGGCTGCTCGATCGCCGGCACCGCCGGTGGTTGCTTTATCCTGGCTCACGACGCCAACACTGGCGAAGAGCTGTGGCGCTTCAACACCATCGATGACCCCAACAATCCTGAGCAGCAGGCAAGCTGGGGCGAAGTGCCGCCGGAAAACCGTTGGGGCGGTACGCCCTGGGCAACCGGTGCCTATGACGCTCGCACCAACACCACCTTCTGGGGCATTGGTATGCCCGGCCCCTATGCCGAGCTGATCCGCGGTTCGGGTGACGGCAACGTGCTCTACACCAACTCGACCCTGGCTCTCGACGCCGATACGGGCGAGCTGAAGTGGTACTACCAGCACCTGCCGCGCGATAACTGGGATCTGGACAGCCCGTTTGAGCGTATCCTGGTTGACCAGGAAATCGACGGCGAGATGCATCACCTGCTGATCAGCGTTCCCGGCAAGAACGGCATCGCCTTCGGCCTTGACCGCGACACTGGCAAGTATCTGTGGCACAAGGAAACCGTTGTTCAGAACGTCGTCACCGGCGTTGATCCTGACGGCACCGTGCACATCAACGAGGACCTGATCTCCGAAGCCGTTGGCCAGGAACACCTGGTGTGTACTTCGGTGTCGGGCGGCAAGCTCTGGCAGGCCGGCTCCTACAGCCCGCTGACCCAGACCTTCTTCGTGCCCCTGACCGAGGCTTGCAACACCGTTGCGCCGACCCAGACCGAATTCACCGCCGGCAATGCCGTTGGTGCGGTCAAGTTCGGCCCGCGCGTTCTGCCTGAGGGCATCACCGATGCCGGCCTGCTGCAGGCGCTGGACATCAACCCGATTCAGGCCGAATCCAAGTGGCAGGCGCGTGAGCGTCCGTCCATGACCAGCTCGGTTCTGGCAACCGGCGGTGGTCTGGTGTTCGGCGGCGACGCTGCCCGCTACGTCAAGGCCTGGGATCAGGACACCGGCGAAGTGCTCTGGGAACAGCGCCTGAACGCCCCGATCGGTGGTTACCCAATGACCTACGAGATCGACGGCGAGCAGTATGTCGCCATCCCAACCGGCTACAGCAACTCGGCGAGCTCGATCTCCTCGGCCTTCCCCGAGATCCCGCTGCCGACCGGTTCGGGCAACTCGGTCTTCGTCTACAAGCTGCCGAAGGAATAAGCTTCCGGCGCGATCAATTGAAAGGGGCTTCGGCCCCTTTCTTTATTTTGGAGAACCTCATGCTTCGCACTCTCGCGCTTTCAATGGCGCTGCTGCTGTCTGGCCAGGCCTTGGCCCAAACCAGCAGCGTGCCGGGTGAACTGCTCGACAATTCGCGCCGCCAGAACGGCGACCAGATCAATGTCTGCTTTGACACCAGCAGCGTCATCAGCGCTTTCGACCACGACGTCGCCCAGGCCATTGGGGATGCGCTGTTCCTGCAGGTCAACGTCAAGGAAGGCTTTGGCGGCTTTCCGGTAAACGGCGATGGCTTCATGGACGAGCTGATGCTGGCCATGAACAACACCTGCGACATGTTCATGGGTGTTTCGGTGCAAACCAACTCGCCCTTTCCCGAATGGGCTGCCGTGACCCGTCCCTATGCCACCATTCCGTTCGTGCTTGCGGTGGAGGATGCCAATTGGAATAGCTGGGCCGACATTCCGCATGACCGCAAGATCGGCACCGCGCTGCAAAGCGTGGGCGAGCTGGTGTATATCACCTGGTCGCTGCAGCAGCCCGAAGCCGAGCGCTGGAAGCGTTTGCCCTATGCGGACAATTCACTAATGGCCAAGCGCGTGCTCGATGGCACGCTTGGTGGCATGCTGCTCTGGCAGCCCGCGCTGCGCAAGCTCCAGAGCGAGGTGCCTGAGGCCGCGGCTTTGCGGGTGATTGAACTTGCCCCGGTGCCTGCGACCGCGATCAAGGTCGGCGCCGTGGTCTCGAGCCGGGACGCCTTCTTGCGCACCCAGGTTGACCAGGCCATCGACGCCCTTGTTGCCGACGGCACTATCCAGACCTTGCTGGACAAATATGGCTATACCGGCCAGGCCGGCGATCAATAACTGATCCTGCGCGTGAGCCAATGGCTCACGCGCCAGTTGTTGGCTTAGCCCAGCAGCTGGGCCATCGCAGCGGGCAGCCAGCCCGTCACGAGCAGCACAACAAGACCTGCCAGCACGAACGGCTCCCACCGGCGGATCTTCTTTTCCGCCTCTGGAAAGGCCGCCTGCAGGAACAAGCCCCCAACGAGCCCTGGGAGCGGCAGGATGTTCAGGATGGTTGTAGCCAAGGTAATGCGCTGCAACTCCAGCACCACCCCAAGCACGGCGTAGCCGCCGGTGCGGGGGAGGGCGACCTGCAGCAGCGGCCGTAGCCACCACAGCAGCGGGATCAACAGCAACACCGCTGCGAGCCCAAGGATCGCGACTGCCGCAGCGCGAAGGCGGCTGTTGCCGCTGCCGTCTACGTCCAGCCACATAGAGCGAATCCACCCCATCTGAAACAGCGTCCCCATCGCCAGCCCCCAGACCGACAGATGGGCAAAGGGATTGGCGGTCAGCCGACCTTCATGCTTGGGGCGCAGGAAACCGAGCAGCCGCGCAAACAGCGCCAGCAGGCCACCCAGCACCGCCGTATAAATCAGGAAAGCCCCAATGCGGGAGGCGAGCAAACCCACGGTCAGTTCGTTCAGCAGGCCCAACTGACTTTGTCCTCTCGTCGCGTCCAGGTTCGTGCTGCTGAAACACGATGCCGGCGCTCACTTCAAGTGGGAAGTGAGCGCCGGGATTGTTTGCCCAAGCCGAAAAACTTAGCCGAAGCTTGGTGTCGTCTGCGAGCCAGTGCGCCCCGTTGCCAGCGCGGCGGCAGCAAAGTCGGCGATGGCCGGATTGTAAACGTCCGACCGCTCGAGAAAGCCCATATGGTTCACGCCTTCGATCTTCCGCAGCGTGGCGGTTGGCGTGTATCCGGCGATGGTTTCGCTCGCGACCGGCTTGGTCACGATGTCGACCTCGCCTGCCAGCACCAGAACTGGCACCTGCAGCTTTGCGGTTGCGCCCGTTGCATCCCAGCGGAACATCGCCAGATTGCCATCGGCGATAGCGGCCTGGGAATTGCGCGTGCTAAGCAGCGTGGTGTGATCAAGCTGGCTGCGCGTCACGTATTTGCCAAAACCCAGACGATTGGCCATATGCGCGGTGCCGCTGAGATAGCTCTGCCATGCACTCAGCTGGCTGAGGGGCAACAGCCATTTGGTCAGCGTCATCAGGGGCTCCAACACCGGGAAGCGCAGCGCTTGCATGAGGCGCGGCAAGATCATGGTCTTGAGCGGGTTGGTATAGGTGGTGTTGACCAGAACTACCCCGGCCACTTTGGTGTCGAACACCCCCGCATGGTCACGCGCCAGGGTCTGGATGGTCATGCCACCAATGCTGTGCCCAACCAACACGACGCGAGTTGCACCGGTCCAGGCGATCACTGCGGCCAGATCAGCCGCGAATGCTTCCAGGCTGATCTCGCCACGCGATTTCCCTAGCCCGGGCAGATCCCAGCTGACGACCCGGAACTGCTGGCCCAGATCGCGTTTGGCGTAATTCCAGATCGTGCTGTCCATGCTCCAGCCATGGGTCAGGATGATTGTTTCGCCGCCGGGTGCCCCTGCCTGCTCCACATAAAGCTGGGCGCCGTTTGGCGCCTCGATGGTGGTGCCATTGCCACGGACCGGAGCAGTACGATCCTTGTCGGCACCCGCCAGCAGCAGAACCACCAGCGGTCGACCCAGAAAGGAAAAGGCGAGGCCAGCCAGCCCCACCCACAGCAGCCAGTCCTCGCGCACCCGCACAATCGTGCCGTCGGTTTGGCGGACGAGATCGCCATCCCACCACGACCACAGCAGATAGCCAGCCGCAATCAGGATGGCGAGGGAGATGAGGTTGGCGAGAAAGCGGAACAGAAATTGAAGCGGCATGGGAACCCTTGCGGTAAAGCCTTGTGCAAGGGGTAATCGCCTCGATGCCTGAATGTTCCGGCCTGTTCTATGCTAGTGCGGCTTGCCCGCCACTCTCAGGCCGGGGTGAGGCTATATGCGGTGGCCATGAAGGCCAGCGAGAGAACAAAAAGGCTGGTCAGGAGAAGCGTGCGACGCATGAGGAGGGTTCCGGCTTGCCCCGGGCTTAGGACCCACAGCTGTCGGGGTCCAACCCCATCGCGTCGTAACCCTAACCGGTATTGTTAGCGTGGACAAACCGGCCGCCTGGGGCACTGGCCCATTGCAGCCCAAATCCCGAAATGCAAACGGCGGCCGCTGTCCGAGGACAACGACCGCCGCAATCACACCAACCAGCACCGTCGCCTATTGGTCGCCGCGTTCCAACTCGAGCACGAAGTGGAGCATGGCTTCACGCAGGTGCAGCAAACGAGCGCGGGCGTGATAGCTCGCCTCGAGCGCGGCCTTGCTTTCGCGCAGCTTCTGCTGCTCGAGTTCGATGGTCTGGTCGAGATTGGTGATCTGGGTGTGCAGCATTTCGAGCTGGGTGCGGTGGCTCATGATGTTGTGGTCGAATTCATCGCGCCCATGCATGTCTACATAACGCGTTGCGCCAAGGTCCTTGGTAGGAGCCCGGTTCTGGCGCAGGAATTCTGGAGATGCATTTGCGTTGAGTGCAGCCGCTGCCGCCTTGTTGTCGAGTTCAGTTGCCATTGTGTATCCTCCGGCTTGAGTGGCCATGTTGGTGTGGTTGTGAATAACCGTGAATTGCTTGTTGCACGGCGAAAAGTGGCGATCCAGCAGTGACTTAACCAGTGGTTAATCTTAACCAAATGCTTGCTGGCTTAAGTCCGCGATACGGACCTGTTAACGCCGGTGTATTTTTGGTGAATAACCCCGGCGCCGCCCTTCCAAGGTTGTGCGACTCTGTTACAGTTTTCTCCATGGCAAACCGATATATCCTCAATTCCGACGCCGATGGTTCGTTCTCGATCGTCGACATGTTCACGGGCTGGAACGCCCGACATGTCGGGCGTGAACTCACCCGTATTCCCGCTCATATGGCGCAATCTGGCCTCGCACTCATGAATGCGCTTGATGCGGCAGAGCGTTTGGAACACAGCAAGCCGGTCGAAGCCAGTCGCAGCCGGACCTAGCGTTAATAGAGCCACCCTGAACAGGGTGGCCCGAGTCTTAACAGCGTCATGCCTCGACTAGTTCGCGCACGGTCGCGACGATTGTCTCAGGGTTATAAGGCTTTACGAAAAATTTCCCGTCCGGCACTTCGCGCGGGCTCACCCGCCGGACGCCCGAGGCCACCACAATCTTGATGTCGGGCCATTCGTCCCGCACTGCCGCGGCCAGCGTCAGGCCGTCCATTCCCCCGTCCAGATCCACATCGGTGAACATGGCGTGCACCGCCACGTGCGAATACAGCAGCGCTAGCGCGGCCGCGGCGCCGGCTGCTTCATGCACCTTGAAACCCTCATTCTCGAACACCGCGACAATGTTCATGCGGATAAGCGGTTCGTCTTCAACGATCAGGACGGAGATCTGCTCGGTCATCGGACACCAGGGGCTGGGAGATACTCCGGCCTGAACGTCACCACCTTTGAATCGATCCTTCACATTCGGCGCGAAGCTCGACATTTGCCCGGACTCGTTTGGCCCCGATCGAACCCCAAGATTGCCCAGTCGTGCCCCGGCAAATGTAGGATCGTGGCGTCTTCAAGCGTCAGCAGCAACAAGGAGGTGCACCATGCCCTATGTTGATGGATATGTTCTTGCCGTGCCGAAGAGCTTTCTGGAGCAATACAAGGAAATTGCCCGCCGGGCGGGCGAGGCCTGGATGGCCTACGGCGCCTTGGCCTACAAGGAAGCCGTCGCCGATGACGTGCCCTACGGGGAGCTGACATCCTTCCCGCGCGCCGTGATGGCCACCGAGGACGAAGTCGTGATCTTTTCCTGGGTGCTTTATCAATCGCGCGAACAGCGCGATGCCGTCAACGCCAAGGTCATGAACGACCCCGAGCTCACCGGGCTGATGGAAAACGCACCGATCGACATGAAGCGAATGATTTTCGGCGGCTTCACCACCTTCGTCGATCTATAGGCTAGACGGCCGGGGAGGGGGTTGCCTAAGCCCGGCCGAACTCATCATCCAAGCGCGTGATGTCGTCTTCACCGAGGTAAGAGCCCGTTTGCACTTCGATCAATTCCAGCAAGATTTTGCCGGGATTAGCCAGTCTATGCGTACACCCCAGCGGAAGATAGACCGACTGATTCTCGGTGACAGTTTGCACTTCATTGTTGAGCGTCACCTCGGCGGTCCCTCGCACCACAATCCAGTGTTCGGAACGATGATGGTGCCGCTGCAGCGAGAGCTTCCTGCCTGGCTTGACAAACAGGCGCTTGACCTGGAACCGCTCCCCGGTCACCAGCGAAGAATAACCACCCCAAGGTCGATACGAGGTACGGTGTATCTGGGTCAAGGCCGCGGTATGGCTTCGCCCGCGCAACTGCTGGACCATGTCGCCGACCTTTTGCGCTTCGGACAGCCGCCCGACATAGATTGCGTCTTCGCTGGCGATCACCGCCACGTCCTCCAGGCCCTCCACGGCGACATGAGCACGGTCGGTCACTACCAGGGAGTGGCTCACATTGGACAAGGTGACCCCGCCGCGGCTGACATTATCCGATCCGTCCTTGTCTGCGACCTTCCACAGCGCAGCCCAACTCCCTAGGTCAGACCAGCCAAAACTCACGGGGACCACCGCGGCGCAGTTGGTCCGTTCAAAAATCGCAATATCCACGGAGACGTTCGGTGCCTCGGTGAAGCCGGTCTCATCCAGCCGAACGAAGTCGGCATCGATCCGGCGCTGCTCCATCGCACGCGTTGCAGATAGGAAAGTCACCGGTGCTAGTTTTTCGCATTCCAGTAGAAACTGGCTCGCACCTAGCATGAACATGCCCGAGTTCCAGAGGAATTTCCCGCTCGAGAGCATTTCCTCGGCACGAGCGCGATTGGGTTTTTCCACGAACCTTGCAACCCTGTGGCAGCCGGCCCTCAGCGGCTCGCCTGGGGAGACGTATCCGTAGCAGGTCTCCGGTTCGGTAGGTGCGACGCCAAACGTGACAAGGCTCCCGTCACGTGCAGCTTCAGCCGCAAGTTGCACTGCCGCGGCGTAGCCCGCGTCAATCTGTACCTCGTGATCCGACGGGAGTACGTGGACGATGGCGTCTTCCCCGGCCTGGCGTACCGCTTCCAAGCACGCGATTGCGATCGCCAGGGCCGTGTTACGGCTCATCGGCTCTAACAATATTGCAGCAGGAGATTGTTGAACTTCAACCGCCTGTTCGGCAACTATGAAGCGGTAATCGATATTGGTGATGACCAGCGGCTCGCTATAAACGCTCCGGTCGCTGACGCGCAGTAATGCTGCTTGAAACAGGCTGGTTGATCCGACGAGTTCCAAAAATTGTTTGGGCCGCGCCGCGCGTGACATCGGCCAGAGCCGCGTACCCTGTCCGCCAGCCAGTATTACAGGAACGATCAGACCGGCCATACTTAGTCTCCGCCACCCAGACAAGCCCACGGCGCAGCCTGCAAAAGTACTTAGCAACAAGGTTGCTGCTGAGCGCAAGAACATCTTGACCTTTAGTTAACTCTGCTGGGAGTTCCGCAAACTTGCCGCCTGCCCTTGGCTGTGCCAAACCTTGCCCGCACCACCAAAGGAGTCCCAGCCATGAAAACCCGTGCCGCCGTTGCCTTTCAGGCCGGCAAGCCGCTCGAGATTGTCGAGGTCGATCTTGAAGGTCCTCGCGCGGGCGAAGTTCTCGTGGAGATCAAGGCGACAGGTATCTGTCACACCGACGATTTCACCCTTTCTGGGGCGGATCCGGAAGGGCTGTTTCCCGCCATTCTCGGCCATGAAGGCGCAGGCGTGGTTGTGGATGTCGGCGCCGGCGTCACTTCGGTGAAAAAGGGCGACCACGTCATCCCGCTTTATACGCCCGAATGCCGTGAATGCCCGTCTTGCCTGTCGCGCAAGACCAATCTGTGCACCGCCATCCGCACCACGCAAGGGCAGGGGCTGATGCCCGACGGCACCTCGCGCTTCTCGTTCGAAGGCAAGCCGATCCACCATTATATGGGCTGCTCGACCTTCTCGAACTACACTGTCTTGCCCGAGATCGCCGTGGCCAAGATCGACCCGGCCGCGGCCTTCGACAAGGTCTGCTATGTCGGCTGCGGCGTCACCACGGGCGTTGGCGCCGTGATCAACACGGCCAAGGTCGAGATTGGCGCTACGGCCGTCGTCTTTGGCCTCGGCGGCATTGGCCTCAACGTCATCCAGGGTCTGCGTCTGGCCGGCGCCGACATGATCATCGGCGTTGACATCAACAACGACAAGAAGGCCTGGGGAGAACGCTTCGGCATGACCCACTTCGTCAACCCCACCGAGATCGAAGGCGACGTCGTCCCCTATCTCGTCAACCTGACCAAGCGGCGCGGCGACCTGATCGGCGGTGCCGACTACACCTTTGATTGCACCGGCAACACCAAGGTCATGCGTCAGGCCCTCGAAGCCAGCCATCGCGGTTGGGGCAAATCGGTGGTGATCGGCGTCGCCGCAGCCGGTCAGGAAATCTCCACCCGTCCGTTCCAGCTCGTCACCGGCCGCACCTGGATGGGCACCGCCTTTGGTGGCGCGCGCGGCCGCACCGATGTGCCGAAAATCGTTGACTGGTATCTCGATGGCAAGATCGAGATCGATCCCATGATCACCCATACGTTGCGCCTCGAAGACATCAACAAGGGCTTTGAGATGATGCATTCCGGCGAAAGCATCCGCAGCGTTGTAGTTTACTGATGTAGTGCGCCTGACCCTGGCTGCGGCCGGGTCAGGCTCCCTTGCTCCAAACATGCATGGATTTTATGCCGGCACCCACCATTTACGTTGATGCCGATGCCTGCCCGGTCAAGGACGAGGCGCTTCGCGTTGCCGAACGGCTGGGGGTGGCGCTGGTCTTTGTTAGCAATGGCGGGGTGCGGCCCTCGCGGGATCCGATGGTGCGGGTGGTCGTGGTACCCGCCGGCGCCGATGCGGCCGATGACTGGATCGTCGAACAGGCGCAAGCCAACGACATCGTCCTGACCGCCGATATTCCGCTGGCCAGCCGCGCCCTCGAAAAGGGCTGCCATGTGCTCGGCTTTACCGGCAAGCCCTTCACCCAGAACTCCATCGGCATGGCGCTCGCTATGCGCGAGCTCAAGCAGCACCTTCGCGAAACCGGCGAAAGCAAGGGCTACAACGCGAGTTTTGGTCGCGCTGATCGCTCGGCCTTTCTCAGCGCGCTTGATCCGCTGGTGCGGCGAGCCCTGGCCGCAGCAAGCGAGTAAGCTGAGCTACTCTTCGTCGTCTTCGACATCGGTGAGGTAAACCGACACCTCGATGTCGATCCCATGCACCGCCACCGCGGCGGCGAGATGCGCGGGCAGACGGGCCGACATCGATTCGCCCGCTTCGGGGAAATCAAAGGCCAGGTCCAGCACCGCCCGGCCCAGCCGCCGATCTTCCAGCATGGCCTCGATGGCGGGGCCCGATCGTTCCGCCAACTCGAGTACAGCCCGAACCGGATTGGCCGTATCGAGGTCCACTTGCGCATACCAGTTGTTGTCGGCGTCTTCCGGCTCGTAACGGCTGGTCAGCTGCTTGAGCGCCGTATCCAAATCCCGCTGGGTGATGCTGACGCCCGAAAGCCGCAAGGCAATGGCAAATGGCTCGAACTGGCTCATGCAGACCGTCCTGCAGTTGCAGCAAACAGCGCGATCGCTGCCGCATTGGAAACGTTGAGGGACTTGATGGGACCGGGCATGTCGAGCTTGACCATCTCGTCGCAAAGCTCGCGCGTGCGCTGCCGCAAGCCCTTGCCTTCCGCTCCCATCACGATGGCGAGCGGCTGATCGTCAGTGCGGGGCCGCAGGGGTTGCTCGCTTTCAGAATCAAAGCCGAGGACCAGCATGCCGCGGCTTTTCAGCTTTTCCAACGCATCGCCGAGATTGCGCACCTCGATCATGGGCACGAGATCAAGCGCACCCGAGGCCGACTTGGCCATCACCCCGGTCTCCCGCGGCGAATGGCGCGCAGTGGTAATCACCGCATCGGCGCCAAAGGCGCAGGCGGTGCGCAGAATAGCGCCGACATTGTGCGGGTCGGTGATCTGGTCGAGCACCACCACGAGCTTGAGCGGGTCGATATCGTCGAGCCCGAACCGGCTGACCGGATCCACTTCCAGCGCTACGCCCTGGTGCACGGCATCGGCCCCCAAGAGCCGATCAAGCTCCTTGGGCGTGGTTTCGGTCACCTTGACCTTGCCCAGCTCGCCGCTTTCGCGCAGCCGCAACAAGGCATTGGGCGTGGCCAACAGCGCCTTCTTGACGCGACCGGGATTATCCAGCGCAGCGCGGACGGTATGAAAGCCATAAAGATAGACCGGGCCGTCATCGGGATTGTAGCGCTGCTTGGGGGGAAATTTGTTGATGCTCATGGCCGAGCGTTAGCCTCTTTGCGTCGCTCCGGCAAGCAGAGGGGCATGGTGGAAGTGCCCCGTTTTCGTTTTCTTGCGGGCAACCGGGTCAGGGGTGTTGACAGGAGCGGGCAGGGCACCCATAAACCGCCCCGACGACGCGCTTCGGTGCATCGTTTCCTGCCCAACGGCGAAGTTGCAGTGGAGGGGTGGGAGAGTGGTTAAATCCATCAGACTGTAAATCTGACCGCTTAGCGTACACTGGTTCGAATCCAGTCCCCTCCACCAACGCCGCCGGGCAACGCGCCCGGTTCCCGGCCCCCCATCTCCTTCCTTGATCGTTTCGAACAGGCTGCGGCCTTGGTTCGTGTGCAAGGGTTTGGCTGCCGAGCATTGGCTTGCATCCAGTCCGCTGGTGCCCAGCTCGTGAGTGCTTGGCCAAAGCCGGCGAAGTTCTCGTCTTCAACCCGGGCCGATGAGTTCACCCTCGACCCGCAACCCCTGCTCATCGAACAAGTGCCATTGCCCGGTAGCTGGGGTGACATGAAGTGCGTCCCCGCTCCGCAACCCGCTTTGGCCGGCCTCATGCACCAGTAACGCCGTGCCGTTGGGCATAGTGCAGTGCAGGTAGCTGCTGGCGCCATGCTGCTCTGCCACCTTGACCTGAACGGGCCAGCCTGTGTTGGAGGAGACCAGATGTTCGGGGCGGATCCCGAGCGTTGCGCTTGCCCCGGTTTGCAAGGGCACGCGACGCACCGGCAAGGTCAGGTCGGGCAGGCCTTGGCCTGAGAGAGTCAGCCCTGCATCATTGTTGGCCGCCACCACCGTTTCCACAAAATTCATCCGTGGCGAGCCGATGAAGCCGGCCACAAAGCTGTTGCGCGGCCGGTTGTAAAGATCGAGGGGAGCCCCAACCTGCTCGATCTTGCCTTGGCGCAGAACCACGATCTTGTCGGCCATGGTCATGGCCTCGATCTGGTCATGGGTGACATAGATCATCGTATTGCCTAGCCGCTGGTGCAAGCTCGTGATCTCAACCCGCATCAGCACCCGCAGCTCTGCGTCAAGATTGGACAGCGGTTCGTCAAACAGGAAGATTTTCGGGTCCCGCGTGATGGCTCGCCCGATCGCGACACGCTGCCGTTGTCCGCCGGAAAGTTGCTTGGGTCGACGCTCCAGCAATTGCTCGATCTGCAGGAGCGTGGCAGCGCCAAGCACCCGTTGTTCGATCTCCTGCTTGGGCATGCGGATATTTTCGAGGCCGAAACTGAGATTCTCGCGAACCGTCATATGCGGGTATAGGGCGTAGGACTGGAACACCATGGCCACGCCCCGGTCGGCGGCCGGAACGTTGATCACGCTCTGCCCATCGATGCGAATGTCGCCGGAAGTCGCGTCTTCGAGACCGGCGATCAGGCGCAGCAGGGTCGACTTGCCGCAGCCCGACGGGCCGACAAACACTACGAACTCCCCGTCGGCGATTTCCAGATCGACGCTGGGGATCACTTCCACGAGGCCGAAGGATTTGTTGAGGCTTTCAAGCACGAGATTTGCCATGCGGACCTCACTTGATCCCGGTTGAGGCAATGCCACTGGTGATGTAGCGCTGCAGGAAAATGAATGCGAAGGCGAGCGGCAACGCCGTCAGGGTGGTCATCGCCAGCAGCTGTTCATACCGAACGACATTCTCGTCCTGATAGGAGGCGAGGGCGAGCTGGAGGGTGAACACTTCGCGCCGATTGAGCACTACCAGGGGCAGCAGGAAGTCGTTCCACCGCGAAAGAATGGAAAAGATCGCCACCACCGCCAGAGCGGGCGAAGACAGGGGCAGGATGATCCGCCAAAAGATGCGCCATTCACTGGCATGATCCATCCGCGCCGCCTCGATCAGCTCATCGGGAATGGTGAGCATATATTGCCGCAGCAGGAACACGCCGGTCGGCGTGGCCACCGTGGGCAGGATGACGCCCCACAGATTGTTGACGAGCCCCAGCTGGGCTACGATCAGATAGGTGGGGACCAGCACCACCGTCGCCGGGATCATCAGCGTTGAAAGAATGGCCACGAGCGCCAACCCGTCACCGCGGAACCGGTACTTGGACAAGGCAAACGCCGCCATCGAGTTCATGATCAAGGTAATCACCGTGGCTGCAACGGTGATGAACAGGCTGTTGAACACGAACCGCCAGATATCGCTGCCCGAACTGGCGAGCAGCTGGACATAGTTCTCGACGGCAAAATGCACCTTGCGCACGGGCATGGCGTTAGCAACTGGTACAACGATGCGGCCGGCCTCAGGATTGTCCGGATCCACCATCTGGGCATTAAGGCCCACTCGCCGGATCTGCGCGAGTTGAACCACCTCGCCGCTTTCAGTCGTGACGTCGAACAGCGGCAAGCTCTGGTCATAGCCTTGGACCATCACCTGTTCGGTTGAATAGGGCAGAAGTGTCGGTGGAAATTCCTGCAGCGCCGCTGGGGTTTTGAACGAGGACAGCACGACCCAAACCACGGGCGCGAACATGATCAGCACGCCTAGGAGCAGATAGCCGTAGGTCAGGAAGTCGGAAAGCGCCAGTTTCCCCCTGCCACGGCGGCCCAGCAGCATGGCCCTCACTCCACCCTCGGATCGCGGCAAGCTCAGGTCAGCCATTGCTCGATCCTCGCGAAACGCGCAGTTGGACAAGAGTGAAGACGAGCAGCACCACCCCCAGCAGCAGGGACGCGGCAGCGGCCAGTCCGAAGTTGCGCGGCTGGATGGCAAAGCCAATCTCGTAAATATATTGCACCATCAGCAGGGTCGCCGAGCCTGGGCCGCCGCCCGTTAGAACGTAAAGCTCATCAAAGGTCTGCACCGAACGGATCACCGCCAGGATGAAGACCACCAGCAGCACTGGCCGCAGCAGCGGCAGGGTGATGCGGGTGAAAACGCGCCAGTGACTGGCGGAGTCCATCTTGGCAGCCTCGTACACGTCGCGGGGGATCGCCTGCAGGCCCGCCAGCAGGATGATGGTGTAAAAGCCCATATGTGCCCAGACGGTGACGAACACCGACCAGAAGAATGCCGAGTTGGCGTGGACCAGCCAGTTCACCGGCTCCATGCCGAGATTGGTGAGAATGCCGTTCAGCACGCCGGTGCGCTGGAGGATCCACTGCCAGGTTAGGGCGACCACCACTGGCGACAGCATCACTGGGAAAAGAACACGCCGCGAAAAAAGCCGCGGCCCCTGATGTCCCCGTTAAGGCAGATAGCCGTCAGCAGCGCGATGCCAATCATGGCTGCAACCTGGGTGGGCACAAACACCAGGCTGTTGCCGAGGGCGCGCCAGAACAGGTCACGCGAACAGGTGGAAGGATCGAAATAATTGCCGCAATCCAGCAGCGTCTCGTAATTATAGGTGCCGATGAACGGGCGTTCGGATGGGTAAAGGCGGTCGCTGCCCGTGAAGGAATAAAAGATGTTCACAAACACGGGCAGCAGGGAGAACAGGATCACCGCAGCCAGGTTGGGCAGCAGGAAGAACCACGGCATTCGTTTGATGCCGATCAGCCTCTGCAGCCCCGCCATGAGCGGCTCGATTGCCCGCGCCGGCAGGGAAAATACCGATCCCGTAGCGTGCGCAATACGAGATGAAGCACCCATGCCGCCCTCCCGGATTAAGCTTTACTGCGCCTTGGCGGCTTCGATCGCGAGGTTCACGTCCTGCTTGATCCGGTCCATTGCGCCATCCACCTCAAGTTCGCCATTAAGGACCTGGCTGATGCGGGTGGTGAGGGCATTCATCATTGCGCGTTGGTAGCGCCAGCCTTGGAAGCGGTACGCTGCAGGCGCCATCTTGGGAATCTGCGCGATGAAGGTAGAAAGCGCTTCCTGGGTCCGCTCCGAGGCGCCGGGATATTCGATGCCGCTTTCGATCAGGGTGGAGGCAGCCGGGATTTCCACGGCTGCTGCCAGCACTTCGCTCAAGTTTTCTGGCCGAGCCAGATAGTTGATGAACTCCCCCACCAGTTCAGGCTGGTCGGTGTGCTGGAACGCCACCAAAGCGCCGCCGCCGGGCATGACCGTGCAGGAGGAGGGGCCGCATGGAGCGGCAATAACCTTCCAGTCGAACAGGTCTCCCACTTCCTGGTCCATCTGGCTTAGCGTCCATGAGCCGCCGAAATAAAGCACGGTGTTGGCGTTGAGGAAGTCCGAGAACAGCTCGCGGTGGGTGGCGCCACCCACGGCGCCCCACAAATCCATCGGCATGGTGCCGTCCTGGTGCCAAGCCACGAACTGCTCGATGGCTGCGCGCAAGCCATCGTCGACCACCGGATTGCCCGCCTCATCGACGAGTTCGGCCCCATAGCTTATCGCCAGGCTGGAAAAGCGGTGTCCCGATCGGTCCATTTCCATTGCAAAGTCGGTGCCGGTCGCTTCGGCAACCTGGCGTGTCGCTTCGGCCCATTCCTCCCAGGTGGCGCCTTCTTCAGGCACCGGGATCCCGGCCTGTTCAAACAAGGTCAGGTTGACATAGCCCCCGTTGACCGTCAGCGAAGTCGGCATGCCATTGATCGCTGTGCTGTTCGCCTCGCCACCGCGCAACCATTGCAAGGTCCGCTCGAAGTTCTCGTTGAACAGGGCTGGATCAACATAGGGCGTGAGATCCAGGTAATAGCGGCTGAGGCCACCAAGGTCGGTGACGATGGCTGCGTCGGGGCCTTGCCCCGACGCCAACTGCACCGGCAGGCTTTCGAGCATCGACTGATAAGGGACGACTTCCAGGTTGACGGTCTTTCCCGGGTTCTCCTGCATGAACCTCTCGGCGATGGGCTGCATCGTGTTGCAGCCAAAGCCGAGATCGTCGCAGACCACCGTGATTTCTTGAGCCAGCGCTGGTGCGCTGGCGAGCATCAGGGCGCCCAAGGCGCAAGTCAGGCGAAGCCTAGAAAGCTGCATGCGTTCCTCCTCCACATCCGCTTCGAGGCAACGGCTCCTCCGACCCTCGAACGAGTTTGGTCTAGCCAGCAGGCTCTGGCCTTACCAGCAGGTTGGTGCGATCGGTTGGGCTTGTCAATAGTTCCTGCGCCTTGACCGAACAGACCGTCCAGCCACTTGGCCGCCTTGACAGCAAGCCCTTCCCTGATGTGTCTTGGAGCGGTTTTGGTCTTACCAGATGACCCGGAGGCCAAGAAGCCATTGCGCCGGGAGAAAGTTAGTCAATGCTGAGATTTGCCGCGATAGGCATCGATCATGGTCACATCTTCAACCACATCGATGGCCTGCTCGATGCCGGCGCAGAGTTCGTCGGCTATTGTCCAGAAAGTTCGGTTCCCGCTCTGGTGGACACCGTGCGCAAACAACATCCTGGCGTGCCTGAAGTCAGTCGGGACCAGCTTCTTGCCGATAAGGGCATCGATGTCGTCTGCATCGCTGCGGTTCCCCGCGACCGGGCCGGTCTTGCCATCACCGCCATGAAAGCCGGCAAGGACGTGATCGTCGACAAGCCGGGCGTGACCACCTTCGCTCAACTGGACCAGGTCAAGCGCACGGTGATGGAGACGGGCCGGATGTTCTCGGTCTGCTTTTCTGAGCGCCTCTGCGTTCCCTCGGCGGTCAAGGCCGGCAAGCTGGTTGCAGAGGGCGCGATTGGCAGGGTGGTGCAGACAATCGGCATGGGACCCCATCGCCTTTCTGCCGCCAGCCGCCCCTCCTGGTTCTTCGATCTGGATGCCTTTGGCGGCATTATCGTCGACATCGCATCCCACCAGATCGACCAATTTCTCTTTTATACCGGCTCCAATTCGGGCGAGGTCGTTGCCAGTTCGGTCGGCAATTTCGGCACGCCGCAAAGCCCGGATTTCCAGGATTTCGGAGAGGTCTTGCTGCGCAGTGAGCAGGGTTCCGGCTATATCCGCGTTGATTGGTTCACCCCCGCCGGCCTGCCGACCTGGGGCGACGGTCGCCTCACCATTCTGGGCACCGACGGCTATATCGAACTGCGCAAATACATCGATATCGGCGGTCGGGACGGCAAGGACCACCTCTTCCTGGTCGACGGATCTGGCGTGCGTCACATCGACTGCAGCAGCGAGCCGCTCGACTATTTCACGAGCTTTGTCGCCGACGTGCGCGAGCGCACGCAAACGGCAATGACCCAGCATCACGTATTCGAAGTCTGTCGGCTCTCGCTCGAAGCGCAGCAGCAGGCAACCCATATTGGCGGGAGGAAGTCGGCATGAGCCAAAAGTTGCGAGTGGCAGTTATCGGTGCAGGAATCGCCGAGCGCCATCTCATGGCCTATCAGTGGAACAAGGATCTGTTTGATGTAGCGGTGCTTTGCTCGCTCGATGAAGATCGCGGCCGGCGCCTCTGCGAAACCTTCAACATCCCTGAGTACACCCAGGACGTCGACACCCTGTTCGCCCGGGGGGACATCGATGTGGTGGATGTGTGCACACCGCCGCACAACCATTTCGAGCTATCGCGCCGCGCCATCGAAGCGGGCAAGCACGTCATCTGCGAAAAGCCGCTGTTCGGCTCCATCGCCGAAGTGGATGCCATGGCCGAAATCGTCGCGCGCTCCGGACGCAAGCTGATGCCGATCTTTCAGTATCGCTATGGGACCGGCCTGCAAAAGCTCAAGTTGCTGATGGATGCGGGCCTCACGGGCAGGCCGTTCATGACCACAATCGAAACGCACTGGTGGCGCGGTCCGGCCTATTACGAAGTGCCATGGCGCGGCAAATGGGCGACGGAGTTGGGTGGGGGCCTGCTCGGGCACGCCATTCACGCCCACGACATGCTGAACTATGTGCACGGGCCCTGCGCCGAACTCTTCGCCTATGGCGCGACCCTGGTCAACAAGATCGAGGTCGAGGACACCATGGCGCTGGCGGTAAAAATGCAGAATGGGTCGCTCGCCACGCTTTCGATGACCTTGGGCTCGCGCAAGGAGATCTCCCGGTTGCGCTTCTGCTTCCACGATCTTGTCGCCGAAAGCATACTCGAGCCCTACACGATGGGCCGCGATCCCTGGCAATTCACCGCCGGAACGCCCGAGCACCAGCAACGGGTGGACGACGCCCTGGCCGGCTGTGAGGTGAAGGAGGATGGCTACACCCGACAGTTCGAGCTGTTCCATCAAGCGATCATCAGTGGTGGCGAGCCGCCCGTGACCTTGCAGGACGCCAGGAACTCGCTTGAACTGGTCACCGCGGCCTATCAGTCTCAGCGCACGGGCCTGCCGACTCCAATGCCGATCGGTCCAGGCAATCCCCTTTATCGCTCCTGGCTGCCGGAAACGGAGGCCGCCGCCTGACGCAGTTGAAATGGAGGAGGCTAGAGAGTGGGGCATTTCCTCCCACGCTCGGCAAGGACAAGATGGATCGCACCCAGCGGTGCGGCTGATCCCAGCATCAGGGGATCAGCTTCCACGCGAGCGGCGCTGATTATGGCTCTGGTCCTTTCAAGCTGCTGGAAGTGCGCCCCCGCGAGCCGGGCAGGGCGGCTTGTCCCGGCGGTCCGCTTCAGCGTTCGATGAGTTCGATCATGATGCCGTCCGGATCTCGGCAAAATGCCACCCGCCGCGCAATGTCGCGGTTATGCGCATCGCGGGGCGGCTCGACGATATCAACGCCGGCATCCAGCAGAATGTTGTAGATCTCATCCACGCTGTCGAAATTGAAGGTGAGATGCCGCACACCCGCCCGCCCGATGGCCACGTCTTCGGCGGTCAGCGCGCCCGTGGCGGGGCAAACCATCTCCAGCATCGGCCCCTTGGCGTCCAGGAATGCCAGTTCGTCGCCATTGAACACCCGACGACGCACGCGCAGCTCCAGCCCGAGCAGGTCCACGTAAAAGGCCAGGCTTCTGTCGATGTTCTTCACGGTGATGCCCACATGCTCAAAACCCTTCAGCATGGCCGCGTCTCCCTCTAATCCTCAGGTCCGGTAAGCCGCCGGCGTTCGTCGGCTTGCAGCAATTCCTCCGACACGTTGTTGATGTGTCGCGCCATGGCTTTGTAGGCCGCATCGGCATTGCGCAGCTTCAACGCTGCAACAATCGCATGGTGGTCGCCGATCCAGGTCGGGCGGACCGCGTCGCCGTGCATGTGCTCGTGGATCTTCTTCCACATGCGCGAGGCATCACGTTGTGCCCACAAGGCCTCGGTGATGGAGACGACGATTGCGTTTCCGGTCATATGGGCGATGATCATGTGGAATTCGCGGTCGTTCTTCTCGTTGTGGACCGCTGAACTGCCCTCGTCCTGCATGCGAGCAATACTGTCTTCGAGCCGCATGATGTCATAGCTATTGGCGCGCTGTGCCGCGATGGCGGCAGCGCCTGACTCGACGGCAAGTCTTGCCTGCAGCAACTCGAACGGTCCCGGCCCGATATCGGTATTGATGATGTCGAAGTTCACATCATTGGTTTTTCGCGGCAGGATAACGATGCCGGCGCGGCCCCGGACCTCGACCACGCCGCGCATCTCGAGGGCAATCACCGCCTCCCGGATCGATGGCCGGCTCACCTGTAGCTCTTCCGCCAACTCGCGCTCTGACGGCAGGCGCCAGGATGGATCGCCCGAATGCGCTTCGATCATCTGGGCGATGCGCTGAGCCACCACCTGGTAGAGGCGCTTGTTGCTGAGCTGATAATTCGCACCGTCTACTCGGTCCAACCGCCTGTCCTTATTCAAGCATGCCCCTAAGCGAACAGCTTTATCCATGATCGAGCGGCAAGTCGCGCGATCAGTTGCATCCCCTATGCCACTCCTAGCACAGTTCTCGTTCCTCAGCCGTTCTCTTGATGGTAAGATCTAGCCGGCGGCAGTACTCGCAAGCCCGATGCCCCCCATCAAACTCGTTTTCCCCGTCGAACTTTGTTTCCTCTGAGCAGTTGTGCAGCAGAGCTTGAGGACAACAACCATGCAGCAGAGATGGCCCCGGCGCTTGTGGATCGTGCGCCACGGCGAAAGCACCGGCAATGTCGCCCGCCAGGCGGCAATGGATGCCGGCCTGTCCGAGATCAACATCGATCACCGCGATATCGACGTTCCACTCAGCCCGCTGGGGGAAGAGCAGGCCATTGCGCTCGGCCGCTGGTTTTCCCGCAATCGCCACGAGGGCCTGCCCGAAGTGGTGCTGACCTCCCCCTATGCCCGCGCCAACCGCACGGCCGAGCTCATCTGTGAGCATGGCGCCTTCACCGATGCCGAATTCATTGCCGACGAGCGGTTGCGCGAAAAGGAATTCGGCATTCTCGATCGCCTGACGACGGCGGGGATCCAGGAGCGGTTCCCCGATCAGGCGCGCTTCCGAACCCTCTTGGGCAAGTTCTACCACCGTCCGCCGGCGGGCGAGAGCTGGTGCGACGTGGTTTTGCGCCTGCGCAGTCTGATGGACACGATCGGGCTTCATCATGGTGGCCAGGACGTGCTGATCGTCAGCCACCAGGTCGTCGTGCTCTGCTTGCGCTACTTGCTGGAGCGACTGAGCGAGGAAGAGATCCTCGCCATCGATCGGGAAGGCGATGTCGCCAATTGCTCGATCACTGAATACCACTTTGCCGAAGGGACGCGCAAAGGCGGCGAACTCGTGCTCAAGCGGTACAATTTCCTGGCTCCTCTGCAAGAGGATGGCACCACCGTCACCGCCGAGCCGCCCGTCGCCAGTGCCAATCCATGAGCGAGCACTCCATTACGCGTGAGTTCCTGCTCGAGAACCCGCTGCCTCTGCCGCAAGGCGAGGTCGACAAGGACGCCCGCGGCCGGGTCATGGCCGTCGGCGGGCACCGCGAAGTTCCGGGCGCCGTGCTGCTTTCCGGCGAGGCTGCCTTGCGTGCCGGCGCCGGCAAGCTCGGGATTGCGACCGTGCGCAGCAGCGCGTTGGCGCTGGGGCTCGCCATTCCCGAAGCGCGGGTGCTGGGCTTGTCGGAGACCACCACCGGCGAGATCGAGGCGGCAAATGCCGCAGCCATAGCTGCCGCGATCCACGACGACGATACAGTTCTGCTCGGCCCTGGCATGCTGGACGATGAAGTGGCCGGCGAACTCGCTGCGAGCCTGCTGTCCTCGCTCCATGGCCGAAGTTTTGTTCTGGATGCCGCGGCTTTGACCGGGTTGCGGACCCGACTCGAACACATGAAGGAACACGCCGGACGCGTTGTTATCACGCCCCATGCTGGCGAAATGGCCACCTTCCTCGACATTCACATTCGGGAAGTTGCCGCCGATCCCGCAGCCGCTGCCCGCCGTGCCGCTGCGGCAACGGGTGCGGTTGTGGTGATGAAGGGCAGCCACACCAGGATCGCGAGCCCACAGGGCGAGATCTGGGAGGCCCGGCAGGGCAATGTCGGTCTTGCTACGTCGGGTTCGGGCGATACGCTCGCAGGCATCATCGCCGGCCTGCTGGCGCGCGGCGCCTCCCCGCTGCTCGCGGCGCAATGGGGCGTTTACATGCATGGGGAAGCCGGCGAGCGCCTCAAGCAGGTCCATGGCCTGCTTGGCTATCTCGCGCGCGAAATCCCGGTGCAAATCCCTGCCATCATGCGAGACCTGCAGCCCGCAGCCAGTTGAGTGCTCGGGACGGGGCCGACCGGTGTTGACCGGCCCCAACCATCTCACGCTGAAAGCACCGTTTCGCTGGCATTCATCGGCTCGCCCCTATTGGGCCTGCCCGTCCCGGTGGTGATCAAGGCCTTAAGGCTCCCGCCGATATAGGTGCCCCAGCCGTCCGAGCAGACATCGAAGCACTCATATTCCGGCACAAGCCCGATATGGGTGAAGCGCAACTGCGTCCCACCCTCCACAGGCTGGATATCAAAGACGATGTCGGTGCCGGTCCACTCGGACTTGTCCTCGGTGAAACTGAAGTGGTTCTGGACCACATGCCAGGCAACGCGGCGATCCGGGATCAACTCGGTGACGCGGATCTGCGCCCGGTGCACGTCGCGATACGCATAGTCGAAGGTGGAGCCCAGGATATCAGTCGCGCCCTTCACATCCTCGGACCACCAACCCCGAACATTGGTGATGGCGTCAAAGACGGCAGCAGGTGGTTGCGGCACGTTAAAGCTGGTCTCGAAGTTTTGGTCGTTCATCGCTGGTCTCCTTGGTTGAAGGCATGGACGTGCTGCGTCGGCCGCGCCGCAGCGCGTCGATGGAAAAGGAGCGGCCGTGTAGTATCCTCGTGAGGGCTGGCTTAGGGCTGCAGCCTCACGCCCTGCAAATCATAGTGCTGGATGTAGAGCTCCTGCCGCCGTTGCCAGCCGTTCGGATCGACGCCCCCTGTAGCGCCGTTCAGCAGGGATTCGAGGTGATCAAGAAAGTCGTGCCAGCCCGGCAGCATCAGGGCGCTGTTGACATAGGGCATGCCGCGATGGGTGAAGATCAGCCTCGTTCCGTTCCGGTGGCGGCTCAGCTCGTAGCGCACCACGGACTCGGGTGCATGGGTGTTCGACCAACTGTATTCGAGCAGGTGAGGGGGCTCCCATGCCCGCACGATGCCGGTCATGGGATGCGGGCCGCCCACCATCAGCTCGAACCGCCCACCGAGGCGGGGCTCCACATAGGCCGCCCCCATCCAGTCGGCGAGCCGCTCGGGTTCGGTGATCGCGCTCCACACCGTTTCAACCGGTCGGTCGTAATGCCGCTCGAAGCGCACATCGATATGATCCGCTTGGCGGGTAAAGACGCCCAGTTCATCGTTGAACGCCATTTCAATCACTCCTTTTGAGGTGATCATCGAGCGCATCGAGCTTGTTCGCCCAGAACGCGCGATAGGGCTGCAGCCAGTGATCGAGTTCCGCCAAGGGCTCTGGTTCCAGGCTGTAGAGCCGCCGTGGCCCGTCCACGCGAAAGCGCACCAGCCCCGCCTCATGCAGGGCCCGCAAATGCTTGGACACATTGGGCTGCGGCAGGTCCAGCCGATCCACCAGCACACCGGCGGGCTGCTCGCCCGCCAGCAGCAGGCCCAGAATTTCGCGCCGAACGGGATCGGCTATAGTTGTGAAAATCGACATGCAAGAATATTCCGCCATAGGCATATGCCTGTCAAGGAATATTACCGGGATATCGGAGCCGCTATTGGGCGAGGTCTGCCCGGGCTTTTTCGAGTTCATTGCTGTAGCGGCGCAGCAGGTGCGCTTCGGTCAGAATGCCGATCACCTTGGGATCGCCGAGGTCGCTGACGACCACGATGGCTTCGGCATTGTGCTTCTCGAACAGCGCCCCGGCATCCAGCGCCTGCAAGGCAGGATGCAGCATCACATCGGTCTGGCGCAGGATTTGGCTGACGGTGCCCGCTTCGTCGAGCCCGTCTGGGGCATAGGCGTCCGCCACATCGATAAGGCCGACATAGCGGCCATCATCGCGTGTGGCGATCACCCGGTTGGCCGAGCCAAGTGGATAAGCGCGGCGAAACTCTTTGAGCGTCATGGTTTGCGGCACCATCTTGACGTCCCGGCGCATCATCTTGCCCACGGTGAGATTGCGCATCCAGCCCACATCATGCGCGCTGCGGATGGTTTCCCCGCGCAGGTGAAAGCGCCAGGTGGTGAAGGAATAGCCGAAGGTTTCCCGCACCAGCATGGAGGAGGTGACCGCCGCCACCAGCACCGCAATGGTCAGCGGCAAGCTGCCCGAAATCTCGAGCGCAAGAAACGCCATGGTCAGAGGCCCCCCGACCACGGCTGCGGCGAGCCCCGCCATCCCCACCAGCATGGGAATGCTCGGATCGGGAAACAGCCCCGGGCTGATCGCCTGCGCCAGCCAGAAATACACCTGGCCCAACAAGGCGCCGAGGAACAGCGAGGCAAAGAACAGCCCGCCGCGGAACCCCGACCCCAGGGACACAGCCGAAGCGAGGACCTTGAGCACGAGCAGGCTCACCGCCACCCCGATGGGCAGGGGCGGCGAGGCAAATGCCCGCTCGAGCGCGCCATGGCCGGCCGACAGCACCGAGGGCGAGATCATCGCCAGCCCACCCACGATCAACCCGCCGACCGCCGGTCGGCACCAGCTGGGCACATGCGACTTGCTGAAGCTGCGTTCCACCACGCCGACAAGCCGCATCAGCAGAATGCCCAAGCCGCCCGCCGCGACCCCGCTCACGACGATCAGCAGCACCTGAGGAACCCCAAACGACAGCGCTTGGCTGATCGACACCACCGTATGGCCTTGCCCGAAAACGGAGGTTACCAGCACCGCCGAAATGCAGGCGGCGATTACCGGCGCCAAGGTCGAGATGGAATAAGTGCCGATGATTAGCTCGAACGCGTAAAAGGCGCCGGTCAGCGGCGCCCCGAAAGCTGCGGCGATGGCCGCACCGGCGCCGCACCCCACCAGCTTGCGCAAGTCGCCGCGCCGCAGGTGAAAGAAGTCGCCCAGCTTGGATGCGGTTGCCCCGCCCATCTGCGTATAGGCCGCTTCCAGCCCCACCGAGGCGCCAAACCCGTTGGAGATCAGCGTTTGTGCGGTGATGATGAGACTATCCGTCATGGAGAGCTTGCCCCCATGCAGCGCATTGGCCTCTACCAAGTCGACATAACGCGACTTACGCCGGCGCAGCAGCAGGCCGAGCAGCCCCAGCAGCAAGCCGCCGATTGCCGGTACAAAGGCCAGGTCAAAGGCCAGCGCGGGCAGGGCGCTCAAGCGTTCGCCGGGTGATAGCTGAAAGAGAATGCTCTGCATGCCATAGGCCAGCTCGCGCAGCACCAGCACGACGAGCCCGGCCAGCGCGCCGATCACGACGGCCAGCACCACCAGCCCGGTTTCGCGCCGCCGGATCAGGCTGCCCATCCACGCCGACATCCCCTCTGCGGTTAGCCGATGCTGCAACCAGCGCAGGCCCTTGCCGAGCTGCGAGGCGCTCCAGCCCGGTTGCCCCTGCGCGCCGGCGTTTTCGGGCACAGCTTGATCCGGCGCGCCGTCAGGAGCTTTGTCGATCTCGGCTTGCTGGGCCTCTGGCTCTGGCATGGGCTCGCTGCTCCTCACGCCCGCCGGGCATCAAAGGCAAGGCGAAAGCCGACATTGCTGGCGGCACTGTCCCGTGACAGGGCCATGCGCGCGGCGATCCGGTAGCGATAGCAGTAGCTCTTGTGGCACAAAAACGAGCCGCCCTTGAGCAGTCGCTCCCCATGCAGCCGCGCCGCCTCATTACGCTGGCGCGCCTTGAGCGACACCGAACGAATGCGGAATGGTTCTGCCGTCCACTCCCAGACATTGCCGACCATGTTGTAAAGCCCGAGCTCGGATGGAGCGAAGCTGCGCGCCGGCGCCGTGGCTTCAAACCCATCGCGAGCCGTATTCAGCCGGGGAAAGCTGCCCTGCCAGATATTACAGAAAATCGCCTCATCGCTCGGCTCCTCGTCCCCCCAGGGAAAGCGTTGCCGCCGCGCACCGCCCCGAGCTGCATGCTCCCATTCGGCCTCGCTCGGCAGCCGCCCGCCCCCCCATTGTGCAAAGGCTTCCGCATCCCGCACCGACACCTGCGTCACCGGATGATCCTGCCGCTCATCCACTGAACTGCCGGGCCCTTCCGGTTCGCGCCAATACGCACCATCTACCCGGTGCCACCAATTCAGGCCCGTGCCAACAACTTCCCCTAAACCCTTGTCGCCGCCCAGGAACACCGATGACCAGCCGAACTGCTCGGCCTCTGTCACATAGCCCGTGGCCGCCACAAACTCGGCAAAGCGCTCCACCGTCACTGTGGTTGTTTCCAGCAGGAAATCGTTGAGCTTGACCGGTCGCTCCGGTCCTTCCCCGTCAGCGGCAATCACCGGATCGTTCGTCCCCACAAAGCTGCGCCCACCCTTGATCAACACGGCATCCACCGACCGCGTCGGCGCCACCGGGGCAGGGGTCGCAACCGGGGTGGCCGTCACCGCCGCCGCTAACCTGCCCGAAGAAGGGGCGCAACAGGACATGGCTCAGCTCACGCTCAAGCCGGCAAGCACCTCGGCGCTGTTGTGCTCGGGAATGTCGCCGATCTCGGCCATCTTGGCGTCGAGCTTGCTCAGCATCCGCGCGAACACATCGCGATAGTCGGGGTCGTTCGCGCGATTGATCAGCTCGTGCGGATCGCTCTCGCAGTCGAACAGCTCCCATTCAGGCGGCTCCTCGCCGGGAAAGGCGCCGAGCTGGCCCAGATCATCATTGTACCAATAGATCAGCTTGTAACGATGGTCGCGCACCCCGTAATGGGCAAAGGCGTTGTGGTAATAGTCCTTGTGCATCCAGTAGCGATGATAGGCCACATCCTGCCAGTCGCCCGCCGCACTGTCCTCGAGCAGCGGTCGCATGCTCACCCCCTGCATATAGCTCGGCAGCGGCGCGCCGGCGTAATCAAGGAAGGTCGGCGCGAAATCCACATTGGTGGCGATCTGCTTGGACACTGAACCCGGCTTGATCGCCGCCGGATAGCGGATCACGAACGGCATCTGCAGCGATTCCTCATACATGAAGCGCTTGTCGAACCAGCCATGCTCGCCCAGGAAGAAGCCCTGGTCGGAGGTGTAGATGACGATCGTGTCCTCGGTCAGCTCATTGGCATCAAGATAGTCGAGCAGCCGCCCCACATTGTCGTCCACCGCCGCAACCGTGCGCAGATAGCGCTTGATATAGCGCTGGTATTTGAAGAGGTGCAGCTCGCGCCGGCTGGTGAAGGTGAAGTTCTCGCCGGTGTCCTTGTCGATCAGGCGCAGGCCACTGACATCCTCGCGGTCGGGAATCTTGCGACCGACAAAGCCGTTCTCAGCGCGCTGGGCTTCGCCGATCTCATCTCCGCCCTCGGGCTGCACCAGCCCCAGATCGTCATAGGTCATGTCCTCGCGGATCCGCATCTTGGCAAGCTTGGCGGCCTCAGCGCGATTGCTGTAGTCATCGTCATAGGTTGGCGGAACCGGCAGATCCTCGGTGTAAAGCCCGCGATAGCGCGGATGGGGCGCAAAGGGCCGGTGTGGCGCCTTGTGGTGGCACATCATGAAGAATGGCCTCTCGCGATCGCGCCGCTCGAGGAAGTCGATGCACTTGTCGGTGACAATGTCGGTGGCGTAACCCGCTTCAACCGTCGCGCCATCGGGCCCGATCATCACCGGGTCGAAATAATCGCCCTGGCCAGGCAGCACCGACCATTCATCAAAGCCCGTGGGCTGGTGCTCGGGGCCTTCGCCCAGGTGCCATTTGCCGAACATGGCGGTCTGGTAGCCGGAATGGCGCAGATGCTTGGCCACATTGGGCAGGCGGTTATCGAGATGGGTGGCGAGCGTCGTCACCCCATTCACATGATTATAGGTGCCGGTCAGGATCGAGGCGCGGCTGGGTGTGCAGATCGAATTGGTGACATAGCAATGATCGAGCCGCATGCCCTCTTCGGCGATCCGGTCCAGATTGGGCGTCGAGTTGAGCCCCGAGCCGTAGCAGGAGATGGCATTGGCCGCATGGTCATCGGACATGATGAACACGATATTGGGGCGCTTGCTGGTCATTGAATGTTCCGCGGTCTTGAGCGTGCCGGCAGCTGCGGCCACCCAGCGGGCAGCCGCAGCATAGGGCGATAGATCAGTTCGAATAAAGGTTCGACAGGTAGAACTCGCTGGCGGGCAGCGGATCGGTGATCTTGCCGAAGTCCACATAAAGATTGGCCAGCGTATCGAGCCAGCCATTGACCGTGCCATCGGCGCTGAGTTCTTCGAGTTCGGCGCTCGAGGGCAGGCGGGCCTGCGGCGCTTCGGCCGCCAGCGGCTCCACCGGCACGCCCAGGAACGCTGCGGTGATCTGCACCGACTGGTCGAGATTGCCGCGGCGATAATCCAGCGCTTCCTTGATCACCGCATTCATTTTGCGCACGGTGTCTTCGTCGTTGGCTTTCTCGTTGCTGACGATAAAGGAGCTGGGGAACGCCACTTCGGGGAAGAAATCCTCGTTGGAAGAGAGCTCCTTGAGGTCCTTCACCCGCTGCCGGATCACGTCGACGAACGGATACCAGATGCCCGCGCCATCCACCTGGCCCGAGGAAAAGGCCGTGACGATCGTGCTGGGGTCCATGCTGACCACCTGGACGTCCTCGATGCTCATGCCGGCCTTGTCGAGCGCGAGGCGCAGCAGCATGTCGCCCGAAGTGCCTTCCGGCACCGCGACGCGCTTGCCGCGCAGGTCCTCGATGCTCTCGATCCCCGGCTGCCCGATCACCCGGTCGGTATAGCCCAGCGCATTGATGGCGATCACCTTGGCCTTGCCAGAAGCCGGCAGCCACAGGGCACCTGGCCCGATATAGGCAAAATCCAGCGAACCCGCGCCCAGCGCCTGCACCTGGATCGGGCCATTGGTGAACACGCTTAGCTGCGGGTCGAGCCCGTGCTTGGCCCACAGGCCCTGGTCATTGGCGATGGCAACCATGCTCGAGCCGAAATAATCGGCGATATAGCCCACGCGCACCTTGGTGAGGTCCTGGGCGAAGGCGGGGGTCAATGCCGCGCTCGCCAGCGCCATGCCCGCGATGATCTTGATGAAGCTGCGTTTGTTCAAGGCTTACTCCTCCTGGTTGCTATTGCTTTGGCCCGATCGTGTGTAGACGGCATGCCAAACTTGGTTGCGGATTGCTGCAAATTGCGGTGACAGCCGGATCTCGTCATTGCGCGGATAAGGCAGGTCGACCTCGATGATCTCCTGCAGGCGCCCCGGACGAGAGGCCATGACCACCACGCGGTTGGCCAGGTACACCGCCTCGTCCACATCATGGGTGATGAACATCACGGTGCGCCGCTCGCGCATCCAGGTGTCGAGCAACTGGTTCTGCATCCGCACCCGTGTCAGGGCATCGAGCGCGCCAAAGGGCTCGTCCATCAGCAGCACCTGCGGATCCACCGCATAGGCCCGCGCAATGGCGCAGCGCTGCTTCATTCCGCCAGAAAGCTGCTTGGGCAGCGCATCGGCAAAATCCGAAAGGCCCACCAGTCCAATATAATGGTCCGAAATCCGCCGGCGCTCGGCCCGCTCCACGCCCTTGAGCTTGAGCCCGAATTCCACGTTCTGCCGCACCGTTAGCCAGGGAAACAGCGCATATTGCTGGAAGATGACGCCGCGCTCGGGTCCGGGCCCTTCCACCGCCTTGCCATCCACAAGGCACTGGCCGCTGCTCGGCTTGAGCAAGCCGGCCGCAATATTCATCGCTGTCGACTTGCCGCAGCCCGACGGGCCCACCACGGTGACGAATTCGCCATCGAACACCTGGAGGTTGAAGTTCTCCAGCGCCACGAAGCGCCCATCAGGCACGCCGAACACCCGTCCGACATCGCTGAAATCGATCTTGACCTCGGCGCTCAATGCTCGACCCTTTCCTGCCAGGAGGTCAGGCGACGCTCGAGAAACAGCACGATGCGATCCATGATCAGGCCCAGTATTCCGATCGTGATCAGCGACACAAAGATGACCGGCAGGTCGTAGTAAAGCTGCCCTTGCTGCATGCGGAACCCCAGCCCCGATTGCGCCGCGATCAGCTCGGCGGCCACCAGCGTCGCCCAGGCAGCGCCAAGACCAATGCGAAAGCCCACGAGGATGAACGGCGTTGAGGCCGGGATCACCACCTTGGTGAAGATCACCCAGTCATTGGCCCCGAGCACGCGGGCGGCATTGATGAAGGTTTTGTCGACATTGACCACGCCCTGATAGGTCGCGACCACGGAAGCCAGGAACGAGGCGAGAAAGATCACGAAGATCTTGGGCGGCTCGTCGATGCCCAGCGTAACAATGGCCAGCGGAATGATCGCCAGTGGCGGGATCACCCGGAAGAACTGGATCCACGGGTCGATCAGCCCACGCGCCACCCGATACCATCCCATCAGGAAGCCGACCGGGATCGCGATGGTGATGCCCAGGAGGAAGCCTGTCAGCACTCGGACAATGGAAGCTCTGACGTCATTGAATAACTGTCCGCTGCTGATCGCGGTGCCAAAGCGCTGCACCACCTGAACTGGGCCCGGCAAGGGTGTTGAGCCGCTCGCCGAATACAGCCACCAGATCCCGATCCCGACCACAAAGGAAATGGTGCCCAGCGCAAGATTGGAGCGCAGCAGGCCGCCGGGTTGCCCCGTCTCCGCGGCGGCTTCATGGTTCGTGGTCATCCAAGTCATCCCTGATAGCGAACTCCTTCAATCCGCCGCGGGCATCTCCCAGAGGCGCCGTTTTGGATTGCCGAAGTGCCCGTCCGACTCTCACCATCGGAACCGCAGCATCAGCTGTTGTGGCAGGAATGCTTGGAGGACGCCAGCGCGGCGCAGTCGCAGCTTATCGCGTGAGCCGGCCTTGATCCGGTGACGCGGACAATGGTTCTAAGACCTTTCAAGCACCCGCATTTCCCCGTCCCAGTCGATCTCGTCCGCCGGCAGGGCAATACCATGATGGCTGGCCGCTGCATCGATGGCGCGTCTTGGATTATTGGCGGCCATGATGATCGCGGTATCGAACGAAGCGATGTTCCAGCGAACCACATTGCGAACCGCCTGATCCATCTCCAAAGCCGAACCGGCGAGATTGTCGTGCCCGGGAACCCGCACCATCCCATCAATATCGCGCTCTATGCTCATGCCCGCAAATTCGTACTGACCAGGCTCCGCCGCCGCAGCCAGCACGGCGTCGCTCACCAGGATGGATTTGTCGACGCCCTTGAGGCGAACCAAGGCGCGCAGCGCGTCCGGTGCAATATGATGCCCATCCGCGATGAAGCACGCCCAGAGCCCCTCGGCTCCCAGCTGTGCCAGCAGCGTATTGTTGAGCTTGGGCAAGTGCTGGGGCAAGCCATTGCCCAGATGGGTTGAGCAGCTGGCGCCTGCCGCTACCGCCATCTCGATCTGTGCGTAATCGGCCGCACTGTGCCCGATACTGACCGCCATCCCGGCCTTCTTGAGTGCGCGGATCGCTTCCGCGCTCCCTTGGCGCTCCGGCGCCAGCGTTATCATCAGGATCGGCCGCCCCAGCCCAGCGGATAAGCCCTGAACCATCGCAGCATCGGGGTCGCGCATCGCGTCGGCGGGATGACACCCCTGGTAGCCCGCCTCTGCACGCAGGAACGGCCCTTCGAGGTGATAGCCAGGAACCATGCTGGGGCCGAGCCGGCTGCTGCGGGTCGCCGCGTCAAGCGCCGCGAGCCGCTCGGCCAGTTGATCGGGATGCGCCGTGATGATGGTCGGCAAACACCCGGTGACCCCGGCCTTGCGCATCGCCGCCAGGGCATGATCGAGGGCGTCCGGCGTAATCGCGGGATCGTTGAAGTCGACCCCGGCATAGCCGTTCACCTGCAGGTCAAACAGCCCGAGCGTGGTGATCGCCATCAGCCATGCACGGGGCGCAGCAGGGACGCTGCCGCCGGGTCCAGATAAAGGCCGGCATCGGGATGCTGCTGAACAATCGAGGCGGGGAACAGGTTCGAGACCGGCCCCTCCACCGCGGCCTGCACCGCCTTGGCCTTGCGCTCATCAGGCACTGCAAGGATCAGCGCTTCGCACGCCATGATGCGCCTGATGCTCATGGAGATGGCCCGGGTGGGCACGGCCTCCAAGGTCTCGAACCAGCCTTCGCCGAACTGCTGCTGCCGGCAAGCGGCGTCGAGATCGACCACGAGATAGGGCTGGTCATAGTCGAAATCGGCCGGTGGGTCATTGAACGCGAGGTGGCAATTCTCCCCGATCCCGGCAAAGCATACATCGATCCGCTGGCCGGCCAGGGCCCCGTTGAGGCGCGCCAGTTCAGCATCAAGATCAGCGGCGTCGGCGTTGATGGCGAGGAACGACTTGTAGCCCGGCAGGCGATCCAGGAATCGCTCGCGCAAATAACGCCGGAAGCTCGCCCCATGCGTCACTGGCAGGCCGACATATTCATCCAGATGGTAAAAGCTGACTGCCGACCACTCGATTTCGGCCTGCAGCAGCTGTTCCAGCATCTCGAACTGGCTGGCGCCTGTCGCCAGCACCACATGCGCCTCGCCATGCTGCGCTATCGCTTCGCGGATCAGGCGGGCACCATGTTCGGCGGCAGCCGTACCCAGCGCGGGCTTATCGGGGCAAATGGAAATCTTCACTGCAAACTCCGGCGAAAAGGGCAGGGATGAGAGCGGTTACGCCCGCGGGCAATGGCAATGCTCAATCAAGCGCGATAACCCGCAAGCCGGCAAGCACTGCAGGATCATCAAAGCGCTCCTTGGGATCGCCATTCGTGATCAGCACGTCCACATCGGCCAGTTGGGTCACCACATGCGGCGCGCGGCGGCCGAACTTTTCGTCATGGGCCATCAGGATCACTTGCCGCGAATGGGGCAGGATGGCCCGCACCAGCTCGACCTCCATCGGGTCGAACTCCTGCACGACCCCATCACGATCGATGGCGCTGGCGCCGATCACCGCCAGGTCGAACTTGAACCGGTGCCGGCTTTCATCGGCCACCGTGAGCACCGAGGAGTCCTTGTTGCGCACATAGCCGCCATAGACATAAACCGTGGCATCGGTCTTGAGCGCGCAGGAATGCGCCACTTCGAGGTTCGGTGTGGCGATCAGCACGCCGGGATGGCGTGCCAGCACTTCATGAAGAGAATCGAACGTCGTCCCCAGCCCCACGAAAATGGTCGCGCCGGGCGTCAGGAACTCCTCGAGCGCCAGCACCAGCCGGCGCTTGACCGCCACACCAACCGCATGACGCTCGTCATGGGTATGATGCGCCACGCCTGGAGAGGCGAACGCACCGCCAAAACCCTTTTGCAGCAGCCCCTCGGTTTCGAGCGTGCGCAGATCCCGGCGGATGGTCTGGTAGGTCACGTCGAACCGAGCTGCCAGCTCGGCCACCGAGGCCGCGCCATTGGCCCGCACCGCCTTCAGGATCGCCTGCCGCCGCTCGCCCGCCCGGATATTGCCCCCCGCGCCAGCCTCGGCGTCGGTTTGCGGATGCAGCCGGGGCGCGTGCTCGCCGCTCATTTCAGCCGCACACCCAGATAGCTGCGATCGTCGGTCAGCTGCAGGGCAGTCGTGCCCTTGGTGCTCATATAGGGGCCGATCTTGTGCAGATCCTCTGCCTCCACTTCCTCGAAGGCGGTTTCCCAGGATGCCACGCCGAACTCGGCGCCCATCTTGAAATAGCCGTCCGAGAACAGCTCGATGGTCTCGATCTCGGCCAGTGGATAGCTGCGCGTCTCGATGAAGCGCTTGGGCACGGCAAAGCCATCCAGCCCGCCATAACCCAGCACCGGCTCGGTGACATTGGAGAATTGCCCCTGACCGTGGGAAATCCCGTGCTGGATCAGCACCAGGATTTCAGCCTCGGGCACGCTGGGCAGGTGCTGCCGGCAGGCGCTGAGGGCGCTCTGCTCAATCGCCTCCACGATTTCGGGCGCGGCGGTGACTGTGCCCGCCTGCTGGTTGCGCGTGCCCTGCCAGGTCATGGCCGCGGCATGCTTGTCGCACTCCTCGAGCGAAGCGCCCCGCTGTTCGAAATAGCGCCAGGTCTCGCGGCGCAGGATTGCCGTCACATCGTCGAGGGGCTTGAGCACCTGCAGCGTATCGTGGCCGTTGATGCGAATACCGCTGTCACCGACTGCCACCACTTCGAGCCGGTCGCCCAGGAGCAGCGCGGCCATCACCGTGCAGCCGCCGCGCAGCTTCCAGTCCGCTTCCACAGCCTCAAGCGCCCCATGCTGGGCATAGCCGGCATGGATTGCCTCGCCGAGATAATCGACGAAATGCTCGCCGCCCTGGAATTGCAGGTCCGGCTGGTCGGGCTGGCCTTGCGCCAGCAGAAAGATTTCGATGGCCCGCTTGACGGTGCGCGAGGCAAACTGCCCCGACAGCATGCCGCCAAAGCGGGTGCCATTGCGATCGGTTACGCCGTCGATGACGGCGTAACCTAGGTTCGGCATGATTACGAGGCTGTCTTCATTGGTCTCCGGCTGGCCAAATTTCTTGCCCAACGTAAAAGCTTCAAGCTGCCGCATGTAATCCTGCTCTAGTCGTGTTTTTCGATGTGGTGGGCCGGCTTATTCGCCGACGGCCGTCCGCCACTTGGCCAGTACGTCCTCGGCGCCGCCGAAGTCGCTGAGCGGCTTGACATTGACGAGGGTCAGATCGGCCAGGTTCGGCGTGCCGGCCGGGCCTTCAACGTCGAGGCGCACCGAGCGGCGGCCGATATCCATGGCGAGCTTTTCCTGGGTCGACTTGGACATGGCCCAGTCGATAAACGCCTTGCCGCCTTCTGGATTGGGGCTGTTCTTGACCAGCGCCACGCCATCGGGGGTCGCTGCCGTGCCATCGGTCAGGTGCACGATCGAGATCGGTGCGCCGCCCTGCACATATTCCAGCGCATTGTCTTCGAGGGTCAGGCCCATTGCGGTTTCGCCATCGGCAACAAAGCGCGGCACGGCGCCCGAAGAGTCGGCGAACACGAAGTTCTGGGCGATCTCGGCATACTTGTCCCAGCCCTCGTCACCAAAGACGGTGAGGACAGTCTGCAACTGCTGCATGGCCGAACCCGAACCATCGGCACGGGCCGTGGCGATCTGGCCGGACCATTTGGGATCGGCAAGCTCAGCCCAGGTCTTTGGCGCCGATTCGAGCGGCTGCAGGTCGGTGTTGACCGCCAGCACGTAAACAACGGCAGTGTAGGGGGTCCAGGCGGGATCCTTGACGAACTGCGGATCGATCTGGTCAGCCTCGGGGGGCGTATAGGGCTCCAGCAGATTGCTGAGTTCGGTCAGCTGGCTACCCGAGATGGACCAGATTACGTCTGCGGCCGGTGCGCCCGCTTCGGCCTGCACGCGCTTGGCGATATCGCCCGAACCGAGCTTGACCACTTCGGCCTTGAGGCCGGTTTCCTGCTCGAAGATCGGCAGCAGCGTATCGACGATCGATGACTTGTGGGCGGTGTAGATCACCACCGAGCCGTCCTGGGCCAGCGCCAGCGAGGTCATGCTGGTCGAGGCGATCAGGGCCGCGGCCGACAGTGCCAGGAATGTACGTTTGCGAATGCTCATTCGAATCCTCCGGTTCGTTTTTAGACATTTTTCGGGTGAGATGATCCTGAACTACGCCGAAAGATGTTGCAATACGAAACTAGGCCGGTGTCATATGTGACAACGCAGTCCGGGAGGAGCAGGCATGAGTTATCTTGAGGTCCGCAACGCTACCAAGCAGTTCGGATCCACTTTCACGGCATTGGCCGGCGTTTCCATTGCGGTTGAACGCGGCGAGTTCTTCACTCTTCTGGGCCCGAGCGGCTGCGGCAAGACCACCTTGCTGCGCGCCATCGCCGGCTTCAATGACCTCTCATCGGGCGAGATCACCCTGGACGGCGCCAATCTGCGCGTCGTGCCCCCCCATCAGCGCGACATCGGCATGGTGTTCCAGGACTATGCGGTGTTCCCCCATCTCAGCGTCTTCGACAATGTCGCTTTCGGCCTCAAGCCCCGCAAGGTGCCGGCCGCCGAGATCAAGACCCGTGTGACCACCGCGCTTGAAGCCGTACGGCTCGGCGCCATGGCAGAGCGCCTTCCCGCCGCCATGTCAGGCGGCCAGCAGCAGCGCATCGGCTTGGCGCGCGCCATGGTCATTAATCCGCGCCTGCTGCTCATGGATGAGCCCCTGTCCAATCTCGACGCCAAGCTGCGCATCGAGCTGCGCGAGGAAATCCGCGACATCCAGAAGCAGGTCGATATCGCGACCATCTATGTGACCCATGATCAGGAAGAGGCGCTCGCGATCTCGGACCGCATCTGCGTTATGAGCGCGGGCAAGATCGAGCAGATCGGCACGCCCCAGCAGATCTATGGCGATCCGCAGACCAGTTTTGTCGCCCAGTTTGTGGGCACCCTCAACATCTTCACCCCGGGCGATGCGATCAATGTGCTCGTCGCCCAGCTAGGCCTGTCCAACGAAGGCGTCGCCAACTGGACCATCCGCCCGGAACGTCTAGCCCTTGGGAACGGCACCGAGCCGGCCTCTGCCCAAACCGCTACGCTGCCCGGCACCGTGACCAAATACACCTATCTCGGGCGCGAGGCTCATGTGCAGGTGGAAACCCCGGCTGGCGTTGTCATCGTTCAGCTGGCCGATCCCGGCATGGCGGCGACCAGGCAGGCGGGCGAAACGGTCTCGGTTCTGGTGCCGCGTGAGGCCCTCATGGCGTTCCGCGCCGATGGCACGAGGATCCAGCAATGACCCTGCTGCAGCGCCTCAATTTCTGGTCCGTGGTGATGATTCTCACCTGGGTCCTGCTGTTTGTGCTGCTGTTCATTCCCGTGGGCTCGGTCCTGGTGTCGAGCCTTTATGATCAGTCCGGCAATCTGACCATCGCCAATTACCTGAAGTTCCTTGGCGAACCGCGCTTCCGGCAGGCCTTTGTCAACACGCTGGTGGTGGGCTTTGGCGGCCTCTTTGGCGCGCTGCTGCTCGGCTCCATCATGGCCTTTTGCGTGTCGCGCTTTGTTATTCGGGGCGGCAAGTTCGTCTCGCTCCTGGCCATTCTCGCGCTCGTCTCGCCGCCCTTTATCGGCGCCTATTCCTGGATCGTGCTGTTTGGGGCAGGGGGCGTGGTGCGTGGCTGGCTGCGCGAAGTGGGGATCACCATGCCGCCCATCTACGGGCTGGGTGGCATCCTCATCGTCTTCTCGCTCAAGTTCTATCCATACGTGTATCTCATGGTCTCGGGCGCGCTGAGCAACGTCAACCGCTCGCTTGAAGAGGCAGCCGAAGGCCTGGGGCTAACCCCTTGGCAGCGCACCATGCAGATCTCGTTTCCGATGGTGTTCCCGGCGCTCACCGCCGGAGGGCTGCTCGCTCTCATCCACGCCATCGCTGATTTCGGCACCCCGCGTCTCCTCGGCCGCGGCTACAACGTTCTCGCCACCGAAGCCTTCACCCTTTATTCGGCCGAAGTGGGCTCCAACATGTCCATGGCCACCACGATCAGCGTCGTGCTGATCCTGGTCTCGATGGTCTTCGTCATGCTCCAGCGCTACATGTCGCGCCGCAATGTTTATCATGGCAACATGATCAACAAGCCGACCCGCATCCAGCTCAAGGGCTGGCGCAATGTCCTGGCGCATTTCGCCGTCTACTTCATCGGCCTTTGCGGTGCGATGCCGGTCATCATCTCGGTGATCTATTCCTTCCGCAAAACCAATGGTCCGGTGTTCCAGCAGGGCTTTGCCCTCCAGAGCTATGAACGCATCCTGTTCAACCTCGGCGATGTCGTGCGCAACTCGCTCACCTTCTCGGTGGCAGCGGTTGTTCTGATCGTCATGGTCGGCACCGTGGTCGGCGTACTGGTGGCGCGGCGCACCAATCTCAACACCGCGCTGCTCGATGGGGCCTTCATGGTCCCCTATGTGATGCCCGGCATTGTCATCGGCATCGCCTTTATCGCCGCCTTCAACACCGGCCCCATTGTTCTGACCGGGACGGCTGCGATCATCATCCTGTCGATCTTCATCCGGCGGCTGCCCTACACGGTCCGCACCACCGCTTCCTCGCTGCGACAAATTTCCCCCAGCATGGAAGAAGCCGCGGTCTCGCTCGGCTACAGCCCGTTCCAGGCTTTCCTGCGCATCACCGTGCCGCTGATCGTCCCCGGCATCATTGCCGGCGGCATGCTCAGCTTCGTCACGGCGATCAACGAGCTGTCGTCCTCGCTCGTCCTTTATGTCGGCAGCACCATGACCATGCCGGTGCGCATTTACCTTCTGATCCTCGACGGTGATTTCGGCACCGCCGCGGCCCTCTCGACCGTGTTGCTGCTGTTGAGCGGCTGCGCCGTTTACATCGCGTTCCGCTTCATGGGCCGTAATGAACAGGCACTGCTGTGACATCTGTGCAGCTTGACCATCTCACCGGGCAGGGGCCTTTGCGCCCCAGCTTCATCTACTTGCCCCGCATCCAAGCAAAGGATCGCTCTATGAACCGCACCTCCATGATCAGCGTGTCAGCTCTCGCCCTGGCTCTCGGCGTGTCCAGCCTTGCCGCACTGCCCGTGCTCGCCCAGGAAGACATCTCGGGCTCGACCCTGGTTGTATACACGCCCAACGAAGAAGGCATGCTCGACAGCCTCATCCCGGTCTTCGAGGACCAGACCGGCGTTGAAGTGCAGCTGATCACTGCTGGCACCGGTGAGCTCTACCAGCGCATCGGCAGCGAAGCGGGCAATCCGCAGGGCGATGTGATGTTCGGTGGCGGCGCCGCCCAGGCCAATGCCAATCAGGAACTCTGGGCCGAGTATGTCTCGCCCGGCGATGCCGAGATGGTCGAAGCGGGCAAGAACACCACCGGCTTCTTCACCCCCTACCAGGCCGATGGCTCGAACCTGCTGGTCAACACCGAAGCGGCCGCCAAGGCCGGCGTCGAGATCGACAGCTATGCCGATCTGCTCGCGCCCGAGCTCAAGGGCAAGATCGCCTTTGGCGATCCCACGGCTTCGTCTTCCGCCTTCGCCCAGCTTACCAATATGCTCAAGGCCGTCGGCGGCGATTATGAATCCGACAAGGGCTGGGACTTCGTCCGCTCGCTCGTGACCCAGCTCGATGGCATCACCATCGGCTCCTCGAGCCAGGTGGCCCAGGACGTCGCCAATGGCGAATACATCGTCGGCCTCACCTATGAGCCGCTCTCGTTCAACTTCGTCCAGAGCGGCGCTCCCGTCGAGATCGTCTACCCCGAAGAAGGCGCGGCCTTCCTGCCCGCGACCGTCCAGGTCATCAAGGGCGGCCCCAATGAGCCGGCTGCCCAGGCCTTCATCGACTTCGTGATCTCCGAAGAAGGCCAGACCATCATCGCCGAGCAGACCGCCGGCCGTCCCCTGCGTGAAGGCGTCGACAAGCCCGGCCTGCCGGCTCTCTCCGAGATCCCGACCGTGCAGGAAGATGGCGCCTATGTTGCGGCCCATCGCGACGAAATCGTCGCCAAGTACAAGTCCATCCTCGAGGAACAGTTTTAATGCTTGACGGCATCAATCAGGGAGCAGCGCGGTGACCAGTATTGCGCTGCGCTCGCTCCGCAAGGAGTACAACAACCAGGTCGCGATCCCCGATCTCGACCTGGACATTGCCGATGGCGAGTTCTTCACGCTGCTGGGTCCCTCCGGCTGCGGCAAGACCACGCTGTTGCGCATGATCGCCGGCTTCAACTCCATTGAATCCGGCACCATTTCGTTCGACGGCGCGGTGATCAATGATCGCCCGCCGGCCGCGCGCAATATCGGCATGGTGTTCCAGAACTACGCCTTGTTCCCGCAGATGACCGCGGCCAAGAACGTGGCCTTTGGTCTGCAGACCCGCAATGTTGAAAAGGCCGAGATGGCCCGCCGCGTCGAGGCGGCGCTCGCTTCCGTGCATATGGCCCATCTCAAGGATCGTCTGCCCGGCGCCATGTCTGGCGGCCAGCAGCAGCGCGTGGCCCTCGCCCGCGCCCTTGTGATCCAGCCGGCCGTGCTGCTGATGGACGAGCCCCTGTCCAATCTTGACGCCAAGCTGCGCGTTGAAATGCGCGACACCATCCGCCAGGCCCAGCGCGAAGCGGGGATCACCACCGTCTACGTGACCCACGACCAGGAAGAGGCGATGGCGGTGTCCGACCGCATTGCCGTGATGCACCAGGGAATCGTGCAGCAGGTCGGCACGCCCGCCCAGATCTATCGCCACCCTGCCAACCGGTTCGTTGCCGAATTCATCGGCAAGACCAATCTCCTCACCCGCGATCTGCGCCGCGTTGACGGACGCGCCCTGATCGATCTCGGCGATGGCGAACCCCTCGACATCACTGCCGCCGTCAGCGACGCCGCCAGCGGCACCGTCGAAGTCTCGGTGCGCCCCGAAGCCGTCCGTGCCGCCGCAACCGGCCTTCCCGCGGAGATCGTCGAGGAAACTTTCCTTGGCTCCCATTCCCAGGTCCAGGCGCGCCTGCAGACCGGGGAAACCGTGGAGTTCCTCGAATTCTCCCGCCGCTCCTCCCAATGGACGCGTGGCGAGCCGGTCTTCCTGCAGTTCGACCGCGACATGCTGACCTTCTTTGATGCGCAAACCGGCACCTCCATCAGCAATGGAGCCCAGCAGTGAAGCTCGCCGGCGATCGTCTCGACGGCTGGACGGCCATCGCACTGACCCTCACCGGCGGCTACCTGCTCATGGTGATCTGGCCGCTCGTGATCGTGCTGATCAACAGCGTCAGCGCTGGCGGCGAGTTCTCGCTCGCCGGCTTTGCGACCTTTTTCTCCTCGCGCCTGTATTATGGTACCCTGGTCAACAGCCTGCTCGTGACCGTCTGCGTCACCATCCTGGCGCTGGCCGTTGCGTTCCCGCTCGCTTACTTCATGACCATGTTCCGCATCCGCGGCAATCGCACCGTGCAGATGCTGATCCTGGCCTCCATGATGTCCCCGCCATTCATCGGGGCTTATTCCTGGATCCTGCTGCTGGGCAACAACGGCATGATCACCCGCTGGCTCGAAAGCACCTTCGGCATCGAATCGCCCAGCATCTATGGTTTCCCGGGCATTGTCCTGGTGCTCACGCTCCAACTCGTGCCGCTGATCTTCACCTATCTGATGGGCGCCTGGCGCACCATTGATGTGTCGCTGCTGGAGGCCTCCGAAAGCATGGGCATCACCGGCTGGCGTCGCGCCATGCAGGTGATCTCGCCGCTGCTGCTGCCCACCGTGCTGGCCGGCAGCCTACTGGTGTTCGTGCGCGCCTTTGCCGATTTCGGCACCCCGATGCTGATCGGGCAGGGATTCCGCACCATTCCCGTGCTCATCTACAGCTCCTTTGTGGGCGAGGTCAGCATCGACAAGAGCTTTGCCGCCGCAGTGGCCGTCATCGTCATCCTGGTGACGCTTACGGTCTTCCTCGTGCAAAAAGTGCTGGTGGATCGCCGGCAGTTCTCGATGACCGCCCTGCGCTCCATCGAGGCGCGCAAGCTTCCAGGCTGGCGCGGCGTTGCCGTGCATGCCTATGTCTATGGCTTCCTGGTTCTCGCCTTGGCGCCGCTCGCAGTTGTCGTGGTGAGCTCGTTCCGCAAGACGCTCTACGGTCAGTTCGTGGCCGGCTGGACGCTCGACAGCTATACCGACGCCCGCCGCGACATCCTCCGCTATATCGGGAATACCTTCGGCATTGGCCTGACCGCGCTGGTCATCCTTGTCGTCATCGCCGTGCTGGTTGCCTACCTGACCGTGCGGCGCAAGGGTGCCCTCAGCAATACGCTCGATACCATGACCATGGTGCCCTATGTGGTGCCCGGTCTCATCATCGGCATTGCTCTCGTCACCGCCTTCAGCCAGGGCCCGCTGGTGCTCACCGGCACTTTCGCCATCATGGTGATCGCGCTGACCATCCGGCGCGTGCCTTATGCCGTGCGCTCCACCACCGCGCTCATGCACCAGATCAGCCCCAGCATCGAGGAAGCGGCGATCAGCCTCGGCGCCTCCAAGTTCCGCACGCTGGTCCGGGTGATCGTCCCCGCGCTGGCGCCCGGGATCATGTCGGGTGCGGTGCTGAGCTGGGTGACCATCATCACTGAGCTCAGCACCACCCTGTTCCTCTACAACACCTCGACGCAAACGCTCTCGCTGGGCATCTACGCCCAGGTGATCCGCGGCCAGCTCGGCACCGCGGCTGCGTTGTCGACGATCTTGCTGGCGCTGACCATGCTGTCCCTGTTCCTGCTGATGCGCCTGCCCGGCGGTCACAAGGAACTGCGCGTTTAACTCGGTCGAGCTGGCGGCAAGTTGTCCGCCAGTTCACGCTCACCAGCATGATTGCCTTGGTTGCCTGCTGCAACTAGGCTAACCCTCTGGTCGGCGCTGTTTGTCCGCGCTGCCCGGGGGATCCCATGAAAGCAGAAACCGGCAACCTGTTCCGTAAGCTGGAAGCCATTGGCGAACTGACCGAGGAGATGAAGGCGGCGATCGACGCCATGCCCCTTCGGGTCAAGTCGCTGGCCAAGGGTGAGCACGTCGTCAGCGATGGCGAAATCCCCCGGCATAGTTGCCTGCTGCTCGAAGGCATGCTGCACCGCAGCAAGCTTACGCCCCAGGGCAATCGGCAGATCCTTTCCATCCACATCCCGGGGGATGTGCCCGATCTGCACAGCTACCATCTCAAGAAGATGGACCATGACCTGGTGGCAACGGTCGACTGCCAGGTAGCCTTGATCGCCCACGAGGACATCGGGCAGGCTATCCACGCCAGCCCGGCGCTGAGCGACCTTCTCTGGCGCGAAACCCTTATCGATGCCGCCACCTTCCGCGCCTGGATGACCATGATCGGCCAAACCCAGACGCTTGCCCGTGTCGCCCATATCCTGTGCGAGCTTTATGTCCGCTGGGAGATGATCGGCGACCTCGAAGGCGGGCCTTTTCCCTTCCCGCTAAGCCAGGACGAAGTGGCCGATGTGATCGGCGCCAGCATTGTCCTTGCCAGCCATAGCTTGCAGGCCCTGCAGCAGCGCGGATTGGTCAGCCTGGAGGGGGGCAAGGCGACCGTGCTCGATTGGCCCGCCCTGCGCGACCTCGCGCAGTTCGAACCCGCCTACCTCTATTACCTCCACGAGACCCGCAGGCGCTAAGCCTGGCCCGGCCGCTTGATCGTCAAGCTGATGGAGAGCTCCAGCAGTCGCTCCTGGTGCTCGTCTCGCACCCACATGGTGATGCTGCCCGGCGGCGAGGTGGGAATCAGATCGCGCACCATCTCGGCCAGCGCCTTCACAGCCTCATCCTCCGCGGCCTGTTCGTCGCGCAGGTTCGTGCCTTCCGAGTCTTCGTGGAAGCTCCCGTCATCGACGTCGAAAAAGAAGCGCTGCATCACAAAGGCACCCTGTGTAGCCCGTCAACGAAGATGGAGCAGGCCAGTTGCTGAATTAACCTGTGCCGGGCTCGGGTCTTTGCACCGCGCCAAGCAAGCTTGTGCGGCTAAGGTCCTGATTATTCTCCTATCGTGAAATCCGGCCACTGCCCATGATTTAGGTCAAGCAATCGTGAGCCGCAAAGTGATACCAATAAAGGGGCTCCGAAGCGGTGCTCGCCGCCTCGGGTGCTTTGCCCAGCTTGGGCTTTCCTGTGGGCAACTTATGGTTTCGCAACTCTTGCGGGTGACGCCGAACCGCCAAAAGCGCACTGTGCCAAGGCAACGCACTGGGGCCGATACGATGCACCTGCTACCCCACACCATGCAGACCATTCTCGACGAGCAACCCGCATCAGCCGATTCGGTGACGGCGCAAGCAGTGTCGCGGCTCGAGCAGCGCTTTGGGATGACGGCAGCGATGTCGCTCAATGCCCGGCTGCTGGCCGAGGCACTCAATGCCGCCCTTTCCGATCCCCACACCCGCAGCCTCTTGCAGGCACCAGGCACGGCCGGCGCGGTTTAGCCTGGCCCGAAACCGGCGCTCCAACGGCAAAAGCGCCCCGCAGAAGCCTGCAAGGCGCTGAACAGCACGGCAATGGATGTTATCGGGGGCGGAGCCCTCTGCAGGCTCGGGCTTAAAGCCCCTGCAGATCAGCCTCGGCGACGACGCGCTCGCGACCGTCGGAATCGTCGTGGACGCGGTACTGAAATTCGCGGCCTTCAAAGGGCAGCAGGCGCAGCACGACGCATGGCGTCGCCGCCTTGCCTGCGCGCACATTGCTCAGCAGCATCAGCCGATCGCCGGTGCTGTAGAGATGGTTGACCTGGCGGGCCACGGGGGCAGGGATGCTACGGGCCATCGGCGCAACATTATCAGTCACCGCAGGCACAGGGGCAGCAGCTGCGGAACCCCGGCTGCGCTTCATTGGCACTGCGATACTTTTCAAGTTAGCCGACACAAGAGCACTCCCGCCTGGAACAAAACAAACACCGGGATGTGCCAGGCGGCGCACCCCGGTGCTAAAGTCTTGGGCTTAGCTCAGCAGCGACAGATTGGCTGCCGAAACCTTGCCGTCACGACCGGTTTCCAGTTCGTAGGAAACCTTGTCGTTTTCATACAGGCCCTGCAGGCCCGAACGCTCTACTGCCGAGATGTGGACGAAAGCGTCCTTGCTGCCATCTTCAGGCGAAATAAAGCCGAAGCCCTTGGTGGTGTTGAAGAATTTTACGGTACCATTGATGGTTGCCATGATGAAGTCCTTTGAAAGCCCGAAGCACATGCAAGCGAGCACTCCCTTGGGCGACATGCGCAAGGGTGATAACGTTCGCAAGAAAGAGAAGGGAGCCAGGGCCCGGAGAACCGGAAGATCAGGCAGCCGACGATTGGCTGTAAACGTGTAACCCTTGTATGACAGTCAATGGTGTTCAAAGCAAGGCCGCATGTCCGCCGCGCCAGTCCGGGCCAGTTTGGCCCCGGGAAGCCGCTGGCGCTTTAAAGGCTGGCGACATGCCCGTGGCCCGACTACCATCATAATATTCCGGCCTTCTTCCGGCTTTTCAGTGCGGACCTTTCCATGACCACAGCCTTCCCGGCAGAACTTGTTCTCAACAATGCACGTATGGTGCTGGCCGATGAGGTGATCCAGGGTTCCCTTCGTGTCGTGGACGGGCATATCGCCGAAATCGGCAGCGTCAGTGCATCCGGCACGGACCTGGAGGGTGACTACCTGATCCCCGGTCTCGTGGAACTCCATACCGACCATCTGGAAACCCATTACGCCCCGCGTCCCCGCGTGCGCTGGAACCCAGTGGCGGCAGTGCAGGCCCATGATGCCCAGATCGCCGCTTCCGGCATCACCACCGTGCTCGATGCCATTCGCGTCGGCACCGATGAGCACGCCGATGTCGGCCTCGATGAGTCGCGCATCTTGGCGGGAGCTATTGGGGCGGGGACGCGGGCAGGGCGCCTGCGCGCCGAACATCACGTCCATCTGCGCTGCGAGGTTTCCGCACCCGACTGCCTTGAGAGCTTTTTGCAGGTGATGGACGATCCCCAGGTGCGCTTGGCATCGTTGATGGACCACGCGCCCGGCCAGCGCCAATTCGTCAAGGAAGAGGTCTATAAGTCCTATTACCAGGGCAAGCTCAAGCTCAGCGACGCCGCGCTCGAGGAGTTCACCACGCGGCGCAACATCGAATCGCAAACCTTTGCCGGCCGCCACCGCCGCGCCATTGCCGATCTGTGCCAAAGCCGCGGCATCGTCCTAGCCAGCCACGACGACGCGACGTCAGACCATGTGGAAGAAGCGGTGACGCTCGGCACCCATATCGCCGAATTTCCCACCACGCTGGATGCGGCGCGCGCCTCCCGCGAGGCCGGCATGGCGATCCTGATGGGCGGGCCCAATGTGGTGCGCGGTAGCTCCCACTCCGGCAATGTCTCGGCCCGCGCGCTGGCCGCTGCCGACCTGCTCGACATCATCTCCTCCGACTACATCCCGTTCAGCATGTTGCAGGCCGCCTTTGCCCTCGCCGACGGCCCCGAAGGGGTGAGCTTGCCCAAGGCTGTGCAACTGGTCACCAAGCGTCCGGCCGCCGCCATCGGCTTTGATGACCGCGGCGAGATCGCCGTCGGCAAGCGCGCCGACCTGGTGCATCTGCGCATCGAAGACGGCATCCCGATCGTCCTGACCGTCTGGCGCCAAGGTCGCCGGGTGGTATGACCGGCACCTTCGTCGCCGTTGTTGGCCCCAGTGGCGTCGGCAAGGACAGTCTGATCCGCTTCGCCCGCGATCGGCTGGGCGATAAGATCTGTTTCGTGCGCCGGGTCGTTACCCGCAGCGCCGATGGCAATGCCGAGGATCACGATACGCTCGATCCCGAAGGTTTCCTGCAAGCCGAAGCCCGCGGCGAGTTCGCGCTCAGCTGGGCCGCACACGGCCTGCGCTATGGACTGCCGGCCACACTGGAACATGAACTCGCCAGTGGCCGGGTCGTCGTCGCCAATCTCTCCCGCGGCGTGTTGCCAGCGCTGCTGCAGCGCTATCCCACCGCGGTGGTCGTCTCCGTGGTGGCGGATCGCCCGGTGATCGCCGAGCGGCTCCTGCGCCGCGGTCGGGAATCACCGGCCTCGGTGGAGCGACGCCTCGCGCGCCGCATCGAGTGCAACACCGTGCCCGCCAACGCCGTCGTCATTGACAATTCGGGTGAGCTTTCCGTTGCCGGCGCTCAGTTCGTGACGCTGCTGCAAGAGCTCGGTGGGCGCTGAACTAAGCTATAGTAAGTACGGGAAAGTTCAGCTTACTCAAAAGGTTAACTGTGCGTGATTCTGCACCTCTATACAGTGTTCTTTAGTTACGAGAGTAGGCAGCAGCATGGATCTTCCTGGCATCGGCAGACGTGAGTTTCTCGCCAAGGCAACCCGCACTTTCACCGCTACGCTCCTTGCCGGCTCGCTCGTAGCTTGCGGGTCGGGCGGGCACCGGCGCAGCGCCCGGTCCCGCTCCGTGATTGGCGGTGGGGCCGCCGACACTGACGCCGTCTCCTGCTTCCTGCCCGGCACGCGCATCGGGACGGCCAAGGGCACTGTTGCCGTCGAAACCCTGCGGATCGGCGATCTCGTGCAAACCGCTTCCGGCACCCAGCCCGTCAAATGGATCGGGCGCAGCCTACGCCGCCGTCCAGCCGCTGGCTGGTCGCTCGCCATGCGCCCAGTTCGCATCCGCCACTCGGCCATGGCCCAAAATGTCCCCAGCCGCGACCTGCTGGTCTCGCGCGAACACAGCCTCTTTCTCGATGGCGTGCTGATCCCGGCCTATCAGCTCATCAACGGCACCACCATTACCGCAGAGCCCTGGGATCATTCCCCCACACTCGAGCTGTTCAACATCGAATTGGCTGAGCATCAGGTGATCTTTGCCAATGGAGTGGCGGTCGAAACCCTCCTCGCCAATAATGGCCGCGACCAGTTCGACAATGCCGCCGAATATGCGCTTCTATACGGCCCGGACACCGTCACCGCCGCCAAATACGCCCGCGTCATCCGCTATGGCCGTCGCCGCGACCGCGCCATGGCCTCTGTCAGGCGCTGGCTCACCCGCTGGGGTCTTGATCTGCGTGACGCCTCCATGCGTGCTCATGACCGCTTCGCCGCCCGCGCCCAAATGGCCGGTTGAGCGGGCAGGGGCCTCGCTGCGCATCAATCCCCCGCAAAGTGCGCGATGGCCCACCCGCGCTCTTGCATTGGGCTGCGCCTCCCGCTAGTTCTGTGCGTCGGGTTCGCCCCCAAGCGGGCGGGTATAGCTCAGTGGTAGAGCAGCAGCCTTCCAAGCTGAATATGCGGGTTCGATTCCCGCTACCCGCTCCAAAATCCCTCACATTGTCAGTAAATTACCCGCACGCGCTGCAAGCGCGTCGTAACTCCGTTGCAACTCCCATCGCGGGTGCGGCTGCATTGGCGTCGGCAATCCTCCATATTGGGCCCGAACGCCTGCCGGCTGTGGAGGACCCCCGATGCATTTTACCTTCCGCCAGGAGCCAGGGGTGTTCACCATCACCGCCGGGCTGGTCGACGCCCATGGCGATGTGCGCACCGGCAACCGCGTCCAGAGCGATAAAACGCCGCTCACGCTGACCGAAACCCGCGTGTCCTTTGGCCTCGATATCCAGAACCTTGATTACGATCGGCTGGCGCTGGCCTGCTGCCTGCTCTTCCTGCCTTTCATCGGCAACAAGGTCTCTTTTTCCTTCCCAGTGTCCGATGTGATCCCCGAGTTCCTTCACGCCAATAAACGCGGCGCTCCCGGGCCCGAGCCGGTCGAAGTCACCACCACCGTAACGGGGCCGCGCCCCGAGAATGCTTCGCCCATCACCCTCGCCACCTGCGGGCTCGCCTTGGGCGGGGGCTTTGATGCCGTCGCGGTCAAGACGCTGCTGCCCGAAGTGTTCAGCTACCACCTCGTCAGCGCCATCATCGTCAACAACGTCTTCCACCTGCCCATCTACCGCTTCTACGCCGATCGCGACGCCATCCGGCTCAACGACGCCCCCGTCTGCGACCAGTATATCTGGACCAATGCCGAAAACATCGCGTCCCCGCGCGGCGTCACCACCTGGGCCACCTATGCCATTCCCATGCTGCTGGCCGGCGCCGATCTCGGCCTCAACTGCATCCTGTCGGGCACGGTGTTCGAAGGCTCGTTCAACGAAAACGGCCGCCGCTATGTCGAGTTCAGGCCCGGCAATCGCCATGACACGATCGGCCGGGCCTTCGCCGCCCTTGGCCTGCGCATCGCGCCTGCAGCCACCATGCTGCCCGAATATCTCAACATCAAGGAAGTTGCCCTGCATGGATTGGGCGACCAGGTCTCGTTCTGCATCATGGGGCCAAATGGCGGGCCCTGCGGGCGCTGTCTCAAATGCTACCGCAAGCGCCTGCTTTACGAGGCCCTGAAGCGCGAAACCGCGATCTCCATTCCCCAGTTCGAAGCGATGGACATCGCCCGCTTCGACAATCCCTATATCGCCAAGCTCTGCCAGGTCAGGCCGGTTTACCTCGCATCCTCGTTCAAATGGCTGCAGGGCCGGGTGCCGGAGAGCCTCTACCTGCCCAGCATGGCCGACGCGGTTGCGCAGGTGCCCCCCGTCCGCTTCGATCTCGGCCGATACTTCCCACCGGGGCTCGATATTTTGCCCGACACCATCGCGTCAGCCATGACCGAACGCTTGTCGCGGCGGTACCAGCCCATGAGCGCGGAGGAGATCGCCGCGGTGCGCGCCTGGAACTGCTTTGCTGCCGCCTAGATCCAGCCCGCGATCGCGCCAAGGCCCGCCAGGGCAAAGCCGCCGCCCGCCACGCGCGTCGCCCCGGCGCCAAACCGCCCGGCGAGTCGCGCCACCGTCAAGCTCGCCGTCATCCCGGCAAGATGCAGGCTCACGGTCGCCAGCGTGAATCCGGCGACATAGTCCAGCCCATTGGCGCCGCCGGGCATTTCCGCCCCATGCGCATGGCCATGGAACAGCGCGAAGACCCCCACGAGGCCCATTGCCGCCGCGACCGGCATCGGCCGCCCCAGCGCCGCGGCGCCCCCGATCAGCACGCTCGAAAGGGCAATCCCCAGTTCCACAAACGGCACCGGCAGCCCGGCAACTCCGGCGCCAAAGCCGACAATCATCATTGCCACAAAGCTCAGCGGCACCGCCCAAAGCGCGCGCCCGCCCAACACAAAGGCGAACACCCCAACCGCCACCATCGCCAGCAGATGATCGAGCCCACCAACGGGATGCTCGAATCCGTGCACAAAGCCGAGGGCGTGTTCGGGCCCGCTATGGGCAAAGGCAAGGTTGGGAAAAACGGCGAGCATAACAAGGGCAAGCACTAGGCGCATCGATATCCTTTCGGGGACACGTCCGTCCCTCCGGTTCAGGTTGCTTCCCACGGCTTCCATTCACTCGCGCGTTAGTTATCCCCGGAGGCGCCACGCTTGTAAATGCCCCCTCGTGCCTCGCGCACCTTGTTTGGCGCCCCGGCGTTTAGCGGTTCTCAAGCCCGTGGCGCTGGGCCACACTGCGCGCCTTAACCGGAGTCGCCCCTTGCCATGCTGTTGATCATCTTTCTTGTGCTGCTGCTCCTCTTTGTGCAGTCCCAGCTTCCCGGCGTTCTCCTGGCCAAGCAGGTCGGGCCCGAGGCGCAAATGGGCGCGCGCGACAATCTGCCCGAACCCACGCCCGAACTAGCCCGCTCACGCCGCGCCCTCGCCAATCTGCAAGAAAACCTGCCGGCTTTTCTCACTCTGGCCGTGCTCTCGATTGTGCTGGGGGAGCAGGGCTGGCTGTCCCTCCTGGGCGCGACATTGTTCCTCGCGGCGCGAGTCGCTCATCTCTTATGCTATATGCGCGCGCTCAGCCCCTGGCGCTCGATCAGTTATGCGCTGGGCCTGCTCGGCACCATCCTTGTGGCGGTCCCGCTGGTGCCCCATCTTTGGGGATGAGCGTCGCGAACCTCTTGCACAGCGCGCGCTTTGCCATTAGTGGATAGCTCGCCTGAAGGGGTTTAGCTCAGTTGGTAGAGCATCGGTCTCCAAAACCGAGGGTCGTGGGTTCGAGTCCCCCAGCCCCTGCCAGGCACTTCCACCATTGATCGCTGCCAGCCCGCTCGGTGAGCGTGCTTTTTGTTGCCTGTCCGGTTTGGTGATGCGCTGGGCAAGAAACCGATAGCGACCTATGGCCCGGCTCTGCCCCTTGGGAGTTATTCGTTCCACTTGGGAACGGGGCTGAAACGGGGCAGCTCCTTGAAGCGCTGTTCCAGCTGGTTCTGCCGCCAGTCGGTCTGCAAATCCTTCAGTTGCCGCTCGTTGGCACGCGCCGCGGTTTCCTCGGCCAGTTCCTGCTGGATGCACACGATGCGGTTATTGGTTTCCTGCACGCTGCGGGTGCCGGGCGGGCAAGCGGCCATTGCTCCGCTGACGGGTACGAGCAACACGGCGGCAATGAGGGCGGATCGCAACAGCATGGTTTGGCTCCATTCGTATCCGCGCAAGCGCGGCAGAAAACTCACCCCTTAATCTAGGCCATATCAGCGGGAATGAAACCCCGCGAGGCTCCTCAGGCCGATCAACTGCACCAGCAACCCTTGCCGCGGTGCCACCAGCCTTCGCCCATTTCCTGAAAAGGAGGGTAGGGGCGGGGGCACTGGCCCCCGGCACCAGTGCACGCAGACACTATCCTTCCCGGGCCATCCGCTCCTGCCGCGCTTGTTCTGCCGCCGTGGGCTCGGCCAAGGCAAAGGATCCGGTTGAAACCTCCCCCGCGCGCTCATAAACGCTCAAGCTGACCCCGCTCGCCGAGACGCTGTTGCTGACGAGTTTAAGGGCCCGCGGCTTGGTGCCGTGCCCGAACAGCCGCTTGCCCGGGCCCAGCAGCACGGGAAAGCTCAGGAGGCGAAGTTGATCCACAAGGTCATGGGCCAGCAGCGTTTGCACCAACACCGTGCTGCCTTGCGTCAGCAGATGGGGGCCATCCTCCGCCTTGAGGCGCCTTAGGGACTCCACCACCTCACCGCGCAGCGGAGTGGTATTGATCCACCCAAACTCCTGGTCGGATCGGGTCGCGACATATTTCGTCACCTTGTTGAAGGCCGTGGCAATCGGATCATCCGCCGGCATATGCGGCCAGTGCGCAGCAAATATTTCGTAGGTCTTGCGCCCGAGCAGCAGATCATAGGGCTCGGCAAACCCGGCATCCATGAATTGCCCCACCGCTTCGTCGAAATAAGGGACACCCCAACCACCATATTGAAAGCCACCCGTGGGATCTTCGCTTGGGCCGCCGGGGGCCTGCATCACGCCGTCAAGGCTGGCAAATGCACCTACGATGAGCTTTCTCATGCCTGTAACTCCTCATATCCGTCGCAATCAGGACGCCCACAAAGGCGCATAGCCGACATTCAGCCACACGGAAATTTGCATCGGCGCTGCAGGGGAGTTTGGATTGGCCGTGGCCGTTATGAGGCTTCAGCGCAGTCGGCCTTGAACCCGGCCACCAGGCTCCGCGGTAGCAGCCGCCATTGCTTCGCTCGCCGCGAGTTCGTCCGCCTCCATCTGCTCGTGCCGGGCCTTGATCCGGTTGAGCTGATGGGCGGCGTGGGCAAGCAGTGCAGTGCGGATTTCGGCGGCCTGGGCGCGCCCGATATCGGCCCGGCATTTCAGGTCCAGCGAGAACTCCGAAACCGCCCCCATGAAGGTTTCGCGCACCTTTACCCGGATCACCCCAACCGTGCGGCCCTTGATGATGCGGTGCGGCTCGAAATACAGGATGTCACAGGCCTTGATCTCAAAGCTCATCGACCCGTCCTCCACCGGCCAACCGCCCGATCGCATCAAAGCAGATCAGTGTGACACTGCAACTCAACTTCCCGGCCTAGCTCGGGGGATGTAGACTGTGGCAGGCAAGCTGTTCGGGCCCAGTGCGGTCCAACAAATCGGGCAGGGGCTGTTGCAATCCGCGTCTGATTTCTCTAGATAGCAGCTTCCAGCCGTGCGGGTGTCCTGCGCGGCCTTTGGTTTTGCACCAAAACACCAAAGAGATGATTCGCTGATGGCGCGTACGAACCCGATCACCTTCCTCCAGCAGGTTCGAACCGAAGTCAGCAAGGTGACTTGGCCCGGCCGCAACGAGGTGATGATCTCTACGATCATGGTACTTGTGCTGGTTATGTTGGCCAGTCTGTTTTTCTTGTTGGCCGACCAGCTGATTTCGTGGCTGGTATCGCTGATGCTGTCGATCCGCTAAAGCGGTCGGCGAATAACCACTAGGGAGCGACGAGGCGGCATGGCCAAGCGCTGGTATATCGTTCAGGCGTATTCGAACTTTGAGCGCAAGGTGGCGGAAGACATTCGCCAGAAGGTTGCGCAAAAGAAGCTCGAGCATTTGTTCGAGGACGTGATCGTGCCGACCGAAAAGGTCACGGAGATCCGTCGTGGCCGCAAGGTCGATGCCGAGCGCAAGTTCTTCCCCGGCTATGTGCTGGTAAAGATGGATATGACCGACGAGGCCTTCCACCTCATCAAGAATACCCCCAAGGTCACCGGTTTCCTCGGTTCGGACAACAAGCCGATGCCGATCTCGGAAAAGGAAGCCATGGCCATTCTGCAGCAGGTGCAGGAAGGCGTGGATCATCCCAAGCCGTCCGTGTCCTTCGAAGTGGGCGAGAATGTCCGCGTGTCGGATGGCCCCTTCGCCAGCTTCAATGGCGTGGTGGAGGAAGTCGACGAGGAGCGTTCGCGCCTCAAGGTCGAGGTGTCCATCTTCGGGCGCCCCACTCCGGTGGAACTCGAATACGGTCAGGTCGAAAAGGTCTGATCGATTTTGCCGCGCTGATCCGCGGCATCCCCATTCCGGCGCAAGCCGGATACTGCCGGAGCGATCCGGCAAAATCTGTGGAAGAGGGCGGTTGCTGCCAGGCGGCCGATCAAGCTTCGCACCACAGCGTCAAACGCTCCGCTTGACCGCGGAGACAACATCAAAGGACGATCATGGCAAAGAAAATCACTGGCTACGTCAAGCTGCAGGTGCCTGCGGGTTCCGCAACACCTTCCCCGCCGATTGGCCCAGCACTGGGTCAGCGCGGTCTGAACATCATGGAATTCTGCAAGGCGTTCAATGCCGCCACGCAGGAAATGGAAAAGGGTTCGCCCATTCCAGTCGTGATCACTGCCTATGCCGACAAGAGCTTCACTTTCGAGATGAAGTCTCCCCCGGTGACCTACTTCATCAAGAAGGCCGTCAACCTCAAGTCCGGCTCCAAGCTTCCGGGCAAGGAATCGGCTGGCACCATCACGCAGGCTCAGCTGCGCGAAATCGCCGAAAAGAAGATGAAGGATCTCAATGCCGACAATGTCGACGCTGCTGTGTCGATGATCGCCGGCTCCGCCCGTTCCATGGGCATCCAGGTCGAGGGTTGATAGATGGCACATATCGGTAAGAAGACCGTCAAGGCACGCGAAGGCATCGACCGCAACAAGCTCTACAAGCTTGATGAGGCAATCAAGATGGTCAAGGAACGCGCCACCGCCAAGTTCGACGAAACCATCGAAGTTGCCATCAATCTGGGTGTTGATCCCCGCCACGCCGACCAGATGGTCCGCGGCGTTGTGAGCCTGCCCAATGGTACCGGCAAGACCGTGCGCGTCGCCGTGTTCGCCCGTGGCGCCAAGGCTGATGAAGCCACCGCTGCTGGTGCCGACATTGTTGGCGCCGAAGACCTGATGGAGCAGATCCAGGGCGGCAAGATCGATTTCGATCGCTGCATTGCCACCCCTGACATGATGCCCATCGTTGGTCGTCTCGGTAAGATCCTCGGGCCACGCAACCTGATGCCGAACCCCAAGGTCGGCACCGTGACCATGGACGTCGCTGGCGCCGTCAAGGCCGCCAAGGGTGGCGCTGTTGAATACCGCGTCGAAAAGGCCGGTATCCTGCATGCTGGCGTTGGCAAGGTTTCGTTCTCGGACGAAGCCCTCCTGCAGAACATCAAGGCGTTCACCGACGCCGTGCAGAAGAGCAAGCCCGCCGGTGCCAAGGGCACCTATGTCAAGCGCGTTGCCGTGTCCTCGACCATGGGCCCCGGCGTGCACGTAGAGCCGGCTTCCGCGCTCTAAAACGAAATTCGGGCGGTTCGCCGCCCGGACCGCACCCGATTGGTTCGCCTGTCGGGTGCGTAAGTCCTGTCCGAGACTGCCGGTGCTGATCGATCTGGATCAGCTTAATGTCCACCGACGCCAGCATAGATGGGGTGAAGACCAAGGATTTTCCGGCCCGCAAGGGCCGGGGTGTTCAAGGTTCGAACCAGGCCAGTTGCCCATCCGGGCAGCACGGTTGACAGGCATGTAACCGTTGCTCCTCTCCTCCTTCGGGAGATCGGAGGGCAGCAATTGGCAATGGCCCGGCATTGTTTCTTGTCGGGCTCAATGTGGAGACTAGCAGTGGAAAGAGCGGAAAAGCGTGAGCTTGTCGCATCGCTTCAGTCAGCCCTCTCGGGCGCTGGGTCGATCGTCCTCGCGCAGAATGCCGGTCTGACCGTGGCCAATCTGGAATCGCTTCGCCGTGAGGTGAAGGGTGCCGGTGGCTATGTGAAGATCGCAAAAAACCGTCTTGCCAAGCTTGCTCTTAAAGACACCGACCACGCCGACATCTCGGACCTGTTTACCGGTCCGATCGTCATCGCCTATGCGGAAGACCCCATGACTGCGCCCAAGCTGGCGCAGAAATTTGCCGACAAGAACGCGAAATACGTCGTTCTTGGTGGCGTCATGGGCAAGACCGCTCTCGACGCAAACAGCGTCAAGGCCTTGTCGACCATGCCGTCGCTCGATGAACTGCGCGCCACGCTCGCCGGGATGCTCAAGCAGCCCGCGACCCGTATCGCTTCGGTCATCGTCGCTCCGGCTGGTGGTATCGCGCGCGTGTTGGCCGCTCACGCGGAAAAGAGCAACGAAGCAGCGTAACCCCCATGGTTCCCTCTGGAACCGGTTTGAACTGAACACCTGAAAAGAAGAGATTTATCAAATGGCTGATCTCGCCAAGATCGTAGACGACCTGTCTGCCCTGACCGTTCTGGAAGCTTCCGAGCTGTCCAAGATGCTTGAAGAAAAGTGGGGCGTTTCGGCTGCAGCTCCTGTTGCTGTTGCCGCTGCTGGCGGCGGCGCTGCCGCTCCTGCTGCTGAAGAAAAGACCGAATTTGACGTGATCCTCGCCTCCTTCGGCGAGAACAAGATCAACGTCATCAAGGAAGTCCGCGCCATCACCGGCCTGGGCCTGGGCGAAGCCAAGGCACTCGTTGAATCGGCTCCCAAGGCCATCAAGGAAGGCGCCACCAAGGCTGAAGCCGAAGACATCCAGAAGAAGCTGGAAGCTGCCGGCGCCAAGGTCGAACTCAAGTAAGTTCGCTTTTACCCCTTGCAATTTGCGAAATGGCGCGCTATGTGCCATTTCGCTTTATCGTTTCAGCTTGGAAACGAATCGCCGGACCGGTTGGATAGGTCCTGGCGCCAATTTGCGGAACATATGACGATTTCGATGTCTGAGGCACGCTGACGTCCCGAAACCTCATGGTTATTGGCCATGGGGTTGTTTGACGTTTCATGTCTTCCCTTCCCATGGCTGGGGCAGGGCCTTGAGCCATCGCTGAGCCTAAACGACTAGACCCCACAAGGGCACATATCCCGATCCCCGACGGCTGATAGTCGGGGCTTTGGCTAGGTGCCTCCGAGACAATCGCAGAGAAACAGGAGCTTTCATGGCTACCACGTTCAACGGCCGCCGCAAGGTACGCAAGTCCTTCGGTTCCATTCGCGAAGTCACGGAGATGCCCAACCTGATCGAGGTCCAGAAGGCCTCCTATGATCAGTTTCTTCTCGTAGACGAGCCCGAAGGCGGCCGTCCCGATGAAGGGCTTCAATCCGTATTTCGTTCGGTGTTCCCCATCACCGACTTTTCCAACACCGCTTCTCTCGAATTTGTGAAATACGAATTCGAGCAGCCCAAATACGACATCGACGAGTGCCGTGCGCGCGATATCACTTTCGCTGCCCCGCTCAAGGTGACGCTGCGGCTGATCGTGTTTGAAGTGGACGAGGAAACCGGCGCCCGCTCGGTAAAGGATATCAAGGAGCAGGACGTCTATATGGGCGACATGCCCTTCATGACCTCCAACGGCACCTTTATCGTCAACGGTACCGAGCGCGTCATCGTTTCCCAGATGCACCGTTCGCCTGGCGTGTTCTTTGATCACGACAAGGGCAAGACCCACTCCTCGGGCAAGCTCCTGTTCGCAGGCCGCATCATTCCCTACCGCGGCTCCTGGCTCGATCTGGAATTCGATGCCAAGGACATCGTCTATGCGCGTATCGATCGGCGTCGCAAGATCCCGGTGACCTCGCTGCTCAAGGCACTCGGCATGGATGCCGAGGAAATCCTCGCGACCTATTACACCACGCTCCAGTACGAAAAGACCGCGAGCGGTTGGCAGGTGCCGTATGACGCCGAGAAGTGGAAGGGTGCCAAGCCCAGCCATGACCTGATCGACGCCAAGACCGGCGACGTCGTCCATGAAGGCGGCAAGAAGCTGTCTGCTCGCCAGGCCAAGAAGCTGGCCGAGAATGGTTTGACCCATTTGCTGGCGACCGATGCCGATCTCTACGGCATGTATCTGGCCGAGGATCTGGTCAATCTCCAGACCGGCGAGATCTATGCCGAAGCTGGCGACGAGCTGGACGAGAAGGTGCTTGCCACCCTGGTTGACCTCGGTTTCGATGAGCTGCCCCTGCTCGATATCGACCACATCAATGTGGGCGCTTACCTGCGCAACACGCTTGCCATCGACAAGAACGAGTCGCGTGAAGACGCGCTGTTCGACATCTATCGCGTGATGCGTCCCGGCGAACCGCCGACCGTTGATACCGCCGAAGCCATGTTCAAGTCGCTGTTCTTTGACAGCGAGCGCTATGACCTGTCCGCCGTGGGCCGCGTCAAGATGAACATGCGCCTTGAGCTCGACGCTCCCGACACCATGCGCACCCTGCGCAAGGAAGACATCGTTGAAGTCGTGCGCACCCTCGTGGATCTGCGCGACGGCCGTGGCGAAATCGACGACATCGACAATCTCGGCAATCGCCGCGTGCGCTCGGTCGGCGAGCTGATGGAAAATTCCTATCGTCTTGGTCTGCTCCGCATGGAGCGCGCCATCAAGGAGCGCATGAGCTCGGTCGAAATCGACACGGTCATGCCCCAGGATCTGATCAACGCCAAGCCGGCGGCTGCCGCCGTGCGCGAGTTCTTCGGTTCTTCCCAGCTCAGCCAGTTCATGGATCAGACCAATCCGCTTTCGGAAATCACCCATAAGCGCCGCTTGTCGGCTCTTGGGCCTGGTGGTCTCACCCGTGAGCGTGCTGGCTTTGAAGTGCGCGACGTGCACCCGACCCACTATGGTCGTATCTGCCCGATTGAGACCCCTGAAGGTCCCAATATCGGTCTGATCAACTCGCTCTCGACCTTTGCGCGCGTCAACAAATACGGCTTCATCGAAACCCCGTACCGCAAGATCGTCGACGGCAAGCTGACCGACGACGTGGTCTATCTGTCCGCCATGGAAGAGGCCAAGCACTATGTCGCCCAGGCCAACGTCACTTTCACTGAAAGCGGCGAGCTTGAGCATGACCTGGTGGTTGCCCGCCATGCTGGCGACAACGGCCTGACGCCCAAGGAAAACGTCGATCTGATGGACGTTTCCCCCAAGCAGATGGTGTCGGTTGCCGCCTCGCTGATCCCGTTCCTCGAGAACGACGACGCCAACCGTGCTCTGATGGGCTCCAACATGCAGCGTCAGGCTGTGCCGCTGCTGCGCGCTGAAGCGCCGTTTGTCGGCACCGGCATGGAAGCTGTGGTTGCCCGTGACTCCGGCGCCGCCATCGTGGCCAAGCGCAAGGGCATCGTTGATCAGGTGGACGCGACCCGTATCGTTATTCGGGCGACCGAAGAAACCGATGCGAGCAAGACTGGCGTCGACATCTACAACCTGATGAAGTTCCAGCGCTCCAACCAGTCCACCTGCATCAACCAGCGTCCGCTGGTGGTCGTGGGCGACCATGTGAACCAGGGCGACATCATCGCCGATGGTCCCTCGACTGAACTGGGCGATCTGGCTCTGGGCCGCAACGTGCTCGTCGCGTTCATGCCCTGGAACGGCTACAACTTCGAAGACTCCATTCTGCTGAGCGAGAAGATCGCGATGCAGGACGTCTTCACCTCGATCCACATCGAGGAATATGAAGTTATGGCCCGCGACACCAAGCTTGGTCCTGAGGAAATCACGCGCGACATTCCGAACGTGTCGGAAGAAGCGCTCAAGAACCTCGACGAAGCCGGTATCGTCCATATCGGTGCCGAAGTGATGCCAGGCGACATTCTCGTGGGCAAGATCACGCCCAAGGGCGAGTCGCCGATGACGCCGGAAGAAAAGCTCCTCCGCGCCATCTTTGGTGAAAAGGCTTCCGACGTTCGCGATACCTCGCTCCGCGTTCCGCCCGGCGATGCTGGTACTGTTGTTGAAGTGCGCGTGTTCAATCGCCACGGCATCGACAAGGACGAGCGCGCCATGGCCATCGAGCGCGAGGAAATCGAGCGTCTCGCCAAGGACCGTGATGACGAACAGTCGATCCTGGACCGCAACGTTTATGCGCGTCTCAAGGAAATGCTGTTTGGCAAGGCTGCCACTGCTGGCCCGAAGGGCTATGTCGTCGGCACCCGCCTCAATGACCAGATGTTCGAGGCCCAGCCCCGCTCCAAGTGGTGGCAGTTCGCGGTCGATGACGACAAGGTCATGACCGAGATGGAAGCCTTGCACGCCCAGTACGAGGAAAGCCGTCGTCTGCTCGAGCAGCGCTTCATCGACAAGGTGGACAAGCTGCAGCGCGGTGACGAACTGCCTCCGGGCGTGATGAAGATGGTCAAGGTCTTCATCGCGACCAAGCGCAAGATCCAGCCAGGCGACAAGATGGCCGGCCGTCACGGCAACAAGGGTGTGGTGTCGCGCATCGTGCCCATCGAAGACATGCCTTATCTCGAAGACGGCACTTCGGTGGATATCGTGCTCAACCCGCTCGGCGTGCCTTCGCGCATGAATGTGGGTCAGATCCTCGAGACTCACCTGGGCTGGGCTTGCGCCGGCATGGGCAAGAAGATCGACGAGATGGTGCGCATCTATCAGCAAAAGGGTGACCTCAAGCCGCTGCGTGCGGAAGTGGGTGCGCTGTTTGCCGGTGATGAATCCATCACCGATCTCGATGACGACGGTCTGATCCGCCTCGGCGAACACCTCTCCAAGGGCGTGTCGATCGCGACCCCGGTGTTTGATGGCGCCAAGGAAGCCGACATCGTTGAGATGCTGGAGCGGGCAGGGCTCAAGGGCTCGGGTCAGTCCACCGTGTTCGACGGTCGCTCGGGCGAGCAGTTCGATCGGCAGGTGACGGTTGGGTATATCTATATGCTCAAGCTCGACCACCTGGTGGACAACAAGATCCACGCCCGTTCGATCGGCCCGTACTCCCTGGTTACCCAGCAGCCGCTGGGCGGCAAGGCACAGTTCGGCGGACAGCGTTTCGGCGAGATGGAAGTGTGGGCTCTCGAAGCCTATGGCGCGGCTTACACGCTCCAGGAAATGCTCACCATCAAGTCGGACGACGTTACCGGTCGTACCAAGGTCTATGAATCCATTGTGCGCGGCGACGATACGTTCGAGCCGGGCATCCCCGAGAGCTTCAACGTTCTGGTCAAGGAAATCCGTTCGCTCGGTCTCAATGTCGAACTCGACATGCGCGACCTCGGCGGCGACCTCGGTCAGGCCGAAGCGGAGCTCGCACCTCCTCAGGAAGCGGCGGAATAATCCGGCACTTCCCCATCCCGTTCATCATCCGTTCAGGTCTGTGGCGAAACCACGGCCTGGGCGGGTAGAGGAGAGTTTGAATGAACCATCATTCCCACGTCATGGACCCGTTTAATCCGGCTGTCCCGGTGCAGACCTTCGATCAGATGAAGATCTCCATCGCTTCGCCCGAGAAGATCCTGAGCTGGTCCTACGGCGAGATCAAGAAGCCCGAGACCATCAACTATCGTACGTTCAAGCCTGAACGCGACGGTCTTTTCTGCGCGCGCATCTTTGGCCCTGTGAAGGACTACGAATGCTTGTGCGGCAAGTACAAGCGCATGAAGTTCAAGGGCGTCATCTGCGAAAAGTGCGGCGTTGAGGTGACCCTCAGCCGCGTGCGTCGCGAGCGCATGGGCCATATTGAATTGGCCGCGCCCGTTGCTCACATCTGGTTCCTGAAGTCTTTGCCGTCCCGTATCGCGCTCTTGCTCGATATGACGCTCAAGGACATCGAGCGCATTCTTTACTTCGAGAACTACGTTATTCTCGATCCGGGCCTCAGCCCCTTCACCCAGCACGAGCTGCTGACCGAAGAGCAGTTCCTGGACGCTCAGGACGAATACGGTGCCGACAGCTTCACCGCCAAGATCGGCGCTGAAGCCATTCGCGACATCCTGCTGGCGCTCGATCTCGAAAAGATCGCCGCTGACCTGCGTGTCGAGATTGCCGAGTCCACCACCGAGCTTAAGCCCAAAAAGCTCGCCAAGCGCCTCAAGATCGTCGAGCAGTTCATCGTGTCGGGCAACAAGCCCGAATGGATGATCATGACCGTCATCCCGGTCATTCCGCCCGAGCTGCGCCCGCTGGTACCGCTGGATGGTGGCCGCTTTGCCACGTCCGATCTGAACGACCTTTATCGTCGCGTCATCAACCGCAACAACCGGTTGAAGCGCCTGATCGAGCTACGTGCGCCCGACATCATCATCCGCAACGAAAAGCGCATGCTGCAGGAAGCTGTGGACGCGCTGTTCGACAACGGCCGCCGTGGCCGCACCATCACCGGTGCCAACAAGCGTCCGCTCAAGTCGCTGTCCGATATGCTCAAGGGCAAGCAGGGCCGGTTCCGCCAGAACCTGCTCGGCAAGCGCGTCGACTATTCCGGCCGTTCGGTCATCACCGTTGGTCCCAACCTCAAACTGCACCAGTGCGGCCTGCCCAAGAAGATGGCGCTTGAGCTCTTCAAGCCCTTTATCTACTCGCGCCTTGAGGCAAAGGGTTTCTCCTCGACCGTCAAGCAGGCCAAGAAGCTGGTTGAGAAGGAAAAGCCCGAAGTCTGGGATATCCTTGACGAAGTGATCCGCGAGCACCCGGTTCTGCTGAACCGTGCGCCCACGCTCCACCGTCTGGGCATCCAGGCCTTCGAGCCCATCCTGATCGAAGGCAAGGCCATCCGTCTGCATCCGCTCGTTTGCTCGGCTTTCAACGCCGACTTCGACGGTGACCAGATGGCCGTGCACGTTCCGCTGTCGCTCGAAGCGCAGCTGGAAGCGCGCGTGCTGATGATGTCGACCAACAACATCCTGCACCCCGCCAATGGTCAGCCGATCATTGTGCCCTCGCAGGATATCGTGCTGGGCCTCTACTACCTCTCGTTGATGAACGAGAAGGAGCCGGGCGAAGGCATGGTGTTCGGCTCTTATGCCGAGCTCGAGCATGCCCTCGACAACAAGGTTGTGACCCTCCACACCAAGATCAAAGGCCGTGTCACCAGCTTCGATGAAGCGGGCAACAAGACCACCGAGATCGTGGAAACCACTCCTGGCCGCATGCTGATTGGGCAGATCCTGCCCAAGAACCCGGCGGTGCCGTTCTCGACGGCCAACCAGCTGATGACCAAGAAGATGATCTCCAAGATGATCGACACGGTTTACCGTGGCTGCGGTCAGAAGGAGACCGTGATCTTCTGTGACCGAGTCATGCAGCTCGGCTTCAAGAACGCCTGCGACGCTGGCATCTCGTTCGGCAAGGACGACATGGTGATCCCGGCGTCCAAGTACACGATCGTGGAAGCTGCCCGTAAGCAAGTCGAAGAGTTCGAGCAGCAGTACAATGACGGCCTGATTACTCAGGGCGAGAAGTACAACAAGGTCGTTGACGCCTGGGCCAAATGCGGCGACGCCGTGGCCGAAAAGATGATGGAAGCCATCCGCACCGTCCAAATCGACGAAGAAACCGGTCGCCAAAAGCCCATCAACTCCGTCTACATGATGAGCCACTCAGGCGCGCGTGGTTCACCGGCACAGATGAAGCAGCTGGCTGGTATGCGTGGTCTAATGGCCCGTCCCGATGGCTCGATCATCGAGACCCCGATCACGGCTAACTTCAAGGAAGGCCTCAACGTTCTCGAATACTTCAACTCCACCCACGGTGCCCGTAAGGGTCTCGCTGATACGGCATTGAAGACCGCGAACTCGGGCTATCTCACTCGTCGCCTGGTGGACGTGGCGCAGGACGCGATCATCGTGTCAAATGATTGCGGCACCGAGCGTGGCCTGACCATGGAGCCGATTGTCGATGCCGGCCAGATCGTGGCCTCCATCGGTCAGCGGGTACTTGGTCGCACCGCTGCCGACGACATCTTCCATCCGCTGTCTGGTGATCTGATCGCCACCAAGGGTACGCTGCTGGAAGAAAAGCATATCGACATCATCGAGGAAGCGCGCATCCAGTCGATCCGGATTCGCTCCCCGCTGACCTGCGACATGCGTCAGGGTACCTGCGCGGCCTGCTATGGTCGTGACTTGGCCCGCGGTACGCCGGTCAACATGGGTGAGGCTGTTGGCGTTATCGCTGCTCAGTCCATCGGTGAACCCGGCACCCAGCTCACCATGCGTACGTTCCACATTGGTGGCACGGCGCAGGTGGTCGACTCCTCGTTCCTTGAGGCCGGTGCGGAAGGCACGATTGCCGTTCGTAATCCGAACCTCGCCAAGATCGAGGGCGGTCGCCATGTGGTGATGTCGCGTAACGTGTCGCTGGCAATTCTCGATGCCGACGGTAAGGAGCGGGCTACCCATAAGGTGACTTACGGCTCCAAGCTCCTCGTCGCTGAAGGCGACACGGTGCGGCGTGGTCAGCGTTTGGCTGAATGGGATCCCTACACCCGTCCAGTGCTTGCCGAAGTTGAAGGCGAGGTCGTGTTCGAAGATCTCGTCGATGGTGCCTCGGTTGCGGAAAACACCGACGAAGCCACCGGCTTCACCAAGCGCGTTGTCATCGACTGGCGCACCAACCAGCGTGGCGAGGGCCTCAAGCCCGCGATTGCCATTGCCCGAGGTGGTGTGGTCCAGAAGGTGGAACGTGGCGGCGACGCTCGTTACCTGCTCTCGGTTGATGCCGTCATTGCGGTTGAACCCGGCGAGAAGGTTGCGCCCGGTGACGTGCTGGCCCGTATTCCGCTGGAATCGGCCAAGACCAAGGACATCACGGGCGGTCTCCCACGGGTTGCCGAATTGTTCGAAGCTCGTCGTCCGAAGGACCACGCCATCATCGCTGAGATCGATGGTACCGTCCGGTTCGGTCGCGACTACAAGAACAAGCGTCGCGTCATCATCGAGCCGCATGAGGAAGGTGCAGAGCCCGTCGAGTACCTGATCCCCAAGGGCAAGCCCTTCCACCTTCAGGAAGGCGACGCCATTGAAAAGGGTGAGTACATCCTCGACGGCAACCCGGCGCCGCATGATATCCTGGCCATCAAGGGCGTGGAGGAGCTTGCTCGTTACCTCGTCAATGAAATCCAGGAGGTCTATCGACTGCAGGGCGTGCTGATCAACGACAAGCACATCGAGGTGATTGTTCGCCAGATGCTGCAGAAGGTCGAGATCGTGGATCCCGGTGAGTCCGGCCTGCTCAAGGACGAGCAGCTCGACAAGCTGGATTTCGACGAACTCAACGACCAGCTGGTCAGCGAAGGCAAGAAGCCGGCAACCGCCAACCCGGTCCTGCTCGGCATCACCAAGGCGTCGCTCCAGACCCGCTCGTTCGTGTCGGCAGCCTCGTTCCAGGAAACCACCCGCGTTCTCACGGAAGCAGCGGTTTCGGGCAAGGCCGATTTGCTCGAGGGTCTCAAGGAGAACGTGATCGTGGGCCGTCTGATCCCAGCCGGCACCGGCGCGGGTATCTCCTCTGCACGGATGATCGCCGCCAAGCGCGACGACCTTATCCTCGAGGAGCGCCGTCGCCAGGCGTCGACCGTCCAGATCCCGGCGCCAACAGCAGCCGAGTAAGACCGGCTACTGCGATTTAGGGGAGGGGGCCGCAAGGCCCCCTTTCTTTATGCTAGCTGCACATCTCGCTCCCGCAGTGGCGGTTCAACGATGGCGAACGAGGCGAAGGCAGCGGTCTAAGCGCCTAGGACGGCGCCGTGTAACCGACGTGATCTGCGAATTGCTCGACCACCATGGTCCAGATTGCTACTTGCGAACTAAGGTAGGCCGGGCTCACCCCTTCGACCAGATCGATGTCCATCTCGACACACGCGTCCTTGTCCTGGTCGAGGTAGGCGCGGCTAAAACGCTTGGATGCATTCCACTCGTTGATCACCTCCAGCGTTGGCTTCACATCAACAAAGCCAAGAAAGAAGTTGATGTCCTCACAGTCGGCATTGTCCGTGCAGTTGCGGAACAAGATCTGATAGCCGACTTCTCCGATCTTGCCATTGATCAGTGGATCCCCGTTGGGCTGAGCCGAAAGGACTGCTGTACCGTACTCGGTTGCTGCCGCTAGAACCGCATCCACATCGGCCCCGGTAATCGCCTCTTGCCCTGTGGCAATGCCGGTAAAAGCGAGCACCATGAATGCGCCGGCAGTCTTTGCTATAACTCTCATCAAAACCTCCATGGTGGGCTGACAGCCAAGGGGCTGTTGCTCGATCGAACACTACACTTTCACTGCTTTGGAGGAAGGGCGTGGCGCCCGAAAGGAGAAGCATGGTTGAACCGCCATGAAGGTCGCAAATCTCAACATGCTGAATATTTGACGCATGCCTCCAATGCGCAAAATCACGAAAGAATCCTTGACGGAACGACTCTCCGCCTCTAAACAGCCCATACCTTAGCGGTCGGTCGTGATTGTCGCTTCGGGTACCTGCCACCTAGCGCGGGCATCCAGGACACTCAAACACACTGTGGGTAGATAGACGAAGTAAATCCTTGTGCGCATGACTGCCGCCTTTGTTGGCGCGTGGTCCGCTGCAATTGAGGCGCCGCCATACCCCTTAGGGGGTCAGGTGAGCGCTATTTTGGTTTGCTTGTCACGATCGAAATGAATTTGGACGATGGAAAGAGCTCAATGCCGACCATTAATCAGCTGATCCGCAAACCACGCGCCAGCAAGCCCAAGCGGAACAAGGTTCCCGCAATGGAAGCCAATCCGCAGAAGCGCGGCGTGTGCTCCCGTGTCTATACGACCACTCCGAAGAAGCCGAACTCGGCCCTTCGCAAGGTTGCCAAGGTGCGCCTGACCAACTCCCGCGAGGTGATCTCGTACATTCCGGGCGAAGGCCACAACCTCCAGGAGCACTCGGTTGTGCTGATCCGTGGCGGTCGTGTTCGCGATCTTCCGGGTGTTCGTTATCACGTGCTCCGCGGTGTCCTTGACACCCAGAGCGTGAAGGACCGCAAGCAGCGTCGTTCGAAGTACGGCGCGAAGCGTCCGAAGTAAGGAGAGAGTCATGTCCCGTCGCCACCGCGCAGAAAAGCGTGACGTTATCCCTGATCCCAAGTTCGGTGATCTCGTCGTAACCAAGTTCATGAACTCCCTGATGAAGGACGGCAAGAAGTCCGCTGCCGAGTCCATCGTTTATGGTGCGTTCGATATCGTCGAAGCCAAGATCAAGCAGGACCCGATCACGGTGTTCCATACCGCGCTCGACAACATCCGTCCGGCTGTGGAAGTTCGTTCGCGCCGTGTTGGCGGTGCAACCTACCAGGTTCCCGTCGAGGTCCGTGCCGACCGTCAGCAGGCTCTTGCCATTCGCTGGCTGATCGACTCGGCCCGCAAGCGCGGTGAGAACACCATGCGTGAGCGCCTTTCTGGCGAGCTCATGGATGCTGTGAACGGGCGTGGTCAGGCCGTCAAGAAACGCGAAGATACGCACCGTATGGCTGACGCCAACCGTGCCTTCTCGCACTACCGCTGGTAGTAGGAGCGCCCTATGGCACGCGAATATCCAATTCCGCTCTATCGTAACTTCGGCATCATGGCGCACATCGATGCTGGCAAGACGACTACGACTGAGCGCATTCTGTACTACACCGGTAAGTCCCATAAGATCGGCGAAGTCCACGACGGCGCCGCGACCATGGACTGGATGGAGCAGGAGCAGGAACGCGGCATCACGATCACGTCTGCTGCCACGACCACGTTCTGGAAAGACCGCAACGGTACCCAGCACCGCTTCAACATCATCGACACCCCCGGCCACGTTGACTTCACCATTGAAGTTGAGCGTTCGTTGCGTGTGCTCGACGGTGCCGTTGCCCTGCTGGACGCCAATGCTGGTGTTGAGCCACAGACCGAGACCGTTTGGCGTCAGGCCGACAAGTACCGGGTTCCCCGTCTGATCTTCGTGAACAAGATGGACAAGATCGGCGCCGATTTTTATCGCTGCGTCGAGATGGTCGGTTCGCGTCTTGGTGCCAAGGGCGTTCCGGTTCAGCTGCCGATCGGCGCTGAGAATGAGTTCAAGGGCGTTGTCGACCTGATCGAGATGAACGCTCTGGTCTGGCGCAACGAAGAGCTCGGGGCCCAGTGGGACGTTGTTGAGATCCCCGAAGATCTCAAGGACAAAGCCGAGAAGTATCGCGAAGCGCTGATCGAAGCCGCGGTTGAACTCGACGACGACGCCATGGAAGCGTACCTGAACGGCGAAGTGCCGAACAACGATACGATCCGCCGGCTGCTTCGTCGCGGTGTTATCGACGCCAAGTTCTTCCTGATCTTTGCGGGCTCCGCCTTCAAGAACAAGGGCGTGCAGCCTTTGCTGGACGGCGTGATCGACTACTTGCCGTCGCCTGCTGACGTTCCGGCCATCCAGGGTATCGATGCCCGTACGGAAGCGCCGATCGAGCGTCACGCCGACGACAATGAGCCGCTGTCGATGCTGGCCTTCAAGATTGCCAACGATCCGCACATGGGTTCGTTGACCTTCTGCCGCATCTACTCGGGTCACATCGAGCAGGGCGCAATGCTGGAAAACACGGTCAAGGAAAAGCGCGAACGCGTCGGCCGTATGTTCCAGATGCACGCCAACAGCCGCGAGCAGATCACCGAAGCCTTCGCTGGCGACATCGTCGCTATCGTTGGCCTCAAGGACACGACCACGGGCGATACGCTTTGCGCGCAGAATGCTCCGGTTATCCTTGAACGCATGATCTTCCCCGAGCCGGTTATCGATATCTCGGTTGAACCGAAGTCGAAGGCCGACCAGGAAAAGATGGGTCTTGCGCTCAATCGTCTTGCTGCAGAAGATCCGTCGTTCCGCGTCAAGACCGACGAAGAATCGGGTCAGACCATTATCTCGGGCATGGGCGAGTTGCACCTCGACATTCTCGTTGATCGCATGCGTCGCGAGTTCAAGGTGGAAGCCAATATCGGTCAGCCGCAGGTGGCTTATCGTGAGACCATCACCCGCAAGGCCGATGTGGACTATACCCACAAGAAGCAGTCGGGTGGTTCGGGCCAGTTCGCTCGTGTCAAGCTGACGGTTGAGCCAGGTGAAGTCGGCAAGGGTCTTGAGTTCGTCAACGCCGTTGTTGGTGGCTCGGTGCCCAAGGAATATATCCCGGGCGTCGAAAAGGGCGTGAAGTCGGTGATGGCTGCCGGTCCGTTGATCGGGTTCCCGATCGTGGACGTCAAGGTGACGCTGACCGAAGGCGCCTACCACGATGTTGACTCCTCGGTGCTGGCATTCGAAATCGCCGGTCGTGCTGGTTTCAACGAAGGTCTTCGTAAAGCGGCTCCAAAAATCCTGGAGCCCATCATGAAGGTTGAAGTTGTCACGCCGGAAGATTACATGGGCGACGTCATCGGCGACCTGAACTCCCGTCGGGGCCAAATTCATGGAACCGAGAGTCGTGGTGTCCTTCAGGTGGTGAATGCCTATGTGCCGCTCGCGAACATGTTCGGCTATGTGAACTCGCTGCGCTCCATGAGCCAGGGTCGTGCACAATATACGATGACGTTCGACCACTACGAGCAAGTGCCACAGGCAGTCGCTGACGAAGTCCAGGCCAAGTACGCCTAAACAAGAAACTGAAACTAGGTTGGCCGCAGGGCTAACCGATACGGAGAGAAGCAATGGGCAAGGAAAAGTTTTCCCGCAATAAGCCTCACTGCAACATCGGCACCATCGGTCACGTTGACCATGGCAAGACCTCGCTGACCGCAGCCATCACCAAGGTTCTGGCCGAAACCGGTGGCGCGACCTTCAAGGCGTACGACCAGATCGACGCGGCGCCCGAAGAAAAGGCCCGTGGCATCACCATCAACACCGCTCACGTTGAGTATGAGACTGCCAATCGGCACTACGCTCACGTGGACTGCCCCGGCCACGCCGACTATGTGAAGAACATGATCACCGGCGCAGCCCAGATGGACGGCGCGATCCTGGTCGTGTCGGCTGCTGACGGCCCAATGCCCCAGACTCGCGAGCACATCTTGCTGGCCCGTCAGGTTGGCGTGCCTGCTCTCGTGGTGTTCCTGAACAAGTGCGACATGGTCGACGATCCGGAACTGCTTGAGCTGGTTGAGCTGGAAGTCCGCGAGCTCCTGAGCTCGTACGAATTCCCCGGCGATGATATCCCGATCACCAAGGGTTCGGCCTTGGCCGCTCTCGAGGACTCGGACAAGGCTCTTGGTCACGACGCCGTTCTGGCGCTGATGAAGACCGTTGACGAGTACATCCCGCAGCCAGAGCGTCCTGTTGACCAGCCGTTCCTGATGCCGATCGAAGACGTGTTCTCGATCTCGGGTCGTGGTACTGTGGTGACCGGTCGCGTTGAACGCGGCATCGTCAAGGTTGGCGAAGAAGTCGAAATCGTCGGCATCAAGGCAACCCAGAAGACCACCGTTACGGGTGTCGAAATGTTCCGCAAGCTGCTCGACTCGGGCCAGGCTGGCGACAACATCGGCGCGCTGATCCGTGGTATCGACCGCACCCAGGTGGAGCGTGGTCAGGTTCTGTGCAAGCCCGGTTCCGTGACCCCACACACCGACTTCGTTGCTGAGGCCTATATCCTCACCAAGGAAGAAGGCGGCCGTCACACCCCGTTCTTCGGTAACTACCGTCCGCAGTTCTACTTCCGGACCACCGACGTGACCGGTATCGTGACCCTGCCGGAAGGCACGGAAATGGTTATGCCTGGTGACAACATCAACATGAACGTTCAGCTGATCGTTCCGATCGCAATGGAAGAGAAGCTCCGCTTCGCTATCCGTGAAGGTGGCCGCACCGTCGGCGCCGGCGTGGTCGCCAAGATCCTTAAGTAAGAGCGACTGTTTATTCGCGGCGCGCGGATTGACGCGCGCCGCGTCCATTTCTGTCAGGATTCACAAGATGAACGGTCAAAATATTCGCATCAGGCTCAAGGCCTTTGACCATCGTGTGCTCGATAGCTCGACCCGCGAGATCGTCAATACGGCCAAGCGTACGGGCGCGCAGGTACGCGGCCCAATTCCGCTGCCGACGCGGATCGAGAAGTTCACCGTCAACCGCTCGCCGCACATCGACAAGAAGTCGCGCGAGCAGTTCGAGATCCGGACCCACAAGCGTCTTCTCGACATCGTGGATCCGACTCCCCAGACGGTTGATGCACTGATGAAGCTCGACCTCGCCGCCGGTGTGGACGTCGAAATCAAGCTCTAAGTGACATAATTTTCGCGCTTGCCGCCAACAGGGTCCTCTTGGGAAACAATGACCCGGCACAGCGCCAGTTTGAAAAGGTTTAAACCGATGCGTTCTGGATTGATCGCACAGAAGCTGGGCATGACCCGCATTTTCACCGATGACGGCGCGCATGTGCCGGTCACGGTGCTTGAGCTGCAGAACTGCCAGGTGGTAGGTCAGCGGACTGCGGAAAAAGACGGCTATGTGGCGTTGCAGCTCGGTGCTGGGCAGGCGAAAGCCAAGAATACGACCAAGGCAGAACGCGGCCAGTTCGCCGTCGCCAAGGTCGAGCCAAAGCGCCACGTCGCTGAGTTCCGCGTTGATGAGGCCAACCTCATCGAGGTCGGCGCGCAGCTGCAGGCTGACCACTTCGTCGAAGGCCAGCTGGTGGATGTCACCGGCACCTCGATTGGTAAGGGTTTTGCCGGCGGTATGAAGCGCTGGAACTTTGGTGGTCTGCGCGCGACCCACGGTGTGTCTGTGTCGCACCGTTCGATCGGTTCGACCGGTGGCCGTCAGGACCCGGGCAAGACCTTCAAGAACAAGAAGATGCCGGGCCATATGGGCGATCGTCGCATCACCACGCAGAACCTCAAGGTCGTCAAGACCGATGTCGAGCGCGGTTTGATCATGATCCAGGGTTCGGTCCCAGGTGCCAAGGGCGCTTGGATCATGATCAAGGACGCCGTCAAGAAGCCCGCTCCCAAGGATGCGGCTTTCCCCGGTTCGTTCAAGCCCGCCGCTGATGTTGCGGGGGAGGCAGTATAAATGGAACTCCAGGTAACCACTCTTGATGGCCAGTCGAACGGCAGCGTTACGCTTGCTGACGACGTGTTCGGCCTCGAAGTGCGGCAGGACATCCTGCACCGCATGGTTCGCTACCAGCAGCTCAAGGCCATGTCCGGCACGCACGATGTCAAGCATCGTTCGGAAGGCGTGCGCACGGGCAAGAAGTTTGTGAAGCAGAAGGGTTCGGGCGGCGCCCGTCACGGCGATCGCAAGGCTCCCCAGTTCCGTGGTGGTGGCCGTGCATTCGGTCCGACCCCGCGCAGCCATGCGATCGATCTTCCCAAGAAGGTCCGCGCCCTGGCACTCAAGCATGCTTTGTCGGCCAAGGCTAAGGCAGGCGATCTGATCGTCCTGGATAGCGTTGCGACTGCTGCTCCCAAGACTGCGGCGCTTCGCACCGTGTTCGGCAACTTGGCCTGGTCCAATGCGCTGATCATCGATGGTGCGGCTGTGGACCAGAACTTCGCTCTGGCCGCCCGCAACATTCCGCACATCGACGTGCTGCCGGTGCAGGGGATCAACGTTGTTTCGATCCTCAAGCGTGAAAAGCTCGTCCTGACCAAGGCAGCGCTCGAAGCGCTGGAAGCGAGGTTCGCATGAACAAGCTTAGCGCTTACGACATCGTCCGCAATCCAGTGGTGACTGAAAAGTCGACCATGGCTTCGGAAAACAACCAGGTTGTTTTCGATGTGGCAATCGATGCCAGCAAGACCGAGATCAAGGCCGCCGTCGAGCAGCTCTTCCAGGTCAAGGTGAAGGCAGTTAACACCCTCGTCCGCAAGGGCAAGGTGAAGCGTTTCCGCGGCAAGATCGGCGTTCGTAACGACGTCAAGAAGGCCATCGTGACCCTCGTCGACGGCCAGTCGATCGATATTTCGACCGGCCTCTAAGGGACAGAGACAAAAATGGCTCTAAAAACTTACAATCCCACCTCCGAAGGCCGTCGTCAGCTGATCACGACCGATCGTTCGGAACTCTGGAAGGGCGCTCCGGTCAAGACCTTGACCGAGGGTTTGTCCAAAAAGGGCGGCCGCAACAACCGTGGACGCATCACTGCGTTCCACCGTGGCGGCGGTCACAAGCGGACCTATCGTCTGGTTGACTTCAAGCGCGTCAAGTTCGACTCGGTCGGCACTGTCGAGCGGCTGGAATATGATCCCAACCGTACCGCCTGGATCGCCCTGGTGATCTACGAAGACGGCGAGAAGGCTTACATCATTGCGCCGCAGCGTTTGTCGGCTGGTGACAAGGTCATCTCTTCGATGAACGGCGCCGACGTGAAGCCCGGCAATGCAATGCCGCTCGAGCGTATGCCCGTTGGCACGATCGTGCACAACATTGAGCTTAAGCCCCGCAAGGGCGGTCAGGTCGCTCGCTCGGCTGGTGCTTATGCCCAGTATGTTGGTCGCGACCAGGGTTGGGCGATCCTGCGCCTGAACTCGGGTGAACAGCGCCGCGTGCATGGCACTTGCCTTGCAACCGTTGGCGCGGTTTCCAACCAGGACCACTCCAACACCTCGCTCGGCAAGGCCGGCCGGTCGCGTTGGCTGGGTCGCAAGCCCGTCACCCGCGGCGTGGCCATGAACCCGATCGATCACCCGCATGGTGGTGGTGAAGGCCGTACCTCTGGTGGCCGTCACCCGGTTACGCCTTGGGGCAAGCCGACCAAGGGCAAGAAGACTCGCAGCAACAAGGCAACGGACAAGTTCATCGTTCGTAGCCGCCACGTGAAGAAGGGCAGGTAAAACATGACCCGTTCGATTTGGAAGGGGCCGTTTGTTGACGGCTATCTGCTCAAGAAGGCCGAGAAGGCCCAGTCGTCAGGCCGCAGCGATGTGGTCAAGATCTGGAGCCGCCGCTCGACCATTCTGCCGCAGTTTGTCGGCATCACCTTCGGCGTCCACAACGGCCAGAAGCATGTTCCGGTGAACGTCACTGAAGACATGATCGGCCACAAGTTCGGCGAATTCGCTCCTACCCGTACCTATTACGGGCATGCGGCCGACAAGAAGGCCAAGAGGAAGTAAGATGGGCAAGCCAAAAACCCAGCGTTCGCTCAAGGACAACGAGGCCAAGGCTGTGCTGCGCATGCTGCGCATCAGCCCGCAGAAGCTCAACCTTCTGGCCCAGCTGATCCGTGGCAAGAAGGTCGAGAAGGCTCTGGCCGAACTCGAGTTCTCGCACAAGCGCATTTCCGGCCAGGTCAAGAAGGTGCTCGAGAGCGCCATCGCGAACGCCGAGAACAATCACGGCCTCGATACCGACGCGCTCGTCGTCGCCGAAGCCTATGTCGGCAACTCGCTTGTCATGAAGCGTTTCACGGCTCGCGGCCGTGGCCGGTCGTCGCGGATCGAGAAGCCTTTCGCGCATCTGACGATCATCGTCCGGCAAGTTGAGGAGGCCGCATAATGGGCCAGAAGATCAATCCAATCGGCTTCCGCCTGGGCATCAACCGCACTTGGGACAGCCGCTGGTTCGCCAACAAGGGCGAATACGGTTCGCTGCTGCAGGAAGACCTCAAGATCCGCGAGACTCTGCTCGAGGATCTCAAGGCCGCTGCCGTGTCCAAGATCGTCATCGAGCGTCCGCACCGTAAGTGCCGCGTGTCGATCCACACCGCCCGTCCGGGCATCGTGATCGGCAAGAAGGGCGCGGACATCGACAAGATCCGCGCCAAGGTCAAGAAGTACACCGACAGCGAAGTGCACATCAACATCGTTGAAGTGCGCAAGCCGGAAACCGATGCGACCCTCGTTGCCCAAGGCATTGCCCAGCAGCTGGAACGTCGTGTTGCCTTCCGCCGCGCCATGAAGCGTGCTGTGCAGACCGCAATCCGCATGGGCGCTGGTGGCATCCGCGTGAATGTCGGTGGTCGCCTTGGTGGCGCTGACATCGCTCGTACCGAATGGTACCGGGAAGGTCGCGTTCCGCTGCACACCCTGCGTGCTGATATCGACTACGGCACTGCCGAAGCCGAAACCACGTATGGCATCATCGGTATCAAGGTCTGGATCTTCAAGGGTGAAGTTCTTGAGCACGATCCCACTGCCCATGAGCGTCGCGCGACTGAAGGCAACGATGCCGGTGGTCAGCGTAGCGAACGCAGCGAGCGTGGTCCGCGGCCTGATCGCGGTGACCGCGATCGTGAACGCGCATAAGAAGGTTAGTTCATTATGCTGCAACCAAAAAAGACTAAGTTCCGCAAGGCGCACAAGGGCCGTATCCACGGCGTCGCCAAGGGCGGCACCGAGCTTGCCTTCGGCCAGTATGCCCTCAAGGCAACTGAGCCAGAGCGGGTCACCGCTCGCCAGATTGAAGCTGCTCGTCGCGCCATTACCCGCGAGATGAAGCGCCAGGGTCGTGTCTGGATCCGTATCTTCCCAGATGTGCCGGTTTCCAAGAAGCCGACTGAAGTGCGTATGGGTAAGGGCAAGGGTTCGGTTGAATTCTGGGCTGCTCGTGTTAAACCGGGCCGCATTGTATTCGAGATCGACGGCGTCCCCGAGGACGTTGCCAAGGAAGCGCTGCGCCTTGGCGCAATGAAGCTTCCGATCATGACGCGGGTTGTTACCCGCATTGCCGACTAAGGACTGCGAGCATGAAAGCCAGTGATGTGCGGAGCAAGACCGCAGACGAACTGAAGGATCAGCTCGTCGACCTCAAGAAAGAACAGTTCAACCTGCGTTTCCAGCGTGCTACCCAGCAGCTGGAAAAGCCGGCCCAGGTAAAGTCCGTCCGCCGCGACATCGCGCGGATCAAGACGATCCTCGGCGAAAAGAACGCAGCGAAGTAAGGAGCCGCGACCATGCCAAAGCGCGTTTTGCAGGGGACTGTGGTCTCCGACGCCAATGAGAAGACGGTCGTGGTGCGCGTTGAGCGCCGCTTCACGCATCCCGTGATGAAGAAGACGGTTCGCCGGTCCAAGAAGTATCACGCCCATGACGAGGCCAATCTGGCCAAGGTCGGGCAGATCGTTTGGATCGAAGAGTGTGCGCCGATTTCCAAGAACAAGCGCTGGACGCTGGTTCAGGACGCGGCTCAGGAAGGTGCTACGCCATGATCCAGATGCAGTCCAATCTCGATGTCGCCGACAACTCCGGCGCCAAGCGGGTCATGTGCATCAAGGTACTCGGCGGTTCGCACCGCAAGTACGCTTCGGTCGGCGACATCATCGTCGTCTCCGTCAAGGATGCCATTCCACGTGGCCGTGTCAAGAAGGGCCAGGTCATGAAGGCCGTGGTCGTTCGCACGGCGTTCGACATCCGTCGTCCCGATGGCACCGTAATCCGCTTCGACAAGAATGCCGCGGTTCTGATCAACAATCAGAAAGAGCCAATCGGCACTCGTATCTTCGGACCAGTTCCGCGCGAGCTTCGCGCCAAGAACCACATGAAGATCATTTCGCTCGCGCCAGAGGTGCTGTAATGGCTGCCAAGATTAAAAAGGGCGACAAGGTCGTCGTCCTGGCCGGCAAGGACAAGGGCAAGACCGGGCAGGTCCTGCAGGTCATCCCGACCGAAACCAAGGCGCTGGTCCAGGGTATCAACCTGGTTCGTCGCCACACTAAGCAGACCGCGTCGACCGATGCAGGGATATTCACCAAGGAAGCCCCGATCCATTTGTCGAACATCGCGCTCGCCGACAAGGATGGCAAGCCCACCCGCGTCGGTTTCCAGATCAACGACGGCGTCAAGACGCGCGTTGCCAAGTCGACCGGAGATGTGATCGATGGCTGAGACCGCTTACATTCCGCGGCTTCGTACCGAGTATGAAGAAAATATCCGCAAGGTTCTTCAGGAGCAGTTCTCCTACAAGAACGTCATGGAAATGCCCAAGCTCGACAAGATCGTGCTGAATATGGGCGTTGGCGAAGCCGTCAACGACACCAAGAAGGTCAAGAGCGCTGCGGGCGATCTGGAAAAGATTGCCGGCCAGAAGCCCGTGATCACCCATGCTCGCAAGTCGATCGCCGGCTTCAAGGTGCGCGAAGACATGCCGCTGGGCGTCAAGGTCACGCTGCGCAAGACGCGCATGTATGAATTCCTTGACCGTCTGGTCAACATTGCGCTGCCCCGCGTGCGAGATTTCCGCGGCCTCAATCCGAATTCATTTGACGGCCGTGGCAACTACGCTATGGGCATCAAGGAACATATCATCTTCCCGGAAATCAACTACGATCAGGTTGACCAGGTCTGGGGCATGGACATCGTCATTGCGACGACGGCCAAGAGCGATGATGAGGCGCGCGCGCTTCTCAAGGCATTCAACTTCCCGTTCCGCCAGTAAGCGGGCAGGGGAAGGATAAGGAACAGGACATGGCCAAGACCAGCTCCATTGAAAAGAACAAGAAGCGCGTTGCGCTCGCCAAGCAGTATGCCGGCAAGCGCGCAGCTCTCAAGGCGCAGACCAAGGATCAGTCGATCCCCATCGATCAGCGTTTCGCCGCCCAGCTCAAGCTGGCCGAACTGCCTCGCAATTCCGCCAAGGTGCGGGTGCGTAACCGTTGCGAAGTGTCGGGTCGTCCACGTGCTTACTACCGTAAGCTCAAGATGAGCCGTATTGCACTGCGTGAGCTTGGCAACATGGGCATGATTCCCGGCCTCGTGAAGTCGAGCTGGTAAGGAGAATCTGAGATGAGCTTTTCCGATCCCATCGGCGATATGCTGACCCGCATCCGCAATGCCCAGTTGCGCCGCAAGACTTCCGTGTCCACGCCGGCTTCCACGCTGCGTGGCCGCGTCCTGGACGTGCTTCAGTCCGAAGGCTTCATCCGCGGCTATTCGGAAACCAAGTTCGAGAACGGCGCTGCCGAATACGAAATCGAACTGAAGTATGCCGAAAACGACCCCGTGATTCGCACCATCGAGCGCGTTTCGCGTCCGGGCCGTCGCGTTTATGCGTCGGTCAAGAATATCCCCCAGGTTGCGAATGGCCTGGGTGTGTCGATCCTCTCCACCCCCAAGGGTGTGATGGCCGACCACGAAGCCAAGGCCGCCAATGTCGGTGGCGAGGTACTCTGCCGCGTGTTCTAGGGCTTGTGCCCTGGATCCACGGTAAGACGATTACTCAAGGATTGAACTGAAAAATGTCACGTACTGGCAAGAAACCGGTTGCACCGGTGAGTGGCGTTACGGTGACCGTCAATGGTCGCACCGTAACCGCCAAGGGGCCCAAGGGCGAGCTGAGCCTGCCCCTCATGGAAGTTGTCAATGTTGAGCAGGGCGACGACGGCATCACCGTTGTTCCGGCCAACGACACCCGTGAGGCGCGCGCTGCCTGGGGCACCACCCGTGCACTGATCCAGAACATGGTCACCGGTGTCAGCACGGGCTTTGAAAAGCGGCTGGCGATCCAGGGTGTTGGTTATCGCGCTGCTATGCAGGGCAAGGATATCAAGCTTTCGCTTGGGTTCAGCCACGAAGTGATCTACCAAGCCCCTGCGGGCATCACGCTTGCTGTCCCTGCACCGACCGAGATCATCGTGACCGGTACGGACAAGCAGCAGGTTGGCCAGGTTGCGGCCAATATCCGCGAGTGGCGTGCTCCAGAGCCCTACAAGGGCAAGGGCGTGCGGTACCTGGGCGAACAGGTCTTCCGCAAAGAAGGCAAGAAGAAGTAAGGAGCGCCAGCTATGGCTATTAGTGCAAAAGGTGCGGAGCGCCGCAAGGCCCGTGTCCGCAAGGCGCTCAAGGCTCGTGCCTTCGGTCGTCCGCGTCTGTCGGTTTTCCGTTCGGACAAGAATATCTACGCTCAGATCATCGATGACACGACGGGTCGCACCCTTGCGGCCGCTTCGACGCTCGACAAGGACATCAAGTCCAGTGTTGCCAATGGCAGCACCGCTGAGGCTGCAGCAGCGATCGGCAAGCTGATTGCCGAGCGCGGCACCCAGGCTGGCGTCGCTGAAGTCGTCTTCGACCGTGGGTCGTACATCTATCACGGCCGTGTAAAGGCCCTTGCAGAGGCAGCCCGCGAGGGCGGTCTGCAGTTCTAAGACACGGCAAGGAAAAACATTATGAGCAGAGACGTTCAAGAACGCGAAAGCGAATTCGTCGATCGCCTGGTCCACATCAACCGTGTGGCTAAGGTGGTCAAGGGTGGCCGTCGCTTCGGCTTTGCAGCGCTTGTTGTTGTCGGCGACCAGAAGGGCCGCGTTGGCTTCGGTCACGGCAAGGCGCGCGAAGTTCCAGAAGCAATTCGCAAGGCAACCGAGCAGGCCAAGCGGCAGATGATCCGCGTGCCGCTGCGCGACGCTCGTACGCTGCACCACGATGTGCAGGGTCGTCACGGCGCCGGCAAGGTGATCCTGCGCGCAGCTGTTCCCGGTACCGGCATCATTGCTGGTGGTCCGATGCGCGCTGTGTTCGAAACGCTTGGCATCAACGACATCGTTGCCAAGTCGCAGGGCACTGCAAACCCATACAACATGGTGCGGGCTACCTTTGATGCGCTCAAGCGCGTTGATAGCCCTCGCTCGGTGGCCTCCCGTCGTGGCCTAAAGGTTTCCGAACTGCAGGCTCGCCGCGGCGAAGCCGCCGTCGAAGTCTGATCGCACCACCTAGTCGGAGATTAAAAATGGCTGATGGCAAAACCATTACCGTCCAGCAGATCGGATCACCGATCCGCCGTGACAAGGTGCAGCGTGCAACCCTGATCGGTCTGGGGCTGAACAAGATGAACAAGAAGCGCGAGCTGATTGATACGCCCGAAGTGCGCGGCATGATCAACAAGCTCCCGCACCTCGTCCGCGTAATCGGCGAGTAGGAAAGAAGGTCCCCCATGACCCGTTTGAACGAACTTCGTGATAATCCAGGCTCCAGCAAGACCCGTATCCGCGTAGGCCGCGGTATCGGTTCGGGCAAGGGCAAGACCGGTGGTCGCGGTGGCAAGGGCCAGACCGCACGCTCAGGCGTGGCGATCAACGGTTTTGAAGGCGGCCAGATGCCCCTTCACATGCGTATGCCAAAGCGCGGCTTCAATCCGCCGAACCCCAAGGACTGGAACCAGATCCGTATCGATCGCATCCAGAACTACATCGACAGCGGCAAGCTGGACGTGTCCGGTGTTGTCGATGCTCAGGCTCTTGTTGCTGCCGGCGTGATCCGTCGCGTCAAGGACGGCGTGCGCCTGATCGGTGCTGAGGGTTTCACCGCCTCCAAGGTCACCTTCAAGGTTGATTATGCAACCAAGGGTGCGCTTGCAGCTATTGAATCTGCAGGCGGCAAGGTCGATTTGCTCAAGGCAAAGTCGACGGCAGAGGACGCACAGGCCGAGTGATTTCACTCGGTCTTACGCGCCTGGCCTTAAAGCCATAGGGAGCGATGCATGGCGTCCGCAGCCGAGCAACTAGCTCGTAATCTTAACTTCTCGACCTTCTCGAAGGCCAAGGCCCTTCAGCAGCGCATCTGGTTCACACTGGGCGCGCTGCTCGTTTATCGGCTTGGCACTTTCATTCCCGTTCCTGGCATTGATCCGGACGCGTTCCGCGCGACCTTCGAACAGTCCCAGCAGGGCATTATTGGCATGTTCAACATGTTCGCCGGCGGTGCCGTCGAACGCATGGCGATCTTTGCCCTCAACCTGATCCCCTATATCACGGCTTCGATCGTCGTGCAGGTGATCGCCACCGCATCGCCTCGTCTTGAGGCGCTCAAGAAAGAAGGCGAAGCTGGCCGTCGCAAGATGAACCAGTACACGCGCTATCTTGCCGTGGTGTTTTGTGCCGTTCAGGCCTATGGCATCGCCGTCGGACTGGAGGGCAGCCAAGGCGTTGTGCTCAATCCAGGTTGGTTCTTCCGTATCTCGACGGTGATCACGCTGGTTGGCGGCACCATGTTCCTGATGTGGTTGGGCGAACAGATCACTGCACGCGGCGTAGGTAACGGCATTTCCTTGATCATCTTTGCCGGTATTGTCGCCAACCTGCCGACCACGATTGTTCAGACTTTCGAGCTGAGCCGGACCGGTGCCTTGCCGCCCCTGGCTGGCTTTGGCATCGTGCTGCTTTCGATTGCGGTGATTGCCTTCATCGTGTTCTTTGAACGCGCCCAGCGCCGGCTGCTGATCCAGTATCCAAAGCGCCAGGTCGGCAACAAGATGTTCCAGGGCGATACCTCGCATCTGCCGCTCAAGCTCAACACGGCAGGCGTGATCCCGGTGATCTTCGGTTCATCGCTCCTGCTGCTGCCTGCAACCATCGCGTCCTTTGCCGCTCAAGGCAACGCGCCGCAATGGCTTCAGGTGACCACGGCGCTGCTTGGTCGTGGGCAACCACTTTACCTTGCGCTCTTTGCCTTCTTCATCATCTTCTTCGCCTTCTTCTACACGGCAATCGTCTTCAACCCGCAGGAAACTGCCGACAATCTCAAGCGCTCTGGCGGCTTCATCCCGGGCATTCGTCCCGGCGAACGGACCGCTCAGTACATCGACTATGTGCTGACTCGTATCACTCTGATCGGCGCGCTTTATCTGACTGTTGTGGCGCTGATTCCCGAGTTGATCCACAACCAGCTGGCGGTGAGCCAGTTCATCGGCGGCACCTCGCTGCTGATCATGGTGACGGTGACGCTCGATACGGTTAGCCAGATCCAGAGCCATCTGATCGCGCAGCAATATGAAGGGCTGGTCAAGAAGTCTCGTCTGGGTGGGGGCAAACGTCGATGAGGTTGATCCTGTTGGGGCCGCCAGGAGCGGGCAAGGGGACACAAGCAAAAATCCTGCTGGAGACCTACGGAATTCCGCAGCTCTCCACCGGGGACATCCTGAGGTCGGCTATTGCGGCCAAGACCCCGTTGGGGCTTGAGGCCAAGGCCATTGTGGATCGTGGGGATCTAGTTTCCGACGAGATCGTTAATGGCATCGTTGCTGAACGCCTCGATGCACAGGACTGCCAGCCGGGCTTTATCCTCGACGGCTTTCCCCGCACCATTGCCCAGGCGGAAGCCTTGGGTGAGATGCTGGCGGCCAAGGGTGTCGAGCTCGACGCCGTGGTCGAGATCAAGGCCGATCCCGATGTTCTGGTCCAGCGCGTGATTAATCGCGCCAAGGAAAGTGGCGGCGCTCGCGCCGACGACAACGAGGACGTGCTGCGCAAGCGCCTTGCCGTTTACGGCGAGCAAACCGCGCCGTTGGTTGCCTATTACAGTGGCAAGGGTCTACTGCGAACTGTGGACGGCATGGCGCCGGTCACCGCAGTGACCGATGCCATCAAGGCGGCCATCGAGCACTGAAGGCAGATTTGGCAGGGCAGTTGACTCTGGCTTGTCAAGTCCTTAAAGAACCGCGTCAGTTCCATAGATTATTGGGCTGGATTCGGTTCCTCAATTGGTTGGGGGTCGAAATCCGGTCCCTTGTTGTTTAAAGGCACGGGCCGTGACGGTATCCGTGTTGAATGAAGGAGAGCAGACGTGGCTCGTATTGCTGGCGTCAATATCCCGACGAATAAGCGCGTGATCATCGCGTTGCAGTATATCCACGGGATCGGTGACAAGTTCGCCGAGGATATCTGCACCAAGGTTGGCATTCCAGCCGAGCGCCGCGTCAATGAATTGACCGACGCTGAAGTTATCCAGATCCGTGAAACCATCGACCGCGACTATGTCGTGGAAGGTGATCTGCGCCGCAATGTGGCAATGAACATCAAGCGTCTGATGGACCTGGGTAATTATCGCGGCCTGCGCCACCGTCGCGGTTTGCCGGTTCGCGGTCAGCGTACCCACACCAATGCCCGCACCCGCAAGGGTCCGGCCAAGCCGATCGCCGGCAAGAAGAAGTAAGAACCCATTTGGGGTTCTTCGATGTAGCTGCCGGGGCCGCTCCAAGGCTGACGGCAGCGTAGATATCGATCAGAGGAATTAAATGGCTAAGACTGAAACCACGCGCGTCCGCCGCAAGGAGCGCAAGAATATCACGTCGGGTGTTGCTCACGTGAATGCATCCTTCAACAACACCATGGTCACCATCGCTGACATGCAGGGCAACACGATTTCGTGGAGCTCCTCGGGTGTGATGGGCTTCAAGGGTTCTCGCAAGTCGACCCCGTACGCGGCTCAGGTCGCTGCTGAAGATGCTGCCAAGAAGGCTCAGGAACACGGCATGAAGACCCTTGAGGTTGAAGTGCGCGGTCCTGGTTCGGGTCGCGAGTCTGCGCTGCGCGCTCTCCAGGCTGCCGGTTTCAACGTCACCTCGATCCGTGACGTCACTTCGATCCCGCACAACGGCTGCCGTCCGCGCAAGCGGCGCCGCGTTTAATAGAGCAGTCAAGAGCTCCCGGCCGGGGCGGCCGGGAGTCTTATTGCGTTTGCGGCGGTGCGGCCGGGCGAGGGCCGCGATTTTGAAAGGACAAGAACCGTGACGATCCAGAGGAACTGGCAAGAACTGATTAAGCCGACCAAGCTGGAGATTGTTTCGGGCAGCGATAACGCGCGCGTGGCCTCGGTGGTTGCCGAGCCGCTTGAGCGCGGTTACGGGCTTACCCTTGGTAACGCCCTGCGTCGCGTGCTGCTGTCGTCGCTTCAGGGCGCGGCGGTGACGGCAATCCAGATTGATGGCATTCTGCACGAATTCTCCTCGCTGCCGGGCGTGCGCGAGGACATGACCGATCTCGTCCTCAACGTAAAGGAAATTGCGTTGAAGATGGGCGGCGAAGGCCCCAAGCGCCTGCAGCTGACGCGGCAGGGCCCGGGCGCTGTGACTGCTGGCGACATCAAGGTCTCCGGCGACATCGAAGTGCTGAACCCCGATTTCGTGATCTGCCATCTTGATGATGGCGCCGAGATCAATATCGAGTTCACCGTGAATACCGGCAAGGGCTATGTCCCGGCCGACAAGAACCGTCCTGAAGACGCACCGATCGGCTATATCCCGGTCGACTCGCTGTTCTCGCCGGTTCGTCGCGTGTCCTACAAGGTCGATGCCACCCGTGCTGGTGAATCGCTCGACAAGGACAAGCTGACGCTGCAGGTGGAAACGAATGGTGCGATCTCGCCGGATGATGCCGTGGCTTATGCCGCTCGCATTCTGCAGGATCAGCTCTCGGTGTTCGTGAACTTCGAAGAGCCCAGCAAGGAAAAGGCGCAGGATTCCGTGCCCGAGCTGGCCTTCAATCCGGCGCTGCTCAAGAAGGTCGACGAACTCGAGCTTTCGGTGCGTTCGGCCAACTGCCTCAAGAACGACAACATCGTTTACATCGGCGACCTGATCCAGAAGACGGAAGCCGAGATGCTGCGGACCCCGAACTTCGGCCGCAAGTCGCTCAACGAAATCAAGGAAGTCCTGGCACAGATGGGGCTTCATCTCGGAATGGACGTCAACAACTGGCCACCCGAGAATATCGATGACCTCGCCAAGCGCTACGAAGATCATTATTGATCGCGCGCTGCCAAGCACTTTAGGAGACCACCATGCGCCACGGTAATTCAGGCCGCAAACTCAACCGTACGGCCAGCCATCGCAAGGCGATGTTTGCCAACATGTCCGCCGCGCTGATCAAGCACGAGCAGATCGTCACCACGCTTCCCAAGGCCAAGGACCTGCGTCCGATCGTCGAGAAGCTCGTCACCCTCGCTAAGCGCGGCGACCTGCATGCCCGCCGTCAGGCTATCGCTCAGATCCGTGACGAAGGCCAGGTTGCCAAGCTGTTCGCAGTGCTCGGCCCGCGTTATGCCGAGCGTCAGGGCGGCTATATCCGCATCATGAAGGCCGGCTTCCGCTATGGCGACAATGCGCCCATGGCCGTGATCGAGTTTGTTGATCGTGACGTCAATGCGAAGGGCCAGGACAGCGGCCCGGTACAGTATCGCGACGAAGACGAGTCCGAAGCCGCGTAAGCGCTCAGACCCATAGACTTTTAGAAGCGGCTGCGGTTCACTCCGTGGCCGCTTTTGTTTTGGGGGGAACGATGGCCAAGGGTATGGTTGTAGTTACGGGCGCCAGTGGCTTCGTGGGGAAGTACGTTCTGGCGGATCTCATAACTGCCGGTTATCGCGTGCGTGGGACCGTACGCGACCTCACCAAGAGCGATGCAGTTCGCGAGGCGGTATCTTCCATAACGGGCCAGTCGGTTCGCAGCGAACTCGAGTTGGTCCAGGCAGATCTCCTGGACGATGCGAACTGGTCCGAACTTCTTTCCGGCGCTGACGCGGTCATGCATGTTGCCACGACAGTTCTGGCCATCGAGCCTAAGGACCCTGATCTGGTTGTGCGCCCCGCCGTTGAGGGCACGGAACGGGTGCTGCGATTTTCCGCTGCAGCTGGCGTCAAGCGCATCATTATGACGTCATCACTTGCCACGATCGGCTATGGCCTTGGTCACACCAGCGGCAAACGGGTCTACACCGAAGCTGACTTCACGCGGCTCGAAGCGCTGGAGCATCCCTGGGCCTACTGCATCGGCAAGACCCGGGCGGAGCGTGCTGCCTGGTCTTTCGCCCAGGCCAATGATTTGCATCTCACCACTATCCATCCCGGTGCCATTCTCGGGCCGGCGTCCGATCCCGATACCAGCGTATCGCTGGGCTTGGTGGTTAACTTGCTTAGCGGGGCCACCCAGGCGGTCATCAACACTGGATTCGCCATTGTTGATGTGCGTGACGTTTCGGCGATGCACCTGGCGGCTCTGGAAGATCCAGCTTCAGTGGGCGAGCGCTACATCGCTGCCGATGGATATACTCGCTTTGAGGAGGTCGCGGCCATCCTTCGCCGTCACTACCCGGATTGCCCCATTACGGATCGCGTGCTCCCGGACGAAGTCCTGCTAGCCATGCTGAGATCTGGTGGCAGCTCCAGCCAGATCATCAATGATATCGGCAATGAAAAGCACTACGATGGTGCCAAGGGCAGGGCGCTGCTGGGGCGTCCTTATATCTCGCCGGAAGAGGCGGTGCTTAGTGCGGCGCGTAGCGTTATCGAGCTCTGCATGGTCCAGCCGACGCAGGCCGCCTAGCCGATTCGGAGTCCCATCTGCGTCAGTAAAAGGCCGCCTCGGGTGATCGAAGCGGCCTTGTCAATTCATTCCGGCTGGACATCCTTGCCGGTATAGACCTCTTCGACCCAATACTGGTCGCGGCGATCAAAGCCGTTGAAGGGGGTCAACGAGGCCTGGGTGTAGGCGCCCATCAGGCCGAACTCGATCCAGTCGTCTTCATCGATATCGGCGGGCAGGGTGAACACCTGGGGCAACACGTCATAGCTGTCGCAGGTTGGGCCCCAGATGGTGAACTCAGAGAACTCCGCATTGTTGTCGTGCACCCGCGCACCGCGCCACACCCGCACTGGGGGAGTAAAGTGCATGAACTTCACTTCCATCAGCGAGCCATAGGCGCCGTCATTGACATAAACCGATTGGCCGCCACGCTGATGCTTTACCCGCAGCAGCAGCGAGGTGGACGAGGTCACGAGGGCCCGACCGGGCTCGATGATCAGCTCAGGGCGATTCTTGTTGCCGAAATGATCCTCGACCGCGGTCGAGATCGTTTCGAAATAATAGTCCATCGGCGGCGCTTCGCTGGTCGGGTAGGGGGCGGGATAGCCGCCACCGATATTAAGGCGTTTCAGCTCGATCCCCGCTTCGTTCACGATGCGCGATGCCGCCGCGATGTGACGCTCATAGGCATAGGCGTCTTCGCACTGCGAGCCGACATGGAAGCACAGGCTCGGCGTATAGCCCATCTGCTCGACCATGGTGACGATCTCGGCGGCGCCTTGCTCCATCACGCCGAACTTGATGCCAAAGTCATAGGACTTGAGCGCCTTGCCCGCCTTGAAGCGCGTGGTGACTTCCACATCGCGCGACGGCGACACCACTGACGCAAGCTGATCGAGCTGCTGGGGATGGTCGATGGTGAAGGAGCGAACGCCGAACTCCTCATACGCCCGCACGATTTCCCGCTTGTTCTTGATCGGGTTGTTGTAGTGCATTGCTGCACCCGGCGCATAGTCGCGCACCAGCTCCATCTCTCGATTGGAGGCAACGTCGAATGCTTTGAGCCCTTCGCGGTGCAGCTGCGCAATGATGTGAGGCGAGGGGTTGCACTTGACGGCATAAGTCAGCAGCCCGTCAAAGCCCTTGCGAAACACCTTAGTGGCCTTGTGCAACTCCCGCTCCGAGAACAGAAATGCCGGAAAATCCGGAGCTTCCGCAGCGATCAGCGCGGAGGTATTGGGAAACACGTGTTTCGGCTCAGTGGTCATTGACGACTTGCCTTTCCGGCACAGGAGAGAGGGGGGAGGTGAGCGCTGCATATAGGGTGCCACGCCCCCCAATTCAAACCTTTATTTGCATTGGATTTATCTGCTGGTCGCTGTGCCATTTTGACGACAAAGTCTGGGCGTTTCGCTGCCCCTCCGCGGCCCCCGGGCCGCACCCTTTGCTGGAGTTTTGCTGGATGCGTGTGCAGGCTTGGATCGGGGCTGGTTTGGTGCTTGGAGCTCTGGCTCTGGGCGGGACAATGGCTTTGGCTCCACTACAGCAAGCCTCCATGGCGCAAAGCCAGGATTTGACAGAGGCGCCTGCCACTCGGCAGGTGCCCCAGAGCGAGGGGCAGCTCAAGCTCAGCTTCGCACCGGTCGTGGCGACGGTCGCCCCTTCGGTGGTCAATGTTTATGCGACCCGCATCGAGCAGCAGGCTACATCCCCCTTTGCCAGCGATCCATTCTTCCAGCGCTTCTTTGGCGGGCGCCAGTTCCAGAGCCGCCCGCGCGAGAGTCGCTCGCTGGGCTCTGGCGTAATTGTGGATGCCAGCGGCGTCGTGCTCACCAACCGCCATGTGATCGAGGGCGCCACTGATGTGCGTATCGCCCTTTCCGATGGCCGTGAGTTTGCAGTCGACATCGTCGTCGAAGATGGCCAGACTGATCTGGCCGTCCTGCGCGTGCGCGACCCCGCTTCCGTGACCTTCCCCGCTATCACCTTTGCCGATTCGGACGGGCTCCTCGTTGGCGATCTGGTGCTCGCCATCGGCAATCCCTTCGGTGTCGGGCAGACGGTGACGAGCGGCATTGTTTCCGCCCTGGCCCGCACCGGCGTGGAAAGCAGCGACTACGAGTTCTTCATCCAGACCGATGCGGCGATCAATCCGGGCAATTCCGGCGGCGCTCTTGTCGATCTCGACGGCAAGCTTGTGGGCATCAACACCGCCATTTATTCGCAGACCGGCGGCTCGGTGGGCATCGGCTTTGCCATTCCCGCCAACATGGCGCGGCTGGTGGCCGATGCTGGCGTCGCCGGTGGCGAGATCGTGCGCCCCTGGTTTGGCGCCAAAATGCAGACAGTGACCGCTGATATCGCCAAGAGCCTCGGCATGCCCGCACCGCATGGGGCGCTCATCACCGAAGTAGCGCCCGGCGGGCCGGCCGAACGCGCCGGCTTTGCCTCGGGCGATGTGATTGTGTCGGTGGACGGCATCACTGTCGATGATCCCAGCGCCTTCAACTTCCGCCTCGCCACCAAGCCAATCGGCACCCAGACGCAGCTTGAGCGCCTGCGCGGCGGCAACACCCAGGCCATTGCCTTCACTGTCGAGACTGCCCCCGCTGCCGGACCGGACAAGATCGCCGACATCAGTGGCAACACCCGCTTTGCCGGCACCAGCGTGCGTCAGCTTGATCCGGCCCTTGCCGAAGCCAAGGACCTGCCTTACGACGCCAAGGGTGTGCTGATTACGGCGGTTGAGCCCGGCTCGCCTGCCGATCAGATGGGTTTGCGAGTGGACGACATCGTGCTGTCGCTCAACGATATCAGCATGGATACTGTGCAGGCCTTCACCAGTGCCGTCGCGCAGCGCGTCCGCACTTGGCAGATTATCCTCCAGCGCGACGGGCGGGTGTTGCGCAGCATTGTCAGCGGCTAAAGGAGCCCCATGGCCGATCTTTTCGCCACCCCGACCGACCAGTCCGCCGAGGATCGCGCCCGCCCTCTGGCCGATCAGTTGCGCCCGCGCAGCCTCGATGAGGTGATCGGGCAGACCCACTTGCTCGGGCCCGATGGCACGCTGCGCCGCATGATCGCCTCTGGCCGGCTGGGGTCGCTGATCCTGTGGGGTCCTCCGGGCACGGGCAAGACCACCGTCGCGCGCCTGCTCGCCGATCAGATCGGCTATGAGTTCGAGCAGATTTCGGCGGTGTTTTCCGGCGTGGCCGATCTCAAGAAGGTGTTTGAGCGGGCCCGCTTCGTTCGCCTTTCCGGCAAGAAGACCCTGCTGTTCGTGGACGAAATCCACCGCTTCAATCGCGCCCAGCAGGATGGCTTTCTGCCGGTGATGGAAGACGGCACTGTGGTGCTGGTCGGCGCCACGACCGAAAATCCCAGCTTTGAGCTCAACGCCGCCTTGCTCTCGCGCAGCCAGGTCCTGCGCTTCGAGTCGCTCAGCCTCGAAGATCTGGACAAACTCGTCGGGCGTGCCGAAGCGTTGGGTAGCGCTGCACTGCCGCTGGAGCCCGATGCCCGGGCAACGCTTCTAACCCTTGCTGATGGAGACGGCCGCGCCTTGCTGGGCTTGGTGGAAGAAGTGCTGGCCTCGGCCAAGCCGGGCGAGATTCTTGATGCCGCTGCCCTCCTGACCGTCGTGCAGCGCCGCGCGCCCATCTACGACAAGGCTCAGGACGGGCACTACAATCTCATCTCGGCGTTGCATAAGACCGTGCGCGGCTCGGATCCGGATGCGGCGCTTTACTATTTCGCGCGCATGCTCGACGCCGGCGAAGATCCACTGTTTCTGGCCCGCCGCCTCATCCGCATGGCCGTGGAAGACATCGGCTTGGCCGATCCGCAGGCGCTGCCGCAGGCCGTCGCAGCTCGTGACGCTTACCAGATGCTGGGTTCACCGGAAGGCGAACTCGCCCTTGCTCAGGTCGTGGTTTATTTGGCTCTCGCGCCCAAATCGAACGCCGTCTACACGGCCTTCAAGGCCGCCACCAGCCTTGCCAAGTCAACCGGCTCGCCCATGCCGCCGATGACCATTCTGAACGCGCCGACCAAGCTGATGAAGGGCTCGGGCTATGGCGACGGCTATATCTATGACCACGACACGCCCGAAGGCTTTTCGGGGCAGGAGTATTTCCCCGAAAAGCTTGGACGGCAGAGCTTTTATCATCCGGTTGGCCGGGGCTTTGAACGCGATCTCGGCAAGCGGCTGGACTATTTCGCGCGTCTGCGTGCTGAAAAGGGGGCGCGCGAGGAGAACGACTAGTCCTCCTGCTGCCACACGCCGGCCTTGCCGCTTTCAAAGCCATAGTTATAGAGCGCCACCAGCCATTGCGGGCTGCCGAACAGATTATCCGTGCTCGGGAACTCCGGCGGAATAGCCGTAAGGCTGTAGTCGATGCCGCTTTCCGCCACCATTGACGAAAGCACGGCGATGTCGCTGCGTCCGCGATACTTCAGCAGGGTCGGGATCGAGCGCCCCAGGATCGAGGCGCTAGTCATCTGCACCGGCTCGCGGGTGGGAGCGATGGTGCCGTTGTAGATGACATAGAGGTGCCGGTTGCGGGACGCGGCGCCGGGCAGCCCATCAAAACCGCCGGGCAGCAGAACCAGGTTCTGCGTCACCCCGCCATCCACATGCAGCTCGTCATAGCCTCTGCCGCCTGCAGCAACATTGATCAGCACAGGCGGATAAATGCCCGGGACCGCCGCCGAGGCCAGAATGATCTGGCGCACCAGCCGCAGCTTGTTGGGAATGGCACTGACGGCGATGGCGCCGATATCCCACACCACCGGCCGCTCGGCATCCAGATTGGTGGTCCCGATCAGCAGGCGCCGTCCTTTTTTGTGCTCAATGGCAATCTCATCAAGGGCCTGTGCATCGACAAGGCGGGCAATGGCATTGATGAGCGGGCGGTTGCTGGCGATCGAGGGCGCGCCCAGCACGGCTGAAACGAAGTCGAGGGCGGGTGAGCGCTGCAACGCCAGATCGGCGAAGATCGCCTGCAGCCGGCTGTCATAGCGCGGGCCAAGGAATGCCATGGGCGCGATCATGGCGCCGACGCTGATGCCGGTGACGACCTCGAATTGCGGCCGGTCCCCGCGGGCCGTCCAGCCCACCAGATAGCCCGCGCCATAGGCGCCATTGATGCCGCCGCCCGAAAGCGTCAGGTAATCGATGCTGCCATCGCCCGCGTCGCGCAGGTCCGCGGCCTTCATCTCGGCGGTTTCGTCGCCCCAATAGCGAATATCGGCGTCAATGGCCGAGCCCGGGATGCCGGCCTGTTCGGTCAGCGCTGCCGGTACGGCCGGCAACCGGCTGCTGATGCTCACGCATCCCGCGAGAGCCAGCATAGCCAGGGCCATCCCCATGGAACGAACGCCGAGCGCAAGCCCCTGATCAAAAACGGTCATTATCTGCCCCAGTCACTTTGTTGCCCAATAGCTGAGACTTGGAACTGTTCCCGTGCCAACACCGGCCTTCTTGCATTTGTTTGAACTGTGGCTAAACCGCCATGGGGAGCAAGGAGCAAGTGCATGAGTGGTTATCTGTTGATTGCCTGCGGCGGCGCTTTGGGTGCGATGGGGCGCTTCGGCGCCTCGACGATTCTGGGGCGTATGCTACCCTCAGGCTTCCCCTTCGCTATTTTGCTGGTCAACATTGCGGGCTCTGTGGCCATGGGGCTGCTGGTGGGCTCGCTTGTGCGCTGGAGCCCGAGCTGGGCTGAGGAAGCGAGGCTCTTTGCCGCAGTGGGCGTTCTGGGCGGTTTCACGACGTTTTCGAGCTTTTCGCTGGACACTTTGACGCTGATCGAGCGCGGCGCACTCCTCCAGGCCGCTCTCTATGTGCTGGCATCGGTTGCTGTTTCGGTGGCGGGGCTGTATCTGGGGCTTTTGGTCACGCGAGGCAGCCTGACATGAGTGCGGTGCAGCAGCGCCAAGTGAGCGGCGATGAAGACGGTATGCGTCTGGATCGCTGGTTTGCGCAGAATTTCCCCCAGCTTGGTTTCGGACGGCTGCAAAAGCTGATCCGCAATGGTGAGGTGCGTGTCGACAAGGGCCGGGTGCAAACCAGCACGCGGCTGTCGGCCGGCCAGACCGTGCGCATCCCGCCCATCGACGATGCCGAAGCGCCACGGCCGCCCAAGGTCAGCAATGCCGACGCGCAGTTCCTGCGCGACCTCATCCTGTATGAGGACGACGACATTTATGTCTTCAACAAGCCTGCCGGCCTTGCCGTGCAGGGCGGCAGCGGCACCAAGCGACACATCGATGGCATGCTCAAGAGCCTGCCCAACAAAAAGGGCGAAGCCCCCCGGCTGGTGCATCGGCTGGACCGCGATACGTCGGGGTGCCTTGTGGTCGCCAAGACCCACGCGGCGGCCAGCCATTTCGGCTCGGTCTTCCGCTCCCGCTCGGCGCGCAAGATCTACTGGGCCATCGTCGCGGGCAATCCTACGCCGCGCCAAGGCGAGATCTCCTGCTTTTTGGCCAAGCAGTCGACCACCGATGGCGAGCAGATGGTGGTGGTGCGCAACGGCACGCCCGGCGCGCAGCATTCCACCAGCTATTATTCCACCACTGATACTGCGAGCCGTCGCTTTGCCTGGGTGACCCTCAAGCCCGTGACCGGCCGCACCCACCAGTTGCGCGTCCACATGGCCCAGCTTGGCACGCCGATCATCGGCGATCCCCGCTATTTCAATATCGAGAACTGGCAGCCCGCCGAAGGCCTGGGGCAGGGGCTTCATCTTCACGCCCGCCGCATCGCTCTACCCCTGCGTGGCGGCAAGCGCCTAGACATCTCCGCCCCGCTGCCGCCCCATATGCGCCAGAGCTTTGAGGCGCTCGGCTTTGATCCCGACCGCTATGATGTTCAGGGCGATGATCCGGAGGAAGCGGCATGACCCTTGTCATGTTCGACATGGATGGCACGCTGATCGACACGCAGGCCCTGATTGCCGAGCACATGGCGCGCACCTTCGAGGATGCCGGTCTGCGCCCACCCACGCCAGCCGAAGCGCGTCGGGTCATCGGCTTGTCGCTGCCACTGGCGCTGGGCCGTTTGGCCGGCAATGATGATCCCGCCATCATCGATCCCATGGTGGACGCCTACAAGGCGCACTATCGCGCCTCGCTCGTAGCCGACAGCAGCCGCGAAGCGCTGTTCCCCGGCGCCCTCGACGCCCTCAACCGCCTGCGCGTGCGCAGCGATACCGAACTCGGCATCGCCACCGGCAAGGGTTTGGCTGGCGTCGAGCGCATCCTGGCGCTGCATGGCATTGCCGGTCATTTCGTCAGCTTCCAGACGCCCGACCACAATCCCTCCAAGCCTCACCCCGGCATGATCCATCGCGCCATGAACGAACGCGGCGCCCTGGCTACCGATACGATCATGGTGGGCGACACCACCTTTGACATCGAGATGGGCAAGGCCGCCGGCGCCTGGGCGATCGGGGTTAGCTGGGGTTATCACGAAGCCGATGAATTGCTCGCGGCCGGAGCCGATATCCTGATCGACACGTTTGATCAGCTCGACGCCGCGATTGAACAGCTGATGGAGCAAGAGCATGCGCGACCAGCTTGAAGACATCCAGAAGCACCTCGATGACGGCTATGGCCGCGCCCAGGAACTCGACAAGGTCGAGCTGCCCCTCCGCTTCTACAAGGACGTGGGCGTCGCTCCGGTTGACGGTGGCTTCGTCGTCACCCTAGATGGTCGCCCCACGCGCACGCCCGGGCGCAAATTGCCCATCGTCGTGCCCGCTGCTGGCATTGCCACCACCATGGCCGAGGAATGGGCGGCCCAGGGCGAGCGCATCGACGCCACCACCATGCCCACCGTCCGCCTGATCAATTCAGCCATCGAAAGCGGTGAGGAATTGGTGCCCGCATTGCGCGCCGAGATCATCAAATTCGCCGGCGGCGATCTGATGCTCTACCGCGCCGAAGCGCCGCGCGAGCTGGTGGCCGAACAGGAAGCCGTTTGGGACAACGCGCTCGTGGCGCTCGCCCGCCATTTTGGCGTCCGCTTCCAGCCCACGGTCGGCATTGTGCACCAGGAGCAACCTGCAGCAACGCTGAGCCGGCTCGCCGAAGAGCTCGAAAGCGAGAACCTGCTGGTGCTGACGGCACTGGTCTCCATCACCGGTCTCACCGGCTCGGGGCTGCTGGCGCTGGGCCTTTGGCACAAGCTCTTTACCCCCGACCATGTCTGGACCGCCGCCCATCTCGACGAGGATTTCCAGATCGGCCAATGGGGGCAGGACGAGGAAGCCGCCTATCGCCGCGCCCGCCGCCGCATCGAGTTCGATGCCGCCGTCGGCGTGCTGGACCATCTGCGCCCCTAACGGCGCCGGCTGGTCAGCCACTCCGTAACCGCGGGCGCAATTTCACGCAGCGGATCCAGCACGAAATCGCGTTCATGGGCATAGCGATGCGGCAAGGTCAGCCTTGCCGTATCCATCTCCAGCCGCTCATAGGCGACGATATCGATATCGATCACCCGCGGCCCCCAATGCTCGAGCCGTTCCCGCCCCATCACCGCTTCGATCGCCTGCAGGGCGTCGAGCAGGGGCAGGGGCTCCAGCGCGGTGTTGATCTCTAGCGCCAGATTAAGAAAATCCGGCTGGTCCGTCTTGCCCCAGGGCTTGGTCGTGATCATGCCCGATTGCGCCACGACGGCGACCCCGTCCGCTTCACCAATCCGCCGCACGGCTTCCGCCAGATTGGCGGGTGCATCGCCCAGATTGGCGCCCAGGCTGAGCCAGGCCCGCGCCATCAGGCGACCGGCCGCTGGCGGTGCAGCTCGATGGCCGCTTCCCCCCGCACCATGGCGATCGGCGCCTCGGGCTTGCGGATCCGCACCACGATCCACTGCACATCGGCAAAGGCTGCGAACACGCCATCAACGATGTTCTGCCCCAGCGCCTCGATCAGATCGACCCGCTTGCCCTCAAAGGCCGCTTTGACCACATCATAGATCTCGGCATAGGAGACCGTCGTGCCGATCTGGTCGGTATATCCGGGCTCCGACAGGTCCACCCCGCATTCGAGGTCCACAAAGAAGCGCTGGCCCAGCGTTTGTTCTTCGCTGAGCAAGCCGTGAAAGCCGTAAAAGCCCAGATCACGCAGGATGATGCGGTCGCCGCTGAATGGCTGGCTCATGTCAATTCGTTCCTTCTGCCGGCGGGCCATATAGCGCCGCTTCCGCGACCCTCAGCGCGTCGCGATGGGCGCGCACATCATGCACCCGGAAGATATGGCCCCCATGGCTATAGGCCAAGACATTGCTCGCGATCGTACCCGCGAGCCGCTCCTCGGGCTCGTTGCCCAGCACCTTGCCAATCATCGACTTGCGCGATGTTCCCACCAGCATGGGCAATTGCACATCGCCCCCGGCGGAACAGGCTGATTGCAGCCGCGTCAGCATGGCATAATTTTCGGCCAGGCTCTTGCCAAAGCCGAAGCCCGGGTCGGCGATCAGCTGCTCACGCCGGATCCCTGCCGCCTCAGCCACCGCAAGGGTGCGCGCCCAATAGCGCTGCATGGCAGCGAATAGATCCTCGTTCCGGTCGCGCGACTTGTCCCAATGCATGGCAATTACCGGCACCCCGTGCAGCGCCGCCACGTCAGCCATGTCCGGATCGCCTTGCAGGCCATGGACGTCATTGATCATCGCGGCACCCGCCTGGATCGCCTGGTCGGCGACCAGCGGCTTGTAGGTGTCAATTGAAATCGGGACCCCGATCTGGGCGGCACGGAGCGCCTCGAGCACCGGCATCACCCGGTCCAGTTCCTCCTGGACGCCAACCAATGCTGCACCCGGGCGGGTGCTTTCCCCTCCCACATCGATGATATCTGCACCCTCGGCCACCATGGCGCGGGCATGCTCCACGGCAGCGTCTACCCGATTGTGCTGCCCGCCATCGGAAAACGAATCAGGCGTTACATTGAGGATGCCCATGATCTTGGCGGTGGGCCCCAAGAGGAGCGGTGGAAGGCCGGGAAGGTCTATCGAGTGGGATGTGTGCATGAAGGGCGCGGTCTCCGGTTCCCCAACCTACCGGTGAGTATCGGCGCGCTCAAGCACGCTAGCTCGTTAGAACGGCCACACCAGCATCAGCATCGGCACCCCGACCAGAATCACCAGCAGCGATAGCGGTAGCCCCAATCTCGCATAGTCGCTGAACTTGTACCCGCCCGGCACCATCACCAGCGTGTTGCACTGATGCCCGATCGGCGTGAGGAAATCGCAACCGGCCCCGATCGCCACCGCGAGCAGAAACGCCTCGGGCGCATAGCCTAGATCGGTGGCGAAGGTCGCCGCAATCGGCGCCATCACGAGAACGGTTGCCGCATTGTTGAGGAAGGGGGTCACGGCCATGGCCGCTACCATGATCAGGGCGAGAGCGCCCCAGCCCGGCAAGGTGCTGGCGGTGGCGGAAAGCCAGCCGGCGATGATCTCGGTGCCGCCGGTCGAGCGCAGCGAATCGCTGACGGGGATGAGGCAGGCCAGCATGATCAGGATCGGCGCATCGATCCGATTATAAACTTCCCGCAGCGGCAGTGCCCGCGTCAGCACCATAGCGGCGGCCGCAGCAAAGAATGCCGGCGCTACCGGCACCACCCCAAGCGCAGTCGCTGCCATCGCCACCAGCAAAATGGCGAGCGGCACCAGTCCGTTGCGAACGCTGCCAATGCGCAGCCCCCGCTCCACCAGGGGCAGACAGTCCCATTCGCGCAGCAATTCGGGCAGCTTGTTGAGATCGCCCTGCAGCAGCAGCACGTCGCCATTGCGGAACCGGATCTGTCCCAGCCGCTCGGTCAGGCGCTCATTGCGCCGGCTCACCGCCAGAAGGTTGAGCCCGGTGCGATCAAACAGCGTCAGTTCCTGCGCTGTGGCGCCGATCAGGTCCGAGCGCTCGCCCACAATCGCTTCAATCGTGCCGGTTTCCTGGGAGGCATTGGCGATGGCGTCGCGCCGCTCAGAAAAGGAAAGCCCTGCCTGCGCCACCATCTTGTCGAGTGCATCGGGTTCACCCTCGATCAGCAGCGTGTCACCCGCCCTGAGCTTGGTGTCCGGGAAGGGGGTACGGCGCTGTCCGGAAGCACTGAGAATGCGCGTCACCATCGCCCGCCCATCTGCGAGCCCCTGTAATTCACCGATCTGCAGGCCCACCGCGCTGGTATCCTCGAGCACATGGGCCTCGGTGGTGTAATTCTTGATGTCGACCGCCGTCTCCATGCCGCCATCTGCCGGGCGTCGCTCCGGCAGCAGCCGGTAGCACAGCACGAGAAAGGCAACCCCGACCAGGGAAAGCGCCGCGCCCACAGGGGTGAAGTCGAACATGGTGAAGGGCGTGCCGACCAACTCCTCGCGCACCCGCGACACAATGATATTGGGGGAGGTGCCGATCTGGGTCATCAGACCGCCGAGGAGCGAGCCAAACGACATCGGCATCAGAAACAGCGATGGCGACACCCCCGAGCGGCGCGCCATCTGGAAGGCGATGGGCATCATGATCGCCAGCGCGCCGATATTCTTGACGAAGGCGGAAAGCACCGTGACCACCACCACCAGCAGCAGCAATTGCGCGCGTGGCGCGGTCAAGCCTGGTGCCAGGCGTCGCACCGCCACTTCCATGACCCCAGAGCGGGCAATGGCGGCGCTGACGATCAGGGCGCTGGCAACGATGATCACGATGTCGTCCGAAAAGCCGCTAAAGGCGTCCTCGGGCGCTACGATACCCACGGCCATGGCGGCAAGGAGTGCACCAACGGCGACAACGTCGTATCGCCACCTCCCCCAGATAAAGGCGACCATCATGGCGCCAATAACGAGGAAGGCTAACATCTGCGGTGTGGTCATATCGGCTCCGGATTTCGCCATGAGCAACGCCCATGGCCGGCGTTGTATGCCAGAGCCGGAAAATAAAAGCCGCACCTGCGGAGTGGAACCTTTACACGGTCGCTATCCACGGCCCACGTTACGGCCGAGCACCGATTTGAGGATCAATGTTACGACCGCCATCAGGGCCAGGGCCGATGCGGCGGCAAAGGCGCCGGTGACGTTGAAGTCGTTGAACAGCTGAGAGATCTGCAGTGGCAGCGTGTTGGTCTGCCCGCGAATGGAGCCGGCAACCACCGATACCGCGCCAAACTCCCCCATCACGCGTGCATTGCACAGCACTGCCCCGTAGAGCAGGGCCCACCGAATATTGGGGAGGGTGACATACCAGAACATCTGCCAGCCATTGGCGCCGAGCGACAAGGATGCCTCTTCATCCTCGCTGCCCTGTTGCTGCATCAGAGGAATGAGTTCGCGCGCGACAAAGGGAGCAGTAACGAACAGGCTTACGAGGAAAATGGCGAACACCGTGAACATCAGCTGGATGCCTACGCTTTGCAGCGCCGGCCCAAGCAGCCCCTGGCCGCCATAAAGGAAGAGATAAGTCACGCCAGCAACAATGGGGCTGATCGAAAATGGCAGCTCGATCAGCGTCACCAGCAGCTGCCGTCCGGGAAAGCGGAACCTGGTCACCAACCAGGCCGCGCAGACCCCGAACACCATGTTGATCGGCACCACGACGAGCGCGGTCAGCACCGTAAGCCAGATGGCGTGGACCGTGTTGGGCTCCAGGATATTGCTGAAGTAAACGCCGATCCCCTCGCGCAATGCCGTCGCGAAGATCAGCAGCAATGGCACGACGAGGACCAGGCCCGAAAGCACGAGCGCGAGAGCGATCAACAGCCGCTCGCTGAGGCTGCGCGGGGCGGAGGCGAGCCGGCTCATATCCGGCTCCGATCCGTGTAGCGCAGCTGCCAGGCGGCAAGCGCATTGGTCAGGAACAGCGTGCCAAAGGCGGTCAGCAACAGCACAAAGGCCAGCGCCGCTGCACCCTCGTAGTTATATTCGTCGAGCCGGATAAAGATCAGCAGCGACACGATCTCGGTTAGCCCTGGCAGGTTGCCGGCGATGAACACCACGGCGCCGAACTCCCCGAGCGAGCGCGCAAAGGACAGCACGCAGCCGGCCATGAAGGCTGGCAAGATGGTGGGCCATATCACCCGGGCAAATACCTGCCATGGCGTTGCCCCAAGGGTCCTTGCTGCTTCCTCGAGCTCAAGATTGGCTTCCTCGAGCACCGGTTGCACCGTGCGCACCACAAAGGGAATGGAGGTGAATGTCATGGCCACAATGATGCCGAGCTGGGTGTAGTTGACCTGCAGTCCCATCGGCGCCAGCAACTGTCCATACCAGCCATTATCGGCAAAGAGGGTCACGAGGACGAGCCCTGCCACGGCGGTGGGCAGGGCGAAGGGGAGGTCCACCAGCGTATCGAGCACCCGCTTGCCGGCAAATTCGTAGCGGGTCAGCACCCAGGCCAGCAGCAGGCCAAAGGCGCCGTTGAAGGCGGTGGCCATGAGCGCCGAAGAAAAGGTGATCCGATAGGCAGCCAGCGACCGTGGCGACGAAACAATGCGCCAGAACTCGGCCGGCCCCATCCCCGCCACCTTCAGCAACATGGCCGCGATGGGTAGCAGGATGATGATGCCGAGATAGAGCAGGGTGGTCCCCAGCGTTACGCCAAAGCCGGGGAGCAGGTTATTGCGTCGGGAAGCGGCGGCCATACGGTCCTCGGCATCGGGCGGCCCGCCAAAGCGGCGCTGCCCGGCTCTGCATTACTGGTTGAGGAACACGCGATCCAGCAGTCCGCCATCGGCGAAATGATCCGCCGTCACCTTGTCCCAGCCGCCAAAGGCCTCTTCCACCGTCACCAGCCGCACTTCGGGAAAGTCGGCCTTGTGGGCGGCAGCGACAGTCTCGTCATGGACGCGGTTGTAGTTAGCCGCGAGGATTTCCTGGCCCTCGGGTGTGTAAAGGAAGTCGAGATAAGCCTTGGCGATCTCCTGGGTGCCGCGCTGGTCAGCGACCTTGTCGACCACCGCTACGGGGAATTCCGAAAGCAGGCTGATGCTGGGGACCACCGCGTCATACTTGTCGACTCCAAGCTGGTGCCGAATGCCCTGCACTTCGGCTTCGAAGGTGATCAGCACATCCCCGAGGTTGCGCTCCACAAAGGCGGTGGTGGCGGCGCGCCCGCCAGTCTCGAACACCGGAACATTGCTGAAGAGCTTGGTCAGGAACTGCTCCACCTGCGCTTCGTCGCCGCCAAACTCTTCCTGCGCCCAGGCGCGGGCGGCCAGATAGGTGTAGCGCCCGTTGCCCGAGGTCTTGGGATTGGGGAAGATCACCTTGACGTCGTCGCGCGCCAGATCGCCCCAATCGGCGATGTTCTTGGGATTGCCAGCCCGCACGAGAAAGGCGGGCAGCGAGTAATAGGGCGAAGCGTTGTTGGGGAACTCGCTCTGCCAGTCCTCGGACACAAAGCCTTGCCGGGCTAGCATGTTGATATCGGTCACCTGGTTGAAGGTAACGAGATCGGCCTGCAGACCCTCAAGGACGGCGCGCGCCTGCGCCGACGAGCCGGCATGGGACTGGCTGACATTGAGCGTGGTACCGGTGCTCTCCGCATAGTTGGGCACGAAGGCGAGGTTCACCGCCTCGTAGAGCTCGCGGCCGATGTCATAGGACACGTTGAGGATTTCGGTGGGCTGCGCCGCGGCAGGACCGGCAGCCAGGGCCAGCGAGGCAATGGCTGCGGCAAGGATCTTCTTCATGGGAACGCTGGCTCCGGTGTGCTGCGCTGGAATAATGCAGCCCAGATGCACGCTGTGCCGAGCCGCGTCAAAGCCTAAGGCGTTGACGCGGATGAGCGATTTACCCGAAGGGCAGTTTGCCGGAAAGACATTGCGCCGGCGCTTCGGCCGGCGCGATAAAGTTGTTCGACCTTAGGCCTGCGGCGCCGCTTCGAAGCGCACGGGGGTCGCCACCGTGCTCGGACGCACCGGGTCGGCGAACAGGTCGTATTCGTCGCTGTCGGTCACCACCACCTGCACCAGATCGCCCGGCTTGATGCCGGTGGCATCGCTGACCACGACCTGCCCGTCGATATCGGGTGCATCCCACTTGGAGCGGGCGATGGCGCGGTTGGCGTTCTTGTCGATATCATCGACCAGCACTTCGATAGTGCGACCGACCTTCTTGGCCAGCTGGCCTGTCGAAACGTTCTGCGCCACTTCCATCAGCTGCTCGAAGCGATCCTGCGCCACTTCGTCGGGCACGATGCCAACCAGCTCATTGGCGGGTGCGCCGGTAACCGGCTCATACTTGAAGCAGCCCGCACGATCGATCTCGGCTTCTTCCAGCCAATCGAGCAGGAATTCGAAGTCCTCGACCGTCTCGCCGGGGAAGCCGACGATGAAGTTCGAACGGATGGTGAGATCCGGGCAGATATCGCGCCAGCGCTTGATGCGATCGAGTGTCTTCTCCTGGTTGGCCGGGCGGCGCATGTTCTTGAGCACGCTCGGGGACGCATGCTGGAATGGAATATCGAGGTAAGGCAGCACCTTGCCTTCCGCCATCAGCGGAATGATCTGGTCCACATGGGGGTAGGGGTACACATAGTGGAGGCGAATCCACGCGCCCAGTTCCCCCAGCTCCTTGGCCAGGTCAAAGAACTTGGCGGCAACCGGACGGCCACGATAGTTCGAGGTCGCGTATTTCAGATCCACGCCATAGGCGCTGGTGTCCTGCGAGATCACCAGCAGTTCCTTGGCGCCGCCCTTCACCAGTCGCTCGGCTTCCCCCAACACGCCGGCAGCCGGGCGCGAGGCCAGGTCACCGCGGATCTGCGGGATGATGCAGAACGAGCAGCGATTATTGCAGCCCTCGGAGATCTTGAGATACGCATAGTGCCGCGGGGTCAGCTTCAGCCCCTGCTCGGGCACCAAATCCACGAACCGGTTCGGCACCGGCGGCAGGTGCTGGTGGACGGCATTGACCACCGACTCATACTGGTGCGGACCCGAAACGGCGAGCACGCTAGGATGGGTCTGGCGGATCAGCTCTTCCTCGACGCCCAGACAGCCGGTGACGATCACGCGGCCATTCTCGTTAAGCGCTTCGCCGATCGCTTCGAGGCTTTCCTGCTTGGCGCTGTCGAGAAAGCCGCAGGTATTAACGAGAACGATGTCGGCGCCCTGGTAGTCGCGGGAAAACGAATAGCCCTGGGCGCGCAACGTCGTCATGATGCGTTCGCTGTCGACAAGGGCTTTGGGGCAGCCGAGGCTGACGAGGCCAATTTTTGGCGCTTGGCTCATTGAGCACGGTTTCCGATGTTAAGGATTGGCGTCCTCATACAGAAATTGTGCCCAAAGCGCAATCAACCGGCCTTGACGCTGCCGTGAAGCAGGCCTGCACCACGTGCGGGGTTGGGTGCGCTTGGTGAACAGTGTGTGCGTATATGGTCAGATTTTAACAATGATCCACCTAGGCTAGCAGGGTTGAATGCGTCAAACCGGCGCAGCACTTTGCCTAAAGGAGGCACACTTGTTCGATCGTCTCTCCGCCTACGCGCCGCAGGCCCTCGCCGTGCTTCGCATCGTTACGGCCCTGCTGTTCATTGAACACGGCACCCAGAAGCTGTTTGGTTTCCCGGTCCCCGGCATGGGCACCCCCGAAGGGTTGTTCCTGATTGCCGGCATTCTCGAGACCTTTGGTGGTCTGCTGATCCTGGTTGGGTTCCTCACCCGTCCGGTCGCCTTCGTTCTTTCAGGTATGATGGCCGTGGCCTATTTCATGGTCCACTTCCCCCAGAACTTCTGGCCAGTGGGTAATGGCGGCGATGCCGCAGCCCTTTACTGCTTCATCTTCCTTTACCTGGTCTTTGCCGGCCCGGGCGATTGGGCCATCGATACCCGCGCTCGCAACCGCACGCTCAGCCGCGTCTGACGCGCCGCGAAAAGCAATGGCCGCCCCCATTCATTTCGGGGCGGCCTCTTTTTTACCTGCGACAAGCCGTGCCGGCCTATTCCTCGCTGTCGATCCGGGGCGTCCGCTTGGCGGTGCGGCGCGGCTTGAACACTTCGCCAGCCCTGGTCGCCGGCGAGCGGAGCGTATCTTCCGGCTCAAGATCGGGTTCCGTCACCGCATCCACGGCATTGAGCACATATTCGTCGGTCTCGACGAACTCCCGTTCCTCGCCCGCTTCGGCAAGATCGCGAATTGCGTCCCGAACTTCGTCCAGCAGCGAGCTCGAATAGCGCGAACGGGTCACCGGCTCGGTTTGCCCCTCATGCGTCTTGAACCACACCAGCAGCGCCTCGCAGCCAATCCTGAGGCCAACAAACAACAGCAGGCCGAACACGGCAATCTCAAGCAGGCCCCAAAGCCCATTGCCGAAGCCAAAGCCAAAGGTCCAGAACAGGTGGCTAATGGCCCAAAGCAGGATACCCGCCAGGCCCAACGCATAAAGGATGGGCACCAGCTTGGGCGCCAGGATCGCGTCCAGCCTGAACAATGTCTGTCGGCTGAACAGGCGTTTGAGGTCGTCGAGCGTCATTGCAGTTTCCTCGAGCTTGGCGCGATTCGATTAAGTCACAACTTGGTCAGTGATGCCTTCGGGCACAAGCTCTTCTGCCGAGCCGTCGCGCGTTGGACCAAAGCGGCGCTCAAATTGCGCCCGCAGAACCATGTCGACCTCAGGCATTGAGACCAGCTGCCCCAGATCTTCAAAGCTCGTCACACCTTGGTCGGTGATCCCGCAAGGCACGATTCCGCCGTAGTGGCTGAGATCGGGCGCAATATTGAGCGAGATACCGTGGAACGTCACCCATTTCGAGACCCGCACCCCCAGTGCCGCAATCTTGTCCTCGCGGTCCGCCCCCTTGTCGGGCCGCTTGACCCAAACGCCGATGCGCCCCTCGCTGCGATCGCCGACGATATTGTGGGCAGCGAGCGTGTCGATAACCCAGCCCTCCAGGCCCTGCACCAGGCAGCGAATGTCGCGACCCCGCTCGCGCAGATCGAGCATCAGGTAAGCCACGCGCTGGCCGGGGCCGTGATAGGTATATTGTCCGCCGCGCCCAGCCTCGAACACCGGGAATCTATCCGTCAACAGGTCTGCGGCCACTGCGGAGGTGCCGGCAGTGTATAGCGGTGGGTGCTCCAGCAACCACACCGCCTCGTCGGCAGTGCCGGCCGCGATTGCCGCAGCGCGGTCGCGCATGGCCGCAAGTGCCATGGGATAAGGGACGGGGGTGGACGAGATCATCCACTCGACAGGCCGGGAATCGGCGCGTCGCAATTTGCTTGCGCTATCGCAAGCTTGGGGTGCCGTTAACGCTTCACTAACCATGATGAGCTGAGGATCGCCTTTCTGCGGCGCAGGGGTTGAACCGATATCTATGAACACTCTCGACAATATTGAAGTGGAAATCACGGTGGAGCTGGGCGCGACCACCATGCCCATCCACCATCTGCTGCGGATGGGCCGCGGCGCCGTGATCGAGCTGGATGCGCTGGAAAGCGACCCGCTGCACATCTATGCCAACAACACGCTCGTAGCCCATGGCGAGGTCAGCGTCGACAATGGCCAGCTCCAGGTCCTGGTCCGCAACAAGGCCAGCAAGCGCTTTTAGCCGCCCGGGAGCGGGTAGGGTTTTCCACCGATCTCTTTGATAAGCAATTTAAGCGCTTGAGGTTCTCAAGGACCTTTGCTAAACCCCGTCTCGCTTCGCCCCAGGGCGGTGCTTCTACCAGGACGTGCGGTCGTGGCGGAATTGGTAGACGCGCAGCGTTGAGGTCGCTGTATCGCAAGATGTGGAAGTTCGAGTCTTCTCGACCGCACCAGTCACCTTCAGGGTGACACCAGAACAGCCGCCCTCCGGGGCGGCTTTCTTGTTTCTGGTTCCCCGTTAGGCCGGGGGCGTCAACGGGCGCTCCGCCGTAAGATTGGCAGGGGCCTTGCTGCGCCAGGCGTCCTCCAGCCGCAGGCTCAGTTCTTCATCGCTGATCCGTTCCAGCCGGACTAGCACCGCCGGCCAGCCGACATAATGGTCGGTCTCGAAATAGATCTCGGGCGATATCTCCATGAGCAGCGCCTTCTGCTCCTCGGGGCACAGCAGCACCAATGTCTCCTCGTCTTTGAGCCTGGTGAAGGTGGCGCCGTTTACCTTGAGCGCCGGCGTGCCATAGCTGGTTGATCGTTCAACGCCGGGCAGTGCGCGTTGGGTGGCAATCCTCTCAATGCGAACAAAGACTTGGTCGAGCGCTTCGGAAGCAGCCATCGCGGTTTTCCTTGTCATGCCGCACTGCACTTGCGCAGTGCTTGAAAACAACAACGGCTAGTCTGGCGCATCGCTCCTTGATTAGCTACAGCTTGGCGCGCCCCCGAAACTCGCGACACAAAGGGCTTCCAGTGAGCACAGAATTCGATACCGCACCGGGCCCTGAGGCCGTGGTTGATCCCGACGCGCTTCGCAACAGCGAAGACCGCATCAGCCCGCTTTGGCTGGAGCGTTTGCGCGCCTATCTGGAAGCGGGCAGGGCGGATGACGTCGCCAGTGTCATGGAGCCTCTGCACGTCGCCGATATCGGCGATGTGCTCGAAACCCTCAACCCCGATGAACGCATTCTGCTGGTCCGTACTCTGGGGGACCGATTCGACTTTTCGGCACTGACAGAAGTCGATGAGAGCATCCGCGTCGAGCTGATGGAGGCGATTCCCAATGCCGAAATCGCCCGTGGCGTCACCGGCCTCAACAATGACGACGCCGTAACCATTCTGGAGGATCTCGAGCAGGAGGACCGGGACGAGGTTCTTTCGGCACTGCCAACCTTTGAACGGCTGAGCTTGAAGCGTAGCCTCGATTTTCCCGAGGATTCCGCCGGCCGGCGGATGCAGACCGACTTCATCGCCATCCCGCCCTTCTGGACGGTCGGCCAAACCATCGACTACCTGCGCACCGAAGCTGAACTGCCCGACGAGTTCTACCAGATCTATGTGGTCGACGCGGCCTACAAGGTGCTCGGGACCATTCCTCTCGACAAGTTCCTGCGCTCCCCACGATCGACCAAGATCGACGCGATCATGAATACGCAGGTGATTCTGGTTCGGGCCGATGAGGATCAGGAGGAAGCCGCCCGCGGCTTCGAGCGCTACGACCTGGTCGAGGTGGGCGTGGTCGATGAAAGCGGGCGCATGGTCGGCGTGCTCACCATCGACGACATCGTCGACGTTATTCACGAAGAAGCGGACGAGGACATTAAGCTGCTCGCGGGCGTTGGTGATGAAGACATCTCCGACTCCACCATCGATACCATTCGTAGCCGTGTGCCGTGGCTGGTGATCAATCTCATTACCGCCGTGCTGGTTTCGGTCGTTATCGGCCTTTTCGATGGCACCATCGAGCAGATGGTTGCCTTGGCCGTCCTGATGCCGATTGTTGCCTCCATGGGCGGCAATGCCGGCACCCAGACCATGACGGTGACTGTCCGGGCCCTGTCTATGCGCGAGCTGGATGGGAGCCGCTTGCGCCGGCTGATCACCCGCGAAATGGTGGTGGGCCTGGCCAATGGGGTCATCTTCGCCATCTTGGTGGGCCTGGTCACCGCGGCCCGATTCGGCGATGTCCAGCTAGGCGTGGTGATCGGCTCGGCCATGGTGATCAATCTCGTGGTGGCGGGCACGGCCGGCATTCTGATCCCTGTGATCCTGGATCGCCTCAAGGCCGATCCTGCCATCGCCTCCGCGGTGTTCGTGACCACCATCACCGATGTGGTCGGCTTCTTTGCTTTTCTGGGCATCGCCGGCTTGTGGTTCGGGCTCTTTTGAAATTCGGTAAAAGTTTAACCAATTATCAACAGCTTTGCTTGGAACGGGGACATTCCCTGCCAAGTTTAAGCATGTACGATCTTTGGCGTGGGGCAGGCTGTGAACCGGAGTGTTGCAGTTTGGCCGCTTGCCAGAGCAATTCGTCAGGGTTAACGTTTTGCTGCTGGGGTGCGACCCCCGAGTGAATGGCTTTTAAGGAGCGATAATGCGCACTCATCCGAGAGCTGCTATGTGGCGCGCGGCAACCTGGACCATGGTTTGCCTGGCGTCGATGGGACTAGTCTTCTCTGTCGTTGCGGGCGTTTAAGCGCCAAAGTTTTTCACCCAAGGCATTTCGGAGGGCGCCCATGCCAAAGGGCGCCCTTCTTTTTTGGAGAGTTCGATGAAGCTGCTGATCGGCAATCGTAATTATTCCAGTTGGTCCTTGCGGCCCTGGCTGGTCTTGGCTCACTTCGACATTCCATTTGAGGATGAAGTGCTCCAACTCGCGGGGGAAGGCTTCCGCGATGTGCTGGCCCAGCGCTCGCCCACGGGCCGGGTGCCGCTGCTGATCGATGGCGATCTCCAGGTTCCCGAAACCATCGCCATCATCGAATATCTCGCCGACTGTTTTCCTGACAAACCGATCTGGCCGCAGGATCGCGCCGACCGGGCCCGGGCACGAGCGGTTTCCGCAGAAATGCACGCAGGCTTCACCGCCTTGCGTAGCTACGCGCCGATGAACCTGCGCGCCAGCCATCCGGGCCGGGTCAGTGCCGACATGATCGCCAAGGACCTGCAGCGGCTCGAGCATTCCCTCGGCGGCTTGTTGTCTCGCTCCGGTGGACCCTTTCTTTTCGGTGCCTTCACCGCTGCCGACGCCATGTACGCTCCCGTCGCTACCCGCATCCGCACCTATGCTCTGCCCGTATCCGATACCCTCAACGACTATGGCGCCGCCATCTATGCCTTGCCCGCCTTCCAGCGATGGCTGGCCCTGGCTCTGCAGGAGCCGTGGATCGTTGACGACGACGAGATCGATGTCATCCAGGGCGTGGCACCCCGGGGAAGCCTTGCATGATCCACATGGTCAAATTGTCCGTTGGCGTCGCCAGCGTCGAGGAACTGGAAAGCTTTCGCAATGAGCGGGCCCATTGGTGGGGCGCTGACTATGGCGAGGACGTGCATGTCCATCGCACCCGGATGATGCCGCGCCGCGCGGCCGAGATGGAGGGGCAGTCTTCCATCTACTGGGTGATCGCCGGCTCGATCGTGTTGCGGCAGCCTATTTTAAGGCTCGACCCCTACACCGATGAGGAGGGCAAGAACTACTGCGACATCATCATGAGCCGCGACATGGTTCGTACGGTGCCCTATCCAAAGCGCCCGTTCCAGGGCTGGCGCTATCTCGATCCCAAGGATGCTCCACCCGATATCGGTGCCAACGAGAATGCCGGCGCCCTGCAGATCGCGGCCGATCTCGCCAGGCTCGGTTTGCTTTAGCCTGGGGATATCGGGCCACTTGCCAAGCTTGTGAGCAGGGCTGGTACAGTCCAGCGCCGCTTGTTTAAGCTTTGTTAACCATAGGCGCGCTTCTCTGCCCATTGAGCGAGCCCGAGTCTTTCGGGGCCAAGATGGAGCGGCGAATGGCACGGCAAGGCGCACATGTCATTGTGGTTGGAAACGAGAAGGGTGGCTCGGGCAAATCGACCACTGCCTTCCACTTGGCGATCTTCCTGCTCTACCAGGGCCACCGGGTTGCCACCATCGATGTGGATAGCCGCCAGCAAACCTTCACCCACTATGTCCGCAACCGGCGTGCCTGGAACAGCGAGCACCAGCTGGCGCTACCCAGCCCCAAGCATTTTCACCTGCCGGCTGCCTGGGGTGACTCCGTCAAGGACAACCATCGGGCCGAATTCGACGTCTTCCGTCGGGCCATAGCCGAGGTCGAGGACCGCGTGGACTTCATCGTCATCGACACGCCCGGCTTTGACACCAACATGACTCGGCTGGCCCATTCGCTAGCCGACACCCTGATCACCCCGGTCAATGACAGCCTTATCGACCTCAACGTGCTGGCCCGTGCCGATGCCGTTACCGGTGAGCCCGTGGAAACCAGCCATTACTCACGCCTTGTGCAGCGCGCGCGCTCCGAGCGGCTCAGCATTGATGGCCAAAGCATCGACTGGATTCTGGTGCGCAACCGCATCTCCATGCTGTCCTCGCGCAATACGCGCCAGGTGCAGACCATGCTCGATCGCATTGCGGCGCGCTTCGGCTGCCGGGTGTCGGACGGCATCGGCGAGCGGGTGATCTTCCGCTCGCTGTTTGCCAGCGGCATGACCGTCTTTGATCCACTCGATGAGGAATTGCTTGGCGGCCAGCCGTCCAACTCGCATGTGACGGCGCGCCAGGAGTATCGCAGTCTCGTTGCCGCGCTGAACCTGCCGGCAAAGGCTCGGGCTGAAACCCATCGGGCTGCCGCCGAGATCGTCGCCGCGCCCCCTTCAGTGCACGCGCGCTATACGCCCGTGCCTTGCCACGCCTGAGGGCAGGGGACCGCTAGCGGTCCCCGCCAAAGCTGATCAGCACGGCGCGCTTGCCGCCGGGGGCAAACACATCCAGATCAATGCGGACCGGCTCCTGCACCATCCGGCGGGTCCGGGCCGACAGTGCCAGCACCACCCCCAGCAGCTCGCCCACGCTGCGTCGGCCATGGCGCGACTGCATGCGCTTGCCAACGCCGGCCAGCACCCGGTTGCGGGCCGTCATGTCGTCACTCACCAGGCTCGAGCGGCCAATGAAACTGGCCAGGTCCAGCAGGGCAGTTCGTTCGCTCATTGGGCTACTCCAAACACAGGCGCCAATTTGCTTGATGGGGAATCCGGGGCCGGCACAACAGTCCTGCCTCGAACGGAAGGTTTAGGCCGGCGTCAGCTCTGCATGGCGAGACACGCCAGGTTCTGCTGCTTGAGCTGATTGCACATGGCAGTCGCATCGTCCCGGTCCCCGAAACCCACAAAGCGGGCGCGGAAGAAGGTCTTGCCGTTCTTTTCGAACCGCTCGACATAAGAGCGGAAATCACCGAGTTGGCCGACTTTGCTTGCAGCATCGCTCAGGAGGCCGCGGGCACTTTCTTCGCTCGGGCCGGCGCCAATCTGGACCACCCAGCCGCCGGGCGGTACCGCATTGTCATTGGCAGCAGCCACTTTCACCGAGCCGCTGATCGCCGGATCGATCGGCACGCCATCCGAGCCGATGCGTTCTTCAGGCGCCAGCGGCGCTGACGGGACGGTGTGGCCCAGGGCCGAAGGCGGTGCACCCAAATTATAGGAGTCGCTGAGCCAGGCGCCGATTACGTCCTGCGAAGGATAGGCCGGCTGGGGCGTCTGCGAAGGGGCAGCGAGCACATTGGCGGCCTGCACCGCAGGCTGCAGCGACAGGTCGGCCGGCATGGGGGCGGGCGGCACCGGTGCCGGTGCGGCGCTGGCGACCACGACGGGCGCCTGAGATGGTTGCGGCAGCTGAGCGCGTGGCTGGGCCTGGGCACCGTTCGCCGCGACCAACTGTGCCAGGCGGAAGCCGGGCAGGGGCATGGGCATCACGAACACTGGCTTGCTGGGCTGGGCCACGGCCACCTGGATATTGCCCTGGCGGCCCGGCTGCGGGATCTGGGCGGTCTGCAGGTAATTGCCCTTGCGACCCTTAGGCAGGTAGTTGGCGACGAGCTGGCGCACCTTCTGGTCGCGCGAGGCGGACGAGTTGAACCCGAATGCGATAACGACGATATGCCGATTGTCTTTGCGGGCGGCGGTCATCAGGTTCGAACCGGCAGCATTGATATAGCCGGTTTTGATGCCGTCCACAGCGCCCATATAGCCAAGCACTCGGTTGTGGTTGCCATAGGTGCGCTTGCCATAGGAGAACGAGCGGGTCTGGAAGAATTCGTAATAGCTGGGGAAGTGCTGGTAAACTGCGATGGCGAGGATCGCCTGGTCGCGCACGGTGGTGATCTGCGCGCCGTCGGGCAACCCCGAGGCATTGCGATAGGTCGTAGACCGCATGCCCAGCGCCCGCGCCGTGGCGGTCATGCGCTCGGCGAACTTGCTTTCCGAACCCGAGATGTGCTCGGCGATCACCCGGGCCATGTCATTGGCGGACAGGGTCACGAGCGACTTGATCGCGTCTTCCACGGTGATGGTCGCACCGGCGCGCAGGCCCAGCTTGGTGGGCACTGCGGAAGCGGCGTGCTTGGACACCGTCATCTTGGTGGACAGCTTGATATTGCCCGCCGAGAGTTCCTGGAACAGCACGTAAAGGGTCATTACCTTGGTGACCGAGGCCGGGTAGCGCCTTGCGTCGCCAGCTTCTTCGTAAAGAACCTGGCCCGACTTGGCGTCGACAACGATGCCGGCATATTTGCGCAGGTTCTCGATAGCCTGGGCGGGAGCGGCGCTAGGTAGAGCAAGGGAAAGCGCAACTACTATAGCGGCAAAGGCGCGGACGAGGACGACGCGCCAAGGGGATTTCGCCTGAAAAGCCACCCGCAACTCCAATTTCACTCTCGGACGGTCAAAGCGTCCGTACACAACTCACACAATGATGGCGACGTGCCCCCGCCGTCTCCACCACAATCCCGAACCTAGGCTTCGCGTATTACCATTCCGTAAAATGCCCAGCTTTTTGTCCGTGATGTGGAGATGATGTGGCGTCAGCGTGGGCAGCGGGCAAAACTCCTCTTATCAGGTCTTTTTGCCGGTCACGAATATGAGAAGCGATGACCCTTAACAGCGCCCATAATTTTCCTACATAATGGGTCCACCATGCTGCTTCGTTTCTCTCACGACAGATGCCTTGCCATGACACTACCCGATCTCCTTGCTCCCATCGGCGAGGCGTCTGCCACCACTTGGCTGCGCCCGCTCACCTCTGCCGGTCCGAATGACGGCGATGACAACAAGGATGCCGGCGGCACGGAATCCGGTACCGCAACCAAAACTCGGCCCAAGACCAAACGGCCCAATCTTTATCGTGTGTTGCTGCTGAACGACGATTACACTCCGATGGAGTTCGTCATCCTGGTGCTCCAGGACGTCTTCAACAAATCGCGCGAAGACGCGATGCGCATCATGCTCCATGTTCACCAAAAGGGCGTTGGTGAGTGTGGCATCTACCCCTACGAAGTCGCCGAAACCAAGGTCACTCGCGTCATGGATACGGCGCGCAAGAACCAGCATCCGCTGCAATGCGTGATGGAAAAGCAATAGGAACATCACATGCCATCATTTTCTCGCGGACTGGAAAAAGCTCTGCATCAGGCGATGAACCTGGCGCGCGAGCGTAACCACGAATTCGCTACCCTCGAACACCTTCTGCTCGCCCTGACCGACGATCGAGACACCATTGCCGTCCTTGCGGGCTGCGATGTCGATGTCGACGCGCTCAAGAGCGATCTCGAGGACTTCATCAATGAGGAACTCGACAGCCTCATCGTCGCCAATGGCCAGGACGCTCGGCCCACTGCCGCGTTCCAACGGGTCATTCAGCGCGCCGTAATCCACGTCCAGTCTTCTGGCCGCGAAGAGGTCACCGGTGCCAATGTGCTGGTTGCCATTTTTGCCGAGCGTGAAAGCCATGCTGCTTATTTCCTCGAACAGCAGGATATGAGCCGGCTCGATGCGGTCAATTTCATCAGCCACGGGATCACCAAGTCTGGTCCCAGCGAGGAGCGCAAAGTGCGTGGTGCCGAGGACGGTGAAGGCAATAGCGAAGGCGGGCGGGGCGACAACGCCAAGAGTTCGGCTCTCGCAGATTTCTGCGTGGATCTGAACGCCAAGGCACGAGCAGGCAAGATCGATCCATTGATCGGTCGTGATGCCGAGTTGCGCCGCACCATCCAGGTGCTGTGCCGCCGCTCCAAGAACAACCCGATCTATGTGGGTGACGCCGGCGTGGGCAAGACGGCGATTGCCGAAGGCCTAGCCCGCAAGATCGTTGAGGGCGATGTGCCCGAAGTGCTCAAGGAAGCGGTGATCTACTCGCTCGACATGGGCTCCCTGCTGGCCGGCACCCGCTATCGCGGTGACTTCGAGGAACGTCTCAAGGCCGTGATGAAGGAGCTGGAAAAGCTGCCTCATGCCGTGCTCTTCATCGACGAAATCCACACCATGATCGGTGCGGGTGCAACCTCGGGCGGCGCGCTCGATGCTTCGAATCTCCTCAAGCCTGCTCTGGCTTCCGGCGCGATCCGGTGCATCGGTTCGACCACCTACAAGGAATACCGCCAGTTCTTCGAAAAGGACCGCGCGCTGGTGCGGCGCTTCCAGAAGATCGACGTCAACGAGCCTTCGATCCCCGATGCCATCGAAATCGTGAAGGGCCTGCGTCCTTATTTCGAAGAGTTCCACAAGATCAAGTACACCGACGATGCTCTCAAGGCGGCGGTGGAACTGTCGGCCCGCTACATCAACGACCGCAAATTGCCCGACAAGGCGATCGACGTCATCGATGAAACCGGCGCTAGCCAGATGCTGCTCACCGAGGATCAGCGCAAGCAGGTGATCGATGTCGAGGATATCGAGAACACCATCGCCACCATCGCGCGCATCCCGCCAAAATCGGTTAGCAAGTCCGATGCGGAACTGCTGAGCAGCCTCGAGCAAAGCCTCAAGACCGTGGTCTACGGACAGGATGCCGCCATCACGGCACTGTCCTCCGCGATCAAGCTGGCCCGTGCCGGCCTGCGCGAGCCCGAAAAGCCGATCGGCTCTTACCTGTTCACCGGTCCTACCGGCGTCGGCAAGACCGAAGTGGCCAAGCAACTCGCCGACACGCTCGGGGTGGAGCTGCTGCGCTTCGACATGTCCGAATATATGGAGCGTCACACCGTGTCGCGCCTGATCGGTGCCCCTCCGGGTTATGTCGGCTTTGATCAGGGTGGTCTTTTGACCGACGGGGTGGATCAGCATCCGCATTGCGTCGTGCTGCTGGATGAAATCGAGAAGGCCCATCCGGACCTCTACAACATCCTGTTGCAGGTGATGGATCACGGCAAGCTCACCGACCACAACGGCAAGTCGGTCGACTTCCGCAATGTGATCCTGATCATGACCTCCAATGCGGGCGCTATGGACTTGCAGAAGAGCCCGATCGGCTTTGGCCGCAAGCGCGAAGTCGGGGACGACGAAGAAGCCATCAACCGCATCTTCACTCCCGAATTCCGCAACCGGCTTGATGCGATCATCTCCTTTGCGCCCCTGCCGCGCGAAGTGGTCCGTCGGGTGGTCGAGAAGTTCGTTCTGCAGCTGGAAGGTCAGCTTGCCGAGCGGGGCGTCACCATCAACCTGACCTCGGAAGCCGCTGATTGGCTCGCCGAGCACGGTTACGACGAACGCATGGGTGCCCGTCCTCTGGGTCGCGTCATCCAGGAACACGTCAAGAAGCCCCTGGCCGATCAGGTTCTCTTCGGGGAATTGGTCAATGGCGGCTCGGTGACCGTGGCCGTCGTTGGCGAAGGCGCCGATGCCAAGCTGGAACTGGTCGCAGTCCCACCGCGCCCCGCCAAGCCCAAGGCCCTGCCCAAGCCCAAAAAGCCCAAGGCCACCGCCGATAAGGAGTAATCCTCCAAAAACCCAAAAACAAAGGCCGGGAGCGATCCCGGCCTTTTTGTTTTCAGTGTTCAGGTCAGCCCTTGAGCGGTCACAGCCGCCGGTGTCACCCCGGCCTCGAGCCGGGGTCCATCTCGAGCTCTCAGGGCTTGGTAGCAAGCCCTAAACCGGCTTGATCAACGCATGCCGCTTCTTGCCGACGGACAGCTTGATCACACCCTCGGCGAGCAGCGCGTTTTCGCCCAAGCTCAGCTTGTCGTCCTCGACCACGGTGTCATTGACGCGCACCGCACCTGAAGCCACATGCCGGCGCGCTTCGCCGTTCGAGGCCGCCAGCCCCGCCATCACCAGCGCCGACAAGATCCCGACGCCTCCGTTCAACTCTGCCCGCGACACGGTCGCAGTGGGCAACGACAGGTCGACGGAGCCGGCTTCAAAGGTCGCCTTGGCCGTCGCCGCCGCCTCGTCGGCCGCCTGGCGGCCATGCACGATGGCGGTCACCTCGGTGGCCAGCACCTTCTTGGCCTCATTGATCTCGGTCCCACCAAGCGCTGCCAGTTTGGCAATCTCGTCGAGCGGCAGCCGCGTGAAGATCTTGAGGAACTTGCCAACGTCCGCATCCTCGGTGTTGCGGAAATACTGCCAGAAGTCATAGGGGCTGAAGAGGTCGCCATTGAGCCACACGGCCCCCGAGGCAGACTTGCCCATCTTCTCGCCGCTCGACTTGGTCAGCAGTGGCGTCGTCAGCGCATAAAGCTGCGGTCCACCCATGCGATGGCTGAGGTCAACGCCATTGATGATGTTGCCCCACTGATCCGAGCCGCCCATCTGCAGCACGGTGCCATAGCGGCGGTTGAGCTCGACGAAGTCGTAGCCCTGCATGATCATGTAGTTGAATTCGAGAAAGCTGAGCGACTGTTCGCGATCGAGCCGGAGCTTGACCGAGTCGAAGCTGAGCATGCGGTTGACCGAAAAGTGCCGGCCAACATCACGCAGGAACTCGATATAGTTGAGGTTCAGAAGCCATTCAGCATTGTTAATCATGATGGCTGGATTGTGGCCATCATAGCGCAGAATGTTGCTGTAGACCCGCTTGATGCTCGCGATATTGGCTTCGATCTGCTCGACGGTCAGCAGCTTGCGCTGCTCGTCGCGGAAGGAAGGATCCCCAACCATCGAGGTGCCGCCGCCCATCAAGCTGATCGCCCGATGGCCGGTTTCCTGCAGCCAGTACAACATCGTAACGGTGATCAGGTTACCGATATGGATCGACGTGGCTGTCGCGTCATACCCCACATAGCCAGTGATCGGTCCCTTGAGGGCCAGGGCATCGAGCCCCTCCGGATCGGAAATCTGGTGGATGAAACCGCGCTCATCGAGCACGCGCAGGAAATCAGACTTGAACTTCGACATCAACAAACCGCTTCTTTATCAGGGGCTTAACTCAGCCGCCTAGCGCCCGCCACCCGCGGCAATCTCCTGCCGGCGACGGTCGAGGTAATCGGCGCAACGCGTGGTCAGATCATCGATCTTGCCTTCGAAGAAGTGGTTAGCCCCTTCCACGATCTGCTGCTCGATGGTGATGCCCTTCTGCGTCTTGAGCTTGTCAACGAGCTTCTGCACCGAATTGGGCGGCGCCACGCGGTCCTTGTCGCCATGAATGATCAGCCCCGATGAAGGGCAGGGGGCAAGGAACGAGAAATCATAGAGATTTTCCGGTGGCGCGACCGAGATGAAGCCCTCGACCTCCGGCCGGCGCATCAGCAACTGCATGCCGATCCAAGCGCCGAACGAGAAGCCCGCAATCCAGCAGCCCCGCGATTCCCGGTTGATGGTCTGCAACCAGTCTAGCGCCGCCGCCGCATCGGACAGCTCGCCAATGCCATGGTCGAACATGCCCTGCGAACGGCCAACACCGCGCGAATTGAACCGCAGCACCGCAAAGCCGCGCTCAGCGAACATATAGAAGAGGTTGTAGACGATCTGGTTGTTCATCGTCCCGCCAAACTGCGGGTGCGGATGCAGCACGATGGCGATGGGAGCATTGGGCTCCTTGCCTGGCTGGTACCGGCCTTCCAGGCGGCCTTCGGGGCCATTGAAAATCACTTCTGGCATGACACTGCTTTTCCGGCCGTTTCGGCTCTGTTGATATGGTCTGACGGAGCATCGGTTCTGCAGGGCGCGCGCTTGACTAAGCCCCGCACGCTCCATAAAACATGGCTCGTAAAACCAGTTTAGAATTATTCGAAACTCGTTTTCGCCGGGTTTCCGGCCCGAGAGCGCCCCTTGTAAAGAATGTGGGTGCGCAATTTCAAGAAGTGTTTGGCCCAGACCGTCATCGCGGCCTGCAGGCTCGGCAAGTGAACCATGCTCGGAGGCATGGCTCGAGGGCGAGTTGATGAAACAATCGGCGATCTATCTCGATCACGCTGCCGCCGCGCCATTGCTCCCCGCGGCGCGCGACGCGCTGGTCGCTGCTATTGAGCTTGCGGGCAATCCCTCCTCGGTGCACGGGCACGGCCGCAAGCTTCGCAATCTCATTGAGGCTGCGCGCGACCAGGTCGCGCTACTCGCCGGTGCCGAGCGTCGCCAAGTGGTTTTTACGGGCTCCGCGACGGAAGCCATTACTCAGGCAATTGTCGGTGGCGCGCGTGCTTTTGCCGCAAGTGCGTTGTTGGTGAGTGCCGGCGAGCATACAGCCGTGCTGAAAGCAGCTGCAGCTACAGGGCTGCCGGTGCGGCCCGTTGGCCTGCGGGCCGACGGTCAAATCGATCTTGATCAGCTCGAGGCCCAGCTGGCCCAAGCCGACGCGGCAAACGAAACCCTGCTCGTCGCGCTGCATTGGGTCAACAACGAAACCGGGGTGGTGCAGCCGGTTAGCCGCATCAATGCTCTGGTGGGGCCGACACGTCACGCGCTGTTTATCGATGCAGCTCAGGCCTTTGGCAAACTGCCCCTCGATTTTGCCGCCTCGGCACCCGATATGATGGCTGTAGGTGGTCACAAGATCGGCGCGCCCGCCGGTGTTGGTGCCCTGCTGGTCAAAAGCCATGCTGATGAAGTGCGGCTTATTCCCGGTGGTGGGCAGGAGCAGGGTCGTCGCGGCGGCACCGAAGCTGCGGCGCTGATTGCCGCGTTCGGGGCTGCAGCTTCGGCTTTCCCCGAGCTTTATGCCGCAGCGGACACGTCGGCTCTGGTAAGTCGCCTCGAGAACGGCCTTAACCGAATGGGAGCGGGTGCGGTGGTTTTCGGTGCCGAGCGGATTGGCAGCATCACCAATTTCGCCATTCCCGGTATGGCGAGCGCGACGACCATGATGGCGCTGGACCTGATGGGTCTGTCGGTTTCCTCGGGCTCTGCTTGCTCGTCAGGCAAGGTTTCGAGCAGCCACGTATTGGCCGCGATGGATGTCGCACCGGAACACGCGAGTTGCGCCCTGCGCGTCAGCTTCGGTTGGAACTCGAGCGCGGCCGAGGTGGACGCTCTGCTCGCGGCCCTGGAAACAATCCTGCAGCGCCATCGGGCAAAGCAGGAACACGCGGCCTGAGGCCGCAAGGAATTAGACGGCTCCCGGCGACCTTGAATCGCGGTGGGGCAAAGGAGAAGCGATATGGCCGACTACGACATCCCGACGCTCAAGGAGAACATCGATCGTGAAACCGTCGATCAGGTGCTCGCGCTCGACGTCGACAAATACAAATATGGTTTTGAGACCGAGATCGAGTCCGTCAAGTCGCCCAAAGGCTTGAGCGAGGACACCGTCCGTTTCATTTCGGCCAAGAAGAACGAGCCCGAATGGATGCTGCAATGGCGTCTGGATGCCTATCAGCGCTGGCTCACCATGACCGAGCCGACCTGGGCCAAGGTGCACTATCCTGAGATCGATCTTCAGGACATGTACTACTACGCGGCGCCAAAATCCTCGCCGGCCCCCAAAAGCCTCGACGAAGTCGACCCGGCACTGATCGCCATGTACGACAAGCTGGGCGTGCCCCTGCGCGAGCGTGAAATCCTCGCTGGCGTCGAGCGGCCCGGCATGGCGGTTGATGCGGTTATCGACTCGGTTTCCGTGGTCACCACGTTCCGCGAGGAGCTGAGCAAGGTTGGCATCATCTTCTGCTCGATCTCCGAGGCGATTCGCGAGTACCCCGAGCTGGTGCAGAAATATATCGGCTCTGTGGTCCCCGTCACGGACAACTACTACGCCACGCTCAACTCGGCCGTTTTCACCGATGGCTCCTTCGTCTTCATCCCAAAGGGCGTACGCTGCCCCATGGAGCTGTCGACCTATTTCCGCATCAATGAGCGCAATACCGGCCAGTTCGAGCGGACGTTGATCATTGCCGAGGCGGATAGCTATGTCAGCTATCTGGAAGGCTGCACGGCGCCGATGCGCGACGAGAACCAGCTGCACGCCGCAGTGGTCGAGCTCGTGGCTTTGGAAAATGCCGAGATCAAGTACTCCACCGTCCAGAACTGGTATCCCGGCGACAAGGACGGCAAGGGCGGCATCTACAACTTCGTCACCAAGCGCGGCGATTGCCGTGGCGACAATTCCAAGATCTCCTGGACGCAGGTGGAAACCGGTTCGGCGATCACCTGGAAGTACCCCAGCTGCATCCTGCGCGGCGACAATTCGCGTGGCGAGTTCTATTCCATCGCCATCTCGAACGGCTACCAGCAGGTCGATAGCGGCACCAAGATGATCCACTTGGGCAAGAACACGTCCAGCCGCATCATCTCCAAGGGTATCGCTGCCGGGTTCTCGGACAACACCTATCGCGGCCAGGTTTCGGCGCATGCGAAGGCCAAGAACGCCCGGAACTTCACGCAATGCGACTCCCTGCTGATCGGCGATAAGTGCGGGGCCCATACGGTGCCTTACATCGAGAGCCGCAATGGCACGGCGGTGTTCGAGCATGAAGCCACGACCAGCAAGATCTCCGACGACCAGATGTTCTATTGCCAGCAGCGTGGGCTGTCCGAGGAAGAAGCAGTGGCGCTGATCGTCAATGGCTTTGTGCGCGACGTGCTGCAGCACCTGCCCATGGAGTTCATGGTCGAGACGCAGAAGCTGATCTCGATTAGCCTCGAAGGCAGCGTCGGCTAACCATCATTTCATCCGGGCGGCGCCCAGTGGGCGACCCCGGCCATTCCGGAGAATTGCAGTGACTACCCCCATTCTTGAAATCCGCAACCTGCACGCTCGCATCGAAGATCGCGAAATCCTCAAAGGCGTGAACCTGGTGATCCCTCCAGGTGAAGTGCATGCCGTCATGGGCCGCAACGGCTCGGGCAAGTCGACGCTGAGCTATGTGCTGGCCGGCAAGGAAGACTACGAAATCACGGAAGGCGAAGTTCTGATTGACGGCGAGGATCTCCTTGCCATGGAGCCCGCTGAGCGGGCTGCTGCTGGCCTGTTCCTCGCCTTCCAGTACCCGATCGAAATTCCCGGTGTGGCGACCATGACCTTCCTCAAGGCGGCGCTCAATGCACAGCGCAAGGCGCGCGGGGAAGGGGAACTGTCCACCCCCGATTTCATGCGTGCCGTGCGTCAGGCCGGCGCCGATCTCAACATTGATAGCGAGATGCTCAAGCGCCCCCTCAATGTCGGCTTCTCCGGCGGCGAAAAGAAGCGCGCTGAAGTGCTGCAGATGGCGCTGCTCCAGCCCAAGATGTGCATCCTCGACGAGACCGACTCCGGCCTGGATATCGATGCGCTGCAGGTCGTCTCGAAGGGTGTCAATGCGCTGCGGGCTCCGAACCGCTCCATGCTCGTCATCACCCACTATCAGCGTTTGCTGAACCACATCGTGCCTGATGTCGTGCATGTGTTCTCGGACGGACGGATCGTTGAAAGCGGCGACAAGGACCTGGCGCTTCAGCTTGAAGCCAAGGGCTATGCCGACTTCGATACCGCGGCGGCCTAGATGCGACAGAACCTGCAAATGCGGCTGAGTGCCGCCGAAGAAACTCTAATCGCCCAGCTCAAGGGCGCCGGTGCGGAAGCGGCGGCCGAGCGGATCACTGCGGCTGGCCTGCCGACCCGCCGGGTCGAAAGCTACCACTACACCGATCTTAAGAGCCTGTTGCGGTCCGTGCCGCCACTAGCTGAGGCTGCTAACGCTGCCGAGGCGCCGGCGCTGCGGATTGCTGGGGCTTATCAGGTTACCATCGTCAACGGTCGCGTTCAGGCCGCTCCGGCGGCCCCGGCGGGTGTCGTTGTCGGCAAGTCGGAAGGGGATGTGCTCTCCGCGCGCGATGATGTGCTGGTGCACCTCAACACCGCCCTCGCTCCCGAGAGCCTCAACCTGCATATCGACGGCGTAGTCGAGCAGGTCATCCATATCGATCGGCGTTCGGATGGACCGGCCGCTCATTCCGCGAGCGCGGTGAAGATCTTTGTGGCCGAGAGCGCCAAGGTTACCGTCATCGAGACCTATCTTGGGTCCAACGAAGCTCATATCGGCAATCACGCGACCTTCCTTGCTGTCGGCACCGGCGCCAACGTGACCCACATCACGGTTGACCTGTCGGCCCGCGCCGCGACGCATTTCGCTACCAACCAGTATGAGATCGGGCCAGCCGCCAACCTGCGCACCCTGGCGATCCACTCGGGTGCCGCCTTGTCGAGGACGCAGCTCTTTGCCCGCTTCTCGGGTGAAAATGCCCATGCCGATTTCACCGGCCTCAACCTGGTGGATGACGACAAGCACTGCGACATCACCCTCGACGTGCACCATGCGGTGCCGAACACGACCTCTCAGGAGATGTTCAAGCAGATCGCCCGCGGACGGTCCAAGGCCGTGTTCCAGGGCCGGATCGTCGTGGCTCGCGACGCGCAGAAGACTGACGCCAAGATGATGATGCAGGGCCTGATGCTCTCTGATCAGGCCGAGATCCTCTCCAAGCCGGAGCTTGAGATCTATGCCGACGACGTCGTCTGCGGCCACGGCTCCACCTGTGGTGAGCTGAACGCTGACTGGCTCTTCTACTTGATGAGCCGCGGTATTCCCCGGGCGCAGGCCGAGACCATGCTGGTCCGCGGCTTCCTTGCCGAGGTGCTTGATCCGATCGAGGATGAGGCACTCAACACCGTGCTCAACGGCATTGTGGATGCCTGGCTGCTGAACGGCCACTAGGCCCTGATCCGAGGTGTGACGCAGGACGTGCCACACCTCGTTCGTTATTCGCCGAGATGGGCGAGGCGGGTGCAATGCCCGTACGAAAGCTGAACCATGACCTTCAACCTGCAAAAAGTCCGCGCCGATTTTCCGATCCTGTCCGAGCAGATCCACGGCAAGCGTCTGGTGTTCCTTGATAGCGGCGCCTCGGCACAAAAGCCGGTGCAGGTGCTGGACCGTATGGATCACGCCTTCCGCCACGAATACGCCAATGTCCATCGCGGCCTGCACACACTGGCGAACCGTGCGACCGAGGCCTTTGAGGGCGGTCGCTCCGCCGTGCAAAAGTTCCTCAATGCGGGTCGCGCCGAGGAGATCATCTTCACCCGTTCGGCTACCGAGGCGATCAATCTTGTCGCCGCCTCCTTCGCGGGTCCGCGCATCGGAGAAGGCGACGAGATCGTGTTGTCCATGCTCGAGCACCATTCCAACATTGTGCCCTGGCACTTCCATCGCGAGCGCAAGGGTGCGGTGTTGCGCTGGGTAGATGTTCGCGACGACGGCTCGTTTGATCTTGATGCTTTTGCGGCCTCGCTGACGCCTCGCACCCGCATGGTTGCCATAACGCATATGAGCAATGTCACCGGCACGGTGACGCCCATCAAGCAGATCATCGAGATCGCCCATGCCCGCGGCATCCCCGTGTTGGTTGATGGTAGCCAAGGTGCGGTGCACACTGCTGTCGACGTGCAGGATCTGGATGCTGACTTTTACGTAATGACCGGCCACAAGCTCTATGGTCCGACTGGTATCGGAGTGCTCTACGGCAAGTATGATCTACTCGCGGAAATGCAGCCCTATCAGGGTGGCGGCGAGATGATCGAAACGGTCACGACTGAGGGCGTGACCTACGACGAGCCGCCTCACCGCTTTGAGGCTGGCACCCCACCCATCGTGCAGGCAATTGGTCTCGGGGCCGCGCTGAACTACATGGAAGCCCTTGGTCGCGGTGCCATTGCGTCCCATGAGGCAGAGGTTGCCGCCTATGCCCAGGAACGGCTCAGCCGCATCAATTCCCTGCGCCTGATAGGCACTGCGCCAGGCAAGGGCGGCATCTTCTCCTTCGAGATTGCCGGCGCGCATGCCCACGACGTCGCTACGATCCTTGATCGTTACGGCATTGCGGTACGTGCTGGTACCCACTGCGCCATGCCACTGCTGCAGCGTTTCGGCGTCACCTCTACCTGCCGGGCCTCCTTCGCCCTATATAATGGGACCGATGATGTCGACGCGCTGGTGGATGGCATCGAGCGCGCCCAGAAATTTTTCGCGTAAGCCGCGAGGACACCTATGACCGACCAAGCCGAAGCTACCGCCGTCGACGATACTGCCGAAACCTCCGTGCGGATCAATCCCACGGTTTCTTCCGCTATTCCCGAGGGTGAGGTCGAGCGCATTACGGCTGACCTGATCGCGGCGCTCAAGACCGTGTACGATCCGGAGATCCCGGTGGACATCTATGAGCTGGGCCTCATCTACAAGGTCGATCTGGATGACAACCGCAACCTCACCATCGACATGACGCTGACGGCCCCCGGGTGCCCGGTGGCGGGCGAAATGCCTGGCTGGGTTGAGAACGCCGCCCGCGCGGTGGAAGGGGTTCAGGATGTCACTGTCAACATGGTGTTTGATCCCCCGTGGGATGCCTCCCGCATGAGCGAAGAAGCTCAAGTGGCGTTGAACTGGTGGTAATCTGGGCTGTTAAGGTCTATATATCGTGAAACACCGATAAAGGTCGCTGCCCTATGCCCTTCAAGATCATGTCCTTGAGCGATGCCGCTGCCGAGCGTATCGCCGAGATCATCGAAGACTCTGAAAAGCCGGTTATCGGCTTGCGCGTGGGTATCAAGAACGCGGGCTGCGCTGGTGTGTCCTACACGATGGACTATGTTTCCGAGCCGGTTCCAGGCGACGACCATGTGAGGGACCACGGCGTGGACGTGTGGGTCGACCCCAAAGCTACCATGTATCTCCTCGGCACGGTGATGGACTTTGAGCAGACCAAGATGGGCGCAAGCTTCACCTTCAAGAACCCCAACCAAACCGGCGCTTGCGGCTGCGGTGAGAGCGTCACCCTCAAGCCCGCGGACCTCAAGGCAATCGCCGAAGCGCGGGCCGGAGCCTGACGCGGCTTTGCCGCCGTTGAGCTAAAGGCTGTGGCGATTGCATCGTGACCGCGGATGGCCTAACAGCGGCGTCATGCGCCATCCACTTCCACCCGCCCTCACTATCGTCCCACCAGACCGCCCGCTGACCGGGCATGTTTCGCCCCCCGGCTCCAAATCCATCACCAATCGAGCCTTGTTGCTGGCTGCGCTGGCGAACGGCACCAGCAGGATCACCGGCGCGCTGAAAAGCAAGGACACCGTCTTGATGGCGGCAGCTCTTCGCCAGATGGGCGTCTTTGTGGACGAACCCGATCCAACCACCTTTCTTGTGACCGGTTCCGGGCGGCTTCAGGCCCCAGCGGAACCCCTGTTCCTTGGCAACGCCGGGACGGCGACGCGCTTCCTCACTGCTGCCGCAGCGACGATCAACGGTACTGTCGTTGTCGATGGTGACGAGGATATGCGCCTCCGGCCCATTCGGCCACTGATTGATGCGATGCAGTCCATCGGTATCGATGCATCGGCACCTACCGGATGCCCGCCCGTCACCATCAACGGCACCGGCCAGTTCGGCAAAGGGCGGGTGGAGATCGACGCATCCCTTTCGAGCCAATATGTCTCGGCTTTGTTGATGGCGGCGCCCTTCGGCAATGGCCCAATCGAGGTTGCGCTTGCCGGTGCGGACATTGGTGCGCGCGGATATGTCGATCTCACCCTCGCTGCCATGCGGACCTTCGGCGCTGACGTGGCCGAGCAGGGGGAGGGGGCCTGGGTGGTTCAACCCACCGGCTACAAGGCAATCGACTTCAAGGTTGAGCCTGACGCTTCGGCTGCCACTTACCTGTGGGGCATCGAAGCCCTGACCAAGGGGAGCATCGACCTTGGCGTCGCCGCTGAAGCCTTCACGCAGCCCGACGCTTCCGCCCGCGCCGTGCTCGCGCAGTACCCCGATATGCCCGCAGTGATTGACGGTTCGCAGATGCAGGATGCTGTTCCGACGCTTGCCGTCGTGGCGGCTTTCAACCGGACGCCTGTCCGCTTTGTCGGGATCGCCAATCTGCGCGTGAAGGAAACCGACCGTATCCGCGCGATCGCGAACGAGCTTAACCGTATTCGCCCCGGGTTAGCGGTAGAGGAGGGGGATGATCTTGTGGTCAATGCAGACCCGGGCTTAGCCGGTCAGGCGCTGCCTGCACGCATCGAGACCTATCATGATCATCGTATCGCCATGAGCTTTGCCCTGGCGGGTCTGATGATCCGTAACGTCACCATCATGGATCCCGCCTGCACGAGCAAGACCTATCCCGCTTTCTGGGACATGCTCGAGGGGCTCGGAGTGGAACTCCTTCCCACTACCTAAAGCCGTCGCACCAAAAACGCCATTAGCCCGCAAGTGAAAACTTGCGGGCTAATGGATTCAATCGAAGCATGAAACAGTTTTGGGGTTTCCACCCCGAAGCTGTGTTCGCGGCTCGAGCCTAGCGAGCCGTGGACCGGAGCAGGAACGCCGGGATGGGGCCGTCGGTGCCAAAGGGGGACTGCGGGTCAACGCCGAGGTCTTCGGGCGCAGGCCGACGCGCATTGGGGCGCTGCCTCGACTCGGATTCACCTTGTGACTCGGCCTTTTCACGGCGCCTCGGCCGACGACCGCCGCGGCCCTCCGAGGGCTCAGTAGCAGGCTGTTCCGCTTCAGCAGGGTTAGTTGTTGCGGGTGCTTCAGCCGGCTGTCCGGTCACCTCTTCAGGTGCAGCTGCTTCCGCCTCGGGCCTTGCAGGCCGGCGGCCGCCGCGGCGCGTGCGTTGCGGACGGGTGCGGGTTGTCCCCTCTGTCTCCTCCTCAGAAGCCTCAGGCGCGGACTTCCCGTTCTCGGGCACATCCAGCCATTCGATGGGCTTCTGGATGAGTTTCAGAATGGCATCGAGGTGCTTGCTGTCTGCCGGCGTTACAAAGGTATAGGCCACGCCCGAGCGTCCGGCCCGGCCGGTGCGGCCGATGCGGTGGACATAGTCTTCCGCATGCACGGGGACATCGAAATTGAACACATGGCTGACCGCCGGGATATCGAGGCCACGGGCAGCGACGTCGCTGGCAACGAGCAGCGTCAGGCGATCATTCTTGAAGGCGTCGAGCGTTTCGGTACGGCTCTTCTGGTCCATGTCACCGTGCAGTGCGCCAACACTGAAGCCGTGCCGCTCCAGCGAACGGGCAAGGGTGGCAACGTCGCGCTTGCGATTGCAGAAAATGATTGCGTTGGTGAGGTTTTCGGCCTCCGAAATGCGAGCACGCAGCGAGGCGCGCTTTTCTTCGGGCTTGGACGACACCTTCACCAGCTTCTGGTCGATCGTGTCTGCCGTTGAACTCTGGCGCGAAACCTGAACGTGAACCGGGTCTTTGAGGAACTTCTTGGTCAGGCGCTCGATCTCTTTGGACATCGTCGCCGAGAACAACATGGTCTGGCGCCGAGCGGGCAGCCGCGAGCAGATTTTCTCGATGTCGTCGATAAAGCCCATGTCGAGCATGCGATCGGCTTCATCGATGACGAGGATTTCAACGCCCGTCAGCAGAATGCGGCCGCGATCGATCTGATCAAGCAGGCGTCCTGGCGTGGCGATCAGGACGTCCACGCCGCGGTCAAGCTTCTTGTTCTGGTCTTCAAACGAAACGCCGCCGATAATCAGGGCCATCGTGATGCGGTGGTTCTTGCCGTACTTCTCGAAGTTTTCAGCGACCTGGGCGGCCAGTTCCCGGGTGGGCTCAAGGATCAGCGTGCGCGGCATGCGGGCGCGAGCACGGCCGTTTTCCAGCAGCGTCAACATGGGAAGCACAAAGGATGCCGTCTTGCCGGTACCTGTCTGGGCGATGCCGATCAGGTCCTTCTTTTCCAGCAAATGCGGGATCGCCTGGGCCTGAATTTCGGTCGGCTTGGTATAACCTGCGGCGGTCACCGCGTCGGTGACCTTGGTTGACAGGCCAAGCCCGGAAAAATCGTCGCTCAAATTCGGTCGTTCCACTCAAAAGTTTGCCCGCTGCCAAATCCGTTCGAACTGCTCGAAACGGTGCATCGGGAATGGTGTCGCACCGGTTCCTAGAACCGGAACAGTTGCGTCACTTGCGGACCAAAAGGGCTAAGCTCGAACGCGTCCGCGTACACACATCAGGCCAATCGGGCGGGAGTGCAGGAACTGCAAAGCGACGGAATGGCCCTGAAACAATTTCAGCCACGCCAGCGATGGGCCCCGGGAGACCGCGATAAATGCCGGCAAGCCGGAAAATGCTCCAGCGGGCGGGACCATAGCGCAAAGCCCTTTCAAGTCAACGGCTTTGCGGCCGATAAGCTTAACTGGGTACTTTACACGTCCAGGTCGGTGACGAATGCCGCATTTTCTTGGATGAAGTCGAACCTTGCCTCGGGTCGATTGCCCATCAACCTGTCGACGCTGGACTTCGTTGCATCTTGCGTGTCGATCACCTTGACCTGCAGCAATGTGCGGGACTTGGGCGACATGGTTGTTTCGCGCAGATGCGCAAATGGCATTTCACCCAGGCCCTTGAAGCGGGTGACGTCAACCTTGCCTTTGCCCGTGAACTCGGTGGCCATGAGCTCGTTCTTGTGCGCGTCATCGCGGGCATAAAGCGTCTTGGCGCCCTGGCTGATGCGATAAAGCGGGGGTAGGGCGAGGAACAGGTGCCCACCTTCGATCAGTTTCGGCATCTCCTGAAAGAAGAACGTCATCAACAGCGAAGCAATGTGGGCGCCGTCGACATCGGCGTCCGTCATCAGGATGATCTTGTCGTAGCGCAGATCATCATCGCGATAGCGATCACGGGTGCCGCAGCCAAGCGCCTGGATGATGTCCTGGATGATCTGGCTAGCCGCTAGCTTGTCGCGGCTGGCACCGGCCACATTGAGGATCTTGCCGCGAAGGGGCAGCACCGCCTGGCTTTGCCGATTGCGGGCCTGCTTGGCGCTGCCGCCCGCGCTGTCGCCTTCCACGATAAAGAGTTCGGCTCCTTGCGCCGCGGTTTGCGTGCAGTCGGCGAGCTTCCCGGGCAGACGCAACTTACGGGTCGCGCTGGCACGGTCGATCTCTTTTTCCTTGCGCCGACGCATGCGCTCTTCGGCGCGTTCAACCGCCCAGTCCAGCAGCTTGCCAGCTTGGTTGGGGGAAGCGGCCAGCCAATGGTCAAAAGCATCGCGAATGGCGGTGTCCACGATCCGGGTTGCTTCACCCGAGGCGAGCTTGTCCTTGGTTTGGCCGACAAATTCGGGCTCCCTGACAAACACCGAGAGCATGGCGTTGCAGTGCGCGAACAGGTCCTCGGCGGTCACATTGGCCGCCGCCTTGTTCTTGGTCAGTTCGGCGTAGTTCTTGAGACCCCGCAGTAGCGCGGTCCGCAGCCCAGTCTCATGGGTGCCGCCATCCGGCGTTGGCACGGTGTTGCAGTACGAAGCAACGCCGCCATCTCCAAGGGTCCAGGCGATAGCCCACTCGGTTGCGCCGTGTGTACCGGGCTTGCCGTGGCTGCCCGAGAATATGTCATCGACGATCCGGGTTTCTCCGGCAATCCGGTCGGCCATGAAGTCGCGCAACCCACCGGGATAGTGGAAGACCGCACGGGCTGGCGCGTCGTCGCTCGCCAATTCCTCGTCGCAACTCCAGCGCAGTTCCACCCCGCCAAAGAGATAAGCCTTGGCGCGAGTCATCTTGAACAGGCGTGCGGCCGAGAAGCGGGCGCCGTCGCCAAAGATTTGCGGATCGGGATGGAAGCGCGTGGTGGTGCCGCGTCGGTTATTTATCCGGCCCAGATGCTGGATCTCGCCAACCGGCTTGCCGCGCGAGAATTGCAGGCGGTGCAGCTGCTGCTCGCGGGCGACTTCCACCACCATGTCATCCGAAAGGGCATTCACTACGGAAACGCCCACGCCGTGGAGACCGCCCGAGGTTTCATAGGCCTTGGAGTCGAACTTGCCGCCGGCATGGAGCACAGTGTGAACGATTTCCAAGGTGGAGCGATTGGGAAATTTGGGGTGAGTTTCGACGGGGATGCCCCGGCCGTTGTCGGAAACGGTAATATAGCCGTCGGCGCCCAGATGGACCTCGATGCGGCTGGCGTGGCCGGCGATCGCCTCGTCCATGGAGTTGTCGATCACCTCGGCAAAAAGGTGGTGCAGGGCGTTGATGTCGGTGCCGCCGATATACATGCCCGGACGGCGCCGGACCGGCTCAAGTCCTTCCAGTACCTCAATATCTGCGGCGGAATAGTCGTGCTGCGCGGGCGCTTGGCGCGCAGATGGCCGGCTACGCTCAACAGGCGCGGGTGCACTTGCTAACTCAGCTGCAGCTGCAAAAAGGTCTTCGACTTCCGACATGTTCCCCGTCTGCCGAATCGGCGTGTTCACTGTTGGTACCATATTGCGGTTACGCAAGCGCGCCCGCCCCATTCATGTAAGGCGCTTTCCCCAGATGAACAGTACATGAACGAAATCTGAACGGCTCGCGCAAGCCGCCGCTTGCCGCAGGCGAGCTTAACCACAGATCCCTCAATGATCGGTGAGCGAACACCCGGCAACTGCCCATTGGCGGTTGACGTTGGTGAAACGTATTGACCTGCAAGCTGCGACAGGACCGAAGGTAAAGCCATGAACAAAGCGCTGCCAACTCTGATGGCACTGGTCTTGACGCTTGGTGTGGTCGTGGCCCCGCTGCCGGCACAGGCGCAGTTCGGGATCTTTTTCGGTGACGAGGAGCGCGATTTTCTTCTTGGCCCGATGCTGTGCCTTGATGAGCGCCAGGTTCGCCAGTCGGTCGAGGCGCAGGGCTATAGCGATGTGTTCCTCAACGTACCCTATGACGAGCATATCCAGGTGCGGGCGACCCGCGACGGGTGGGTTTATCTGCTCGACTACAACTACTGCACTGCCGAGATCGAATCGGTCGAGCGGCTGCGCCCCGCGCAATAGCGGGCGGGAGTTGTCCCAGTATCGGGCGACGCATTTACCAAGCCTTTGCTTCTTGGCAGCACTTTTTTAAAGGCGCGCTGCTAGAACAAGGGTCATACGGTTTTGTGTTTGGAGTTGCCGTATGCGAGCTCGCAGGGATTGTCGTACTGCGTATCAAGCGGTCCCGGTAAGCTCGGTTGCTATCGACGTTTGGCCTTATGCCGGATCAGGTATTGCGTACCGGCTGGTCAATCTGTCTGCCCCCCGTTGGGGTGTCCTGGCGTTAGTTTCAGCGCTGTTCTATCTGGTCTAGTGTGCAGCAATCCCGCCTCGCGGGATCCCTTGCCCCGCCTTTCAGCTTTATTCTCGGGCGGGCATTAACCGGCGCTGAAGCCTGCCCCAGACTTGCGGGGAACGGGTGCCGGCCGGTGCGACTTGAACTCTGCGCAGTTAACACAAGTAATGACGCTGCGCGGAGGATTTCACCGTGCTGCCGAATCTGGACAAGCTTGTGCCACAGCTCAAGTCCGTGTTCGATCGTCAGGAACTCCGCCTGACCGCGAACCTGCCGGGCCGCTACGCCATCACCGAGCGCCGCAGTAGAGTCATTGAGCGATTGCCGGTTTTCACCTGCCACCTATGTTCGATCTCTCCTCATGGGGCGGCCGTGAAGGCCCCCGTGCTGGGTTTTGAAGGCGAGCGGGTATCCGTCTACTTCAACGCCTTTGGCATCCTGCCGGCTCAGGTTTCCCGCTCTACGCCGGAAGGCTTTGAGATGGTGTTCGACCTCAGCCAGGAAGACCAGGAACGGCTTGCGGCCAAGATCATCTGGCACAAGCGCCTGAATGAGGGTGGTCTCACCGATGCCCGCCGGTTTGAACGCGTTGTTCCGGAAAATGCCACAAGCACTGTGACGCTGCCAAGCGGCGAGCAGGAGCGATGCACCGTGGCCGACATTTCGTGCTCGGGTGCCGCCGTCTTGGCCTCGTTCAGGCCCGGCATGGGCACGCCGGTGGCATTGGGTCGGCTGATCGGCCGCGTCGTGCGTCACACCGAGAAGGGCTTCGCGCTACAGTTTCTCAAGATCCAGCCTGCGGATCGGCTCGAGGAGATGTTGCGGCTACCCAAGGGCCGCAAGGGGCAGGGGCCAGGTGCTCGAGGATAACAGAAAAAGGGGCCTTTCGGCCCCTTTCCTGTTTCTCCGGGTTCGGCTTAGGCCGAGTAGTACATCTCGTACTCGACGGGATGGGGGGTCTGCTCGAACTTGATTACTTCGGTCATCTTGAGCTCGATATAGCTGTCGATCTGATCGTTGTCGAAGACGCCGCCAGCCAGCAGGAACTCGCGATCCTTGTTGAGGCTGTCGAGGGCTTCGCGCAGCGAGCCGCAAACATGCGGGATCTGCATCAGCTCCTGGCGGGGCAGCTCGTACAGGTCCTTGTCCATCGGATCGCCGGGATGGATCTTGTTCTTGATGCCGTCGAGGCCAGCCATCAGCATGGCCGAGAAGGCCAGGTATGGGTTCGCCAGCGGATCGGGGAAGCGGATCTCGATGCGCTTCGACTTAGGCGACTGACCGAAGGGGATACGGCAAGAGGCCGAACGGTTACGGGCCGAGTAGGCCAGCAGAACCGGAGCTTCAAAACCAGGCACCAGGCGCTTGTAGCTGTTGGTGGTGGGGTTGGTGAAGGCGTTGATGGCCTTGGCGTGCTTGATGATGCCGCCGATGTAGTACAGGGCTTCCATCGAGAGGCCGGCATACTGGTCACCAGCAAACAGCGGCTTGCCGTCGCGCCAGATCGACTGATGGCAGTGCATGCCCGAGCCGTTGTCGCCAAAGATTGGCTTGGGCATGAAGGTCACGGTCTTGCCGTAGGCGTTGGCAACCTGGTGGATGACATACTTGTAGATCTGTACGTCATCGGCAGCCTTGATCATCGGGGCAAACTTGATCCCGAGTTCGTGCTGGGCAGAAGCCACTTCGTGGTGGTGCTTTTCAACCACAACGCCCATGTCGGCCATTGCAGCGAGCATTTCGCTGCGGATGTCCTGCGCGCTGTCGAGCGGCGGCACGGGGAAGTAGCCCTTCTTGAGGCCGATATGGTGGCCATTGTTGCCGCCTTCATAGGCGGTGTCGTTGTTGGATGGCAGTTCGGGGTGATCGACCTCGAAGCCAACCTTGAACGGGGTGTTGGAGTACTTCACGTCGTCGAACATGAAGAATTCGGGCTCGGCCCCGAACATGACGCTGTCACCAATACCGGACGCCTTGAGATAGGCCTCTGCCTTCTTGGCGGTGGTGCGGGGGTCGCGGGTATAGGGCTGATAGGTCAGGGGATCGAGAATGTCGCAGTTGATGGCGAGGGTCGATGCACCAAAGAACGGGTCCATATAGGCCGAGTTCGGATCGGGCATCAGCACCATGTCGCTCTCGTTGATGGCCTTCCAGCCACCGATCGAGGAGCCGTCGAACATGGTGCCTTCTTCGAAGATGTCCTCATCGACGACGCTCACGTCCATGGTGACGTGCTGCAGCTTGCCGCGCGGGTCGGTAAAGCGCAGGTCGACATACTTGATGTTCTCGTCCTTGATGCGCTTGAGGATATCGCTTGCGGTAGTCATTAAGTCTTCCCCTGTTTGGATCGGATGTTGGTTGATGGTCTCGCGCGCTACTTAAAGCGCGTCGTCGCCAAATTCGCCGGTGCGGATGCGGATGGCCTGCTCGATGGAATAGACAAAGATCTTGCCATCGCCGATGCGCCCGGTTTGTGCTGCGTTGCGGATCGCTTCGATTGCCTTCTCGGCCAGCTCGTCGGGACATACGACCTCGACTTTGACCTTGGGCAGAAAGTCCACGACATATTCGGCGCCGCGATAGAGTTCGGTGTGACCCTTCTGGCGCCCAAAGCCTTTGGCTTCGGTCACCGTGATGCCCTGCAGGCCGACTTCCTGCAGGGCCTCTTTGACCTCGTCCAGCTTGAACGGCTTTACGATGGCCTCGATCTTTTTCACGTGTGCCTCCACTTGCTACGATAGGCTGGTACCGCCTCACAGTATGCATGACCCGTGCCAACCCAAAGGGAAAGCCCAAAACGTAAGCTTTTGCCGTCCTTTGCGGCGAAACCGATGGGGAAAGCGGGTGCGCAGGGTCGGAGAATGAGTAGTTTTCATGCTCCATGCACAAAAAGCGGGCAGGCGACAGGTTGGCGAGAGGGCGAGCCGAGCCCGCAACGGCCGCAATCAAGCTTTGACTGCCGTTTCATCTTAGGCTAGACCCTCGCGCAACCCGGCCAGCGGGACTTTAGCGGGTGTGGCGGAACTGGCAGACGCACTGGATTTAGGTTCCAGCGCCGCAAGGCGTGGAGGTTCGACCCCTCTCACCCGCACCATATACTCTCTGGCCCAAACCAATCAAAACGGGATGAAGACCGAATGCAGGTTACCGAAACCCTCAATGAGGGCCTGAAGCGCAAGTTGAGCGTGACCATTCCAGCCCAGGACCTGGTGACGCGCCTTGATGCCAAGCTCGAAGAGCTCAAGGGCCAGGCCAACATCAAGGGCTTCCGTCCCGGCAAGGTGCCAATGTCTCACCTGCGCAAGATGTATGGCCGCTCGGCCATGTCCGAAGTGATGACGGACGCCATCAACACCACCGTGTCCGATGCGCTCGAAGAGCGCTCCGAGCGTGCGGCTGCCCAGCCCAAGGTTGACCTGCCCGACGATCAGGCCGTGATCAACGACGTGCTCGACGGCAAGGCCGACCTGGCGTTTGAAGTTGAATACGAGATCCTGCCCCCGGTTGAGCTGTCTGACCTCAATGGCATCAAGCTGGTCAAGCCGGTGGTCGAGATCACTGACGAGGAGCTCGACGCGGAAGTTAATCGCGTTTTTGCCCAGAACCGCGGCTATACCGACAAGGGCGACGACGCCGTTGTGGAAAATGGCGACCGGCTGGGCCTGAGCTTTGTCGGCAAGATCGACGGCGAACCCTTTGAAGGCGGCACCTCCGACCACGCCCATCTTACCGTTGGCGCTGGCGAATTCATCCCCGGCTTTGAAGAGCAGCTCATCGGCTTCAAGAAGAACGAGACCCGCGAAATCGAGGTCACCTTCCCTGAGGATTACCAGAGCGCCGAACTGGCCGGCAAGAAGGCGACCTTCGAGGTCACCGTGCTGCATATCGATGGCCCCAACACCGGCGAGCTGGATGACGAGTTCGCCAAGCGCCTCGGCCTCGAGAATGTTGCCGCACTGCGCGACGCTGTGAAGTCGCAGATGCAGTCCGCGCTGGAATCGATGAGCCGTCAGCACGTCAAGCGCCAGATCCTGGATGCGCTGGATGAAGGCCACAAGTTCGACGTTCCTGCCCAGCTGGTTGATGCCGAGTTCAACACGATCTGGAACCGCGTCGTGCACGAAATCGAGCACCACGGTCGGTCCTTCGAAGACGAAGGCACCACGGAAGAAGCTGCCCGCGAGCAGTATCGCACGATCGCCGAGCGTCGCGTGCGCCTTGGGCTGGTTGTCGCCGAAATCGGCAACAAGAACGAAGTAAATGTCACCGACGAAGAGCACCAGCAGGCATTGATCGCCGAAGTGCGTCGCTTCCCGGGTCAGGAACAGCAGGTTTACGATTATTATCGCAAGAACCCGCAGGCTCTGGCAGGCCTCCGTGCCCCCGTGTTCGAGAACAAGGTCGTTGACTATGTCATGGGTCTGGCTGAGCAGACCGAGCAGAAGATGACCCGCGCCGAACTGGCCAAGCTCATCCAGGCCGACGAGGACGATGTCCCCGAAGAGCACCATCACTAAGGGCGCAGCCCTTCACCAGAGCCGCCCTTCGGGGCGGCTTTTTTGTCAGCCTGTCCACCAGCCCGCATGAGCCGCACCATGACCAGCGCCCACCCCGATGTTTTGCTTACACCGCGGCAAATGGGCGAGGCCGACCGAGCCGCCGCCGAAGCGGGGATCAAGACGCTGCGGTTGATGGAAGCGGCGGGCCAAGCGGTGGCCGACGCGATCGTCGACCGCTATTATCAACGCTCCGTGCTGGTGCTGTGTGGTCCCGGCAATAACGGGGGCGATGGCTTTGTGGTCGCCCGGTTGCTCAAGCAGCGCGGCTGGCCAGTGCAGTTGCGCCTTCTGGGCGAGCGCGAAGCGCTGCGGGGCGACGCGGCGCAGATGGCGGCGCAATGGACCGGGCGGATCGAGCGGCCCTCGCCAAGCGACATTTCGGAGGCCGACCTCATCGTGGATGCGGTGCTGGGGGCCGGGCTTGATCGGGACGTGGCCGGCGAACTGCATAGCCTCTTTGAAATCATCAACGGCAGCGGGCTGCCGGTGGTGAGCATCGACATTCCGAGTGGCGTTGACGGTGCGACGGGTGCGGTGCGCGGCGTCGCCATCAAGGCGCAAACGACGGTGACCTTTTTCCGGCTCAAGCCGGGTCACCTGCTGCTGCCCGGACGAGCGCTTTGCGGCGAGGTGGTGCTGGGCGATATCGGCATCCCCGAGGCTGTGCTGGGGCCCATCGATGCGCAGACCTGGAAGAATGGTCCAACACTTTGGTCGCTGCCGGTGGATGAGCCGGCGGGCAACAAATATCACCGCGGCCATTGCGTGGTGGTGTCGGGCGAGCCGCTGCAAACCGGGGCTTCGCGCCTAGCAGCGCTGGGGGCCTTCCGTGCCGGGGCGGGGCTGGTGTCGCTGACCGGTACGCCCGAGGCGCTGGCGGTGCATGCGGCGCATGTCACCGCCATCATGCTCAAGCCGGCCGCGGACCCGCAGGCATTGGCGCAATTATTGGAGGACAAGCGGATCAATGCCGTGGTGGCGGGGCCAGCAGCAGGGGTGGGTCCAACAACTGCGGACAATGTGCTGGCCGTGCTCGCCTCGGGCGCTGCGGCAGTGCTGGATGCCGATGCGTTGACCAGTTTTGCCGATGAACCCGAGCGACTGTTTGCGGCAGTGCGGGCCAATCCGGAGCGGGCAGTGGTGGTAACACCGCACGAAGGTGAGTTCGAGCGCCTGTTTGGGCAATTGGCTGGTGGGAAGCTCGAGCGGGCGCGAGTTGCTGCGGCACAATCAGGCGCTGTCGTCGTGCTCAAGGGCAGCGATACGGTGGTGGCGGCGCCGGATGGGCGGGCTGTGATCAATGCCAATGCACCAAGCTGGCTCGGAACCGCGGGCTCAGGCGATGTGCTGGCGGGGATGATTGCTGGTCTGATGGGGCAGGGCATGCCCGGTTGGGAAGCGGCGGCGGCCGGCGTGTGGTTGCACGCTGAAGCTGCCAACCACTTTGGTGGCCCCGGCATGCTGAGCGAAGACCTGCCAGGGCTGCTTCCGGGGGTGCTGCGCGCACTGAGCGCACCGGCTGGCTGAGCTTGGCCCTTGCGCGGGCGGGAAAATTCGCTAACCCATGCGCCAACACTAAAGGAAGGCCAAGATGAGCGATTTGACCCTCAGCCAAGCCATGGACAATGTTTATGCCTCGCTGCGCGCCAACAACGAGGATATCGATCTTCACATTGCCGCGCTCAAGGGGGCGCTGGACCGTGAGGGATTAAAGGCCGCGACCTTCGAGCCCGCCAAGTTGGCGCAGAACAATCGCCAGGGCCGCAAGACCATGCAGGCCTATTTCCGCAAGCGCGGTGTGGCGGTGGAATTCGCCTCCTGACGGGCCCGCTATTTACCTTGGATGCGTTGTGCGTTGCTCCACTATTGAACCGCGCCCCAATGCCGCCTATCTCTGGCCTTACCGCGCGTTCATGCGGCATGGTCTGCAATCGGCTGTCGCGCTGATTCGAGTTTCAATGGCACGGTCCCCGGACCCTGGATGTCCGGTTTTCGGACGCGGACCGTGTTTCAACCAAGAGGGCTGACCGGTTTTCCACGCGATCCGGAACAGCAAAGGGGCATCTTAATGCAAGATCCACACGATCTTTATATGAACACGCTTGTTCCCATGGTGGTGGAGCAATCCAACCGCGGCGAACGCGCCTTCGATATCTACTCGCGCCTGCTGCGCGAGCGTATCATCTTCGTGACCGGCGTGGTCGAAGACAACATGGCGAGCCTGATCGTCGCACAGTTGCTGTTTCTGGAATCGGAAAACCCGAAAAAGGAAATCGCGCTTTACATCAACTCGCCCGGTGGCGTGGTGACGGCTGGTTTGAGCATCTATGACACCATGCAGTTCATCCGCCCGGCCGTTGCCACGATGGTGATGGGGCAGGCGGCATCCATGGGTTCGCTTCTGCTTGCTGCCGGCGAAGCGGGTATGCGCACTTCGCTGCCCAATTCGCGCGTCATGGTCCACCAGCCTTCCGGCGGCTTCCAGGGCCAGGTGACGGACATCCTGATCCATGCCAAGGAAGTTGAAGGCCTCAAGCGCCGCCTCAACCAGATCTACGAAAAGCACACTGGCCGTACCTATGAGGAAATCGAGCACGCCCTTGAGCGCGACCGGTTCCTGTCGCCCGAAGAAGCCAAGACCTTTGGCCTTATCGACAGCGTGCTGGAAAAGCGCGCTGTTCCGGACGCGGTTTGATCCCCGCTGTCCACACCAATGAGCATGCGCCCGCAACTGTGACTTGCGTTCAATTGCACCCAGCCGGATCGGCCTTTAAGGTCGGTTCGGCTTAGACTTTCTTTAGGCTCGAGCGTTACCGTCACCGATAACGCTTATTTTGGGGGTGTTCCGCCCCCGGGAGTGACTGGATGTCCAAAGAGACAACGAACGGCGAAACCTCAAAGAACACGCTTTATTGCTCGTTCTGCGGGAAATCCCAGCACGAGGTTCGCAAGCTGATTGCCGGTCCGACCGTGTTCATCTGCGATGAATGCGTCGAGCTGTGCATGGACATCATCCGCGAAGAGAACAAGACCTCCATGGTCAAGTCCTCCGATGGCGTGCCGACCCCTGCCGATATCTGCAAGGTGCTCGACGACTATGTCATCGGCCAGTTCCGCGCCAAGCGCGTGCTCTCCGTGGCTGTCCACAACCACTATAAGCGTCTGCATCACGCGAGCAAAAATCAGGATGTCGAGCTTTCCAAGAGCAACATCCTGCTGATTGGTCCGACCGGTTCGGGCAAGACCCTGCTCGCGCAGACGCTGGCACGCATCCTTGATGTGCCCTTCACCATGGCCGACGCCACCACACTGACCGAAGCCGGTTATGTGGGTGAGGACGTGGAGAACATCATCCTCAAGCTGCTGCAGTCCGCCGACTACAACGTCGAGAAGGCCCAGCGGGGCATCGTTTATATCGACGAAGTCGACAAGATCTCGCGCAAGTCCGACAACCCCTCGATCACCCGTGACGTTTCGGGCGAGGGCGTGCAGCAGGCCCTGCTCAAGATCATGGAAGGCACCGTGGCCTCGGTACCGCCCCAGGGTGGTCGCAAGCACCCGCAGCAGGAATTCCTGCAGGTGGACACGACCAATATCCTGTTCATCTGCGGCGGCGCCTTTGCGGGTCTGGAAAAGATTATCTCGGCACGTGGCGAAGGCTCGGGCATCGGCTTTTCGGCCACCGTCAAGGATCCCAACGACCGTCGCGTTGGTCAGGTGCTTGCCGATGTTGCTCCCGAGGATCTGGTGCGCTTTGGCTTGATCCCGGAATTCATCGGCCGTCTGCCGGTGCTGGCGACGCTGGAAGACCTCGACATCGCCGCGCTGATCGAAATCCTGACCGCGCCCAAGAACGCCCTCGTGCGTCAGTATCAGCGCCTGTTCCAGATGGAAGACGTGGAACTGACCTTCCATGAGGATGCGCTCAAGGCGATTGCCGAGAAGGCCATCGAGCGCAAGACCGGTGCTCGCGGCCTCCGCTCGATCATGGAAGCGATCCTCCTGGACACCATGTACGATCTGCCTTCGCTTGAAGGCGTTGAGGAAGTGGTGATCAGCGAGGAAGTGGTGCGGGGCAAGGATGTTCGTCCGCTCTACATCTATTCCGATCGCAAGAAGGAAGACATGCCCGCCGGGGCCTAACACCGGCGCGATACAAGATCGAAACGCCGGGCTTTGTGCCCGGCGTTTTCGTTTGCGGCTCCTTGCCGCGCCCCAGGCAAGCAGCCGTCCGTGGTTAACAAAAACGTAACCCCCATGGCATTGAACTGCAGATAACCCGAGCCAATATAGGTGTCATGGATAGGGGGCGCGCTGGCACCGGTAACGCCGATGGCGAGGGACACCCCAGCTCTTTTTCAAGGCTCTCGCGCCGAAAAGAATAGCTTGTGGCGTGCCAGCACAAACCTATTTATTAATGAGATTCAGCCCAGCATCCTCTTGGGCTGTCTGCAATGGGTGCGCTACCCATCACCCCACCTCGGCGCACCCTCGAAAGGAATAAAGATGACGGACGTCAATCCCGCCGCTGGCGACACCAGCCGTGACCGGGTTTACCCAGTCCTCCCCTTGCGCGACATCGTCGTATTCCCCGGCATGATCGTGCCGCTGTTCGTGGGCCGCGAGAAGTCGGTCAAGGCTCTCGAAGAGGTCATGCGCGACGACAAGCACATTCTTGTTGTGACCCAGAAGAATGCCCAGGACGATGATCCGGCCCCTGACCAGATCTACGCCACTGGTACCATCGCGACCGTTTTGCAGCTGCTCAAGCTTCCCGATGGCACGGTCAAGGTGCTGGTTGAAGGCCTGAGCCGCGCCACGATCGACCGCTATCTCCAGACCGTCGATTATTTCGAGGCCGAGGCATCGATCCTGCCTGAGCCCGAGGAAGATGCGACTGAAGTTGAGGCACTGGCTCGTTCGGCCCAGACCGAGTTCGAGAACTATGTGAAGCTCAACAAGAAGATCTCGGCCGAGGTCGTGGCCGCTGTTGGCCAGATCGAGAGCCATTCCAAGCTCGCCGACACCATTGCCAGCCATCTCGTGATCAAGATCAACGAGAAGGAAGACCTGCTGTCGACGGTTTCCGTTGCCGAGCGCTTCCAGAAGATTCTTGGCCTGATGGAAGGCGAGATCGGTGTTTTGCAGGTGGAAAAGCGCATCCGCTCCCGCGTCAAGCGGCAGATGGAGAAGACCCAGCGCGAGTACTATCTCAACGAGCAGATGAAGGCGATCCAGAAGGAACTGGGGGACGGCGAGGAAGGCTCGAACGAAATTGCCGAACTTGAGGACCGGATCAGCAAGACCAAGCTGAGCAAGGAAGCTCGCGCCAAGGCTGACGCCGAGGTCAAGAAGCTCAAGGCCATGAGCCCGATGTCGGCCGAAGCCACCGTGGTCCGGAACTATCTCGACACCCTGCTCGGCCTGCCTTGGGGCAAGAAGAGCAAGGTCAAGCGCGATCTGGTTCTGGCCGAAAAGGTACTGGACGAGGATCACTATGGCCTCGACAAGGTCAAGGAACGTATCCTCGAGTACCTGGCAGTTCAGGGCCGTACCGGTTCGCTCAAGGGGCCGATCCTGTGCCTTGTTGGTCCTCCGGGTGTGGGCAAGACCTCGCTCGGCAAGTCCATTGCCAAGGCGACCGGACGTGAGTTCGTGCGCATGGCTTTGGGTGGTGTTCGGGACGAAGCCGAAATTCGCGGCCATCGCCGCACCTATATCGGCTCCATGCCTGGCAAGGTGATCCAGTCGCTCAAGAAGGTCGGCAAGTCCAACCCGCTCTTCCTGCTCGACGAGATCGACAAGATGGGCCAGGACTTCCGTGGGGATCCCTCCTCGGCACTGCTGGAAGTGCTCGATCCCGAGCAGAACCACACCTTTGCCGATCACTACCTCGAGGTCGATTACGACCTTTCGGACGTGATGTTCGTGACCACCTCGAACACCTTGAACATCCCCGGGCCATTGATGGACCGCATGGAGATCATTCGCCTGTCGGGTTACACCGAACAGGAGAAGCACGCGATCGCCAAGCAGCACCTGATCCCCGAGACCCTCAAGGAAAACGGGCTGGCCCATGGCGAGTTTGAACTCTCCGACGAGATGCTGACCGCCTTGATCCAGCGCTACACTCGCGAAGCGGGCGTGCGTAACCTCAAGCGTGAAATCAGCAAGCTGATGCGCAAGGCCGTGGCCGAGATCGTCAAGACCAAGGTCAAGAAGATCGTCATCGACGAGGAAAAGCTGACCCAGTATCTGGGCGCCGATATCTTCAAACATGGCGAGATCGAAGCCGAGCCGCAGGTCGGTCTGGTGACGGGCCTGGCCTGGACTTCGGTGGGTGGCGAATTGCTGACCATCGAAGGCGTGATGACGCCAGGCAAGGGCCGCATGACCGTTACCGGCAACATCAAGGAAGTGATGAAGGAGTCGCTGACGGCGGCAACCGCCTATGTCCGCTCTCGCTCAGTCGAATTCGGCATCAAGCCGCCGATGTTCGATACCAGAGACATTCACGTCCACCTGCCTGAAGGGGCAACTCCCAAGGATGGTCCGTCCGCTGGTATCGGCCTCGCGACCGCCATCGTTTCGGTGATGACTGGCATTCCGGTGCGCAATGATGTCGCCATGACCGGCGAGATCACGCTGCGGGGCAGGGTGCTGCCCATCGGTGGCCTCAAGGAAAAGCTCCTGGCGGCGCTGCGTGGCGGCATCAAGACGGTGCTGATCCCCGAGGAGAATGTCAGGGATCTCGCCGAGATCCCAGATATCGTCAAGGAAGGCATGGAAATCGTGCCAGTCTCGCGGATGGATCAGGTGATCGCCCGCGCCCTGGTACGCAAGCCCGAGGCTATTGAGTGGAACTTCGAGGATACGGTTCCGGCCGTGTCAACCACGGTTGAGGCCGCTGACGAGGGCCTCACTGGCGGCCTGCACTAAGCTCTGGTGCAAGAGTAAACAAGGCGGCGGTCTCCATCGGGGGCCGCCGCATTTTTTTGGCTGCTGACAGGCATTGTCATGCGTTTGGGATGTACTAGGCTGCCCGCCGCCGTGCCCCCGGAACCTGCCGCATGAACAAACCCCTGGTCGTGATCCTTTCAGCAGTGACGCTGGACGCCATCGGCATCGGGCTGATTGCGCCTATCCTGCCCAGCTTGCTGCGCGAGGTGGCCCATCAGGGCGATGTGACGCTGCTCTACGGGCTGCTGATCGCCCTTTATGCGACCATGCAGTTTATCTGTTCGCCCATTCTCGGCGTGCTCAGCGACCGCTTCGGGCGCCGCCCGGTGTTGATCCTGTCGCTGTGCGGCGCGGCGCTCGATTACGTGCTGATGGCCTTGGCGCCCAACCTGCTGTTCCTGGTGGTCGGGCGGGCGATCGCCGGCATCACCGCGGCCAACATGGCGGTGGCTTCGGCCTATATCACCGACATATCTCCCGAAGATCAGCGCGCGCGGCGCTTTGGCTATTTCCATGCCATGTGGGGAATCGGCTTTATCGTCGGGCCGGTGCTGGGCGGCGTATTGGGGGAATATTGGCTGCGGGCGCCATTCATCGCCGCGGCTCTTCTCAACGCACTCAATTGCGCGCTGGCCTTCTTCGTGCTGCCCGAATCGCACCATGTGCGTGGCACGGCCCGGTTCAGCTGGACTACGCTGAACCCGTTCCTGCCGCTAGGCTGGGCGCTGAGCTTTCGCGCGCTAATCCCGCTGATAGCCATTCTGATGATCATGATGTTTGTCGGTCAGATGTACGGCGTCGTTTGGGTGTTGTTCGGCGAAGATCAGTTCAGCTGGAGCCCGCTCACCATTGGGCTGTCGCTGGCCGCCTTTGGCGTCTTCCATGCCGGCGCCCAGGCGTTTCTCACCGGCCCAGTGGTGACACGGTTTGGCGAACGCGCATCGCTGCTGATCGGCTTTTCGGCCGAAGTATTCTGCCTCGTTGTGCTCGCCTTTGCGGGCCTGGGCTGGGTGATGTTCGCCCTGATGCCGCTGTTTGCCGTGGGCGGCGTTGGCATGCCCGCCCTGCAGTCGCTGATCACGCGCCAGGTGGATGCCGAGCGGCAGGGCCAGTTGCAGGGCGTTCTGGCCAGTCTGGTCAGTTTGACCTCGGTGTTCGGGCCACTGTTTTTCAGCCTCGCCTATGCCGGGGTGCGGGGCGATTGGCCGGGGGCAATCTGGCTGGTCGGCGCGGCAATCTATTGTTTGGCGCTGCCGCTGATGTTCGGGCTGCGCAAGCTGGCTCCTGCGGGGGCGTAACCGACCGATTCTGGGGATTTTTCCCTCGGAAAAGCGCGGTGGAAGTCTTGCCCACCCTGATTTTCCCGTTCATTAACAGCTTGAGCGCGTCAGTCAGGAAAAGCCCCGGCTGCCTTGCGTCCTGGGCGGAATCGCCCAAGGGTGCCGCCATTTCCATGCTCGCCGTCAACGGCGGCCATTCTCTGTGAGGAAACGCTATGAACAAAAACGATTTGGTTGGCGTCGTTGCTGACAAGGCCACGATTACCAAGGCACAGGCTGCCGAGGCCGTGGATGCAGTGTTCGAAGCCATTGCCGAGTCCCTCAAGGCTGGAGACGAAGTTCGTCTCGTGGGTTTTGGTACCTTTGCCGTCTCGCGCCGCAAGGCATCCACCGGCCGTAACCCTGCGACCGGCGCCGAGATCAGCATTCCTGAGTCCAACCAGGCCAAGTTCAAGCCAGGCAAGGGTCTCAAGGACGCGCTGAACCCCGCCTGAACCAGAAAACTTCTTGGGGCTCCGCCTGCGTTTCGCGGCGGGGCCTTTTTCTTTGGGGATTTGCGGTTGACGCGCCCGGTCGCGCACCCTAATCAATGCCCTGCACCGGCCAAACGGCCTGTGGGCGATTAGCTCAGTTGGTAGAGCGCCTCGTTTACACCGAGGATGTCGGCGGTTCGAGTCCGTCATCGCCCACCATTCCCCTTCTCGCAAACTCTCTCTAGCGTTTGGCGACCACCGCTCGCCTGCAAGACATGGGAATAGCCTTGCGTTGTCCTCGCAGGCCATGCGTCAGCAGGAACTGACAGCATCATCAAAGCATCTGTTGAACTCATCCGGGCTGCAGCCGTTCAGGGGGAGCAACCCACGGAGTGGCGATGACGGAAGACGATCTCAAGATGCAGTTTGAACTTGTGCGGCAGTCCATAGGGACATGGTCCGCCGATGCCGTTCACTTCGTGGGCGCTGGCAGCGAGAGTCGGCAGGTGGGCACCCATGATGCTGACCAGATCGCTGCTGCCACGCGGACCCTTGACGCGATCCGGTCGGAACGGACCTCTCTGGCTGAGGCTACTGCGCTCGTCCCGACCAAGTCCGACGATCTGGCTCGAGGGATCGATATCGCGCTGAACGAACTGGACCTGCTGGAGCGGGACATCAGCGCCGCTTTGGCGGAGATGCGCTGAGAACTGGTCATTCCTCTGCAGCCTTGCGGTGAGATCTACTGCAAACGAGAAGCACCAGTCTGCCCAAACTGGGCGCTGACCCATTTTCGCGCTTCCCCGAGCCAGAGGACCATGCTGCCCATAAGCGTGCAGAAGAGCCATTGCTCGAAGGTCAGGGGGACGGTGCCGAAGGCGTAGTTCAGCGCCGGTACGTGGATCACCGCCACCTGCAGCAGCAGCGACAATGCCACCGCAGCCCAAAGCCAGTGATTGAGAAACAGGTGATGGAATGCGCTGGCGGTATCTGAACGGGTGTTAAAGCAATTGAAGAGTTGCGCCAGTACCAGGGCGGTGAACCCGGCGGTGCGTGCCTCCTCGAGGGAAGCGGTTCCTTCAACAAAGCCGCCGGGTAAGTAGAAGTCGATGGCGAACAGGCTCGCCAGGGCCATGATGACGCCACTATAAAGCACGCCCGCCCACATGCTCCGGTCGATCACGGGCTGGGTTGGGGAGCGTGGCGGACGAGCCATGACGTCGTCCGTCTCGGGATCGAGCCCCATGGCCAGCGCTGGGCCCGAATCGGTAACCAAGTTGATCCACAGGACCTGGGTGGCGAGGAGCGGCAGCACCAGACCTTCGCCTGCAGCATCGAGCCCGATAAAGCTCGCGCCGACTACGCCCAGGAACACGGTGAGCACTTCGCCGATATTGGAGGATAGCAGATAGCGCAGGAACTTGCGGATGTTCTCGAAGATTGCCCGGCCTTCGCGCACGGCCCGCACAATGGTAGCGAAGTTGTCATCCGCCAGGATCATTTCAGCGGCCTCCTTGGTCACCTCGGTGCCGGCGATGCCCATGGCAATGCCGATATCGGCGGATTTTAGGGCAGGGGCGTCGTTGACCCCATCACCCGTCATCGCCACCACTTCGCCATCCGCCTGCAGGGCGTCGACGATCTTGAGCTTGTGGATGGGGGCCACGCGCGCGAACACCGACGTGTTGCGTACGGCGGCACTCAGCGCAGCGTCATCCATGCCGTCAAGCTCGCCCCCAGTCAGAACGGGAGCGTCGGCATCAACGATGCCGAGCTGGGAGGCGATGCGCAGGGCCGTGCTCGGATGATCGCCGGTGATCATAACGATCCGGATGCCAGCACCGTGGGCATCGGCCACGGCGGCAGCAGCTTCCTCGCGCGGCGGATCGATCATGCCCACGCTGCCGACATAGATCAGGTCGTGTTCAAGCGCCTCGAGGTCCTCCTGTTGCTCGCTGCGCTCCAGTGGCTTGTAGGCTACCGCGAGAGTGCGGAGCGCGTCGGCTGACATCCTTTCGATATCGGCTTGGGCTCGCCGACGTCGCATTGCCTCAAACGGAAATGTGTTCATACCGACGCGGATCTGCGTGCAGCGCGCCATCAGCACATCAGGCGCACCCTTGGCGACGAGAACCGGTTGATCCCCCCACTCGCAATCACTGGCGATCGTCGACATCATCTTACGCTCGGAGGTGAACGGGATGTCTCGGATGCGACGAAACCGCCGTCGCCGACGCTCGTGGATGCCGAACTTCCTTTCTGCCACGAGGAAAGCTGCCTCGGTGGGGTCGCCTTCGACCTCCCAGCGGTCTTGATCGATCTGCCGGAGCGCGGCATTGTTGACAAGGCTGCCGCCGCCGATCACCACGATCTGCTCTGCCCTTAGCTGGCCGTCAGGCGCTATGTCCCCCGGCCCGAGTACCTGTCCGCGCGGCTCATAACCGACACCGGTGATGTGGGTGACGCCCGAAGCCGTGGCCACACGTTCGATGGTCATCTCACCCTGGGTCAGCGTGCCAGTCTTGTCTGAGCAGATCACGGTTGCCGAACCCAGGCTCTCGACTGAGGAGAGGTTCTTGACAACAGCCTTGTGCGTGGCCATCCGCTGCACTCCCAAGGCCAACACCAGCGTCAAGATGGCCGGCAAGCCCTCGGGAACTGCGGCCACGGCGAGCGACACACCAAACAGCATGATCGTGACAAGAGCGTCCGGGCTGTTTACGCCGGAGATGGCGATGATGGTGGCGACCACAACCAAGGCAATGCCGACCGCCGCTAGACCAAGGGTGCGCCCCAGCCGCGAGACTTCTCGCTCTAGCGGAGTTTGGTCTTCAGGCGTGGCGTGGAGCATGTCGGCCACGAGACCCATCTGGGTCTGCATGCCGGTTGCCGTTACGACGGCAAGGGCACTGCCTTGGGTGATCGCTGTGCCCTTGAAAACCATGCAGGTCCGCTCAGCGAGAGGGGCCGGCGCCTCAAGGGGGCGGGTGTTCTTGGCGACCGAAGCGCTTTCACCGGTGAGGGAGGCTTCCTGAGCGCGCAGCGCAGCCGCCTGGATCAGGCGGGCGTCTGCGCCCACAGCATCGCCTTCTTCGAGCAGGAGCAGATCGCCCGGCACCAACTCGGCGCTGGGTATCCGCCGCCGTTCACCGTCGCGGATGACCGAAGAGGTTACCGCCGTCATCCGAGCAAGTGCAGCCACTGCATCGGCCGCGCGAGCTTCCTGGATGTAGCCGAGCACAGCGTTCAGCAGCACGATTGCGGAGATGACGATGGCGTCGATAGGGAGAGGTTCATGCCCCTGGAGAAGCCAAGCGAAAAACGAAACCAGGGCTGCCAGGAGCAGCAGGTAAATTAACGGGTCCTCGAACTGGCTCAAGAAGCGCCGCCACTTCGGTACAGGTGCAACCGCACGCAGTTCGTTGGAGCCGTTCGCCTCTAGTCGCCGCTGCGCCTCCCCTTGCGCAAGACCGCGCTCGGGATCGCTTCGGAGAGCATCCACCACCGCGTCGGGCTGCTCCAGGGCCGGGTCGAGAGCCAGCTTATCGGCGGAGATGATCATCTTGCTCGCTCCTCGCTCGGGGCAGCCAAACGCCGAGGATGGAGCCATAGCAGCGGCGGAGCTCTGGTTTGGCTTAGCGGGCGTCGGGTTGGACCACCATCATGCCTGTCGCGGCGTCGGCGGCTTTGACTTCCATCAAGTCACCGCGGGTCCCGGGATGTCTGCTCGCCATACCCTGAAACGCAAAAGGCTTCCCCTGGGAGAGAGGAAGCCTTGCAACGACTAGATAATGAACTCCCTTGGCCGCGGTAGATCGGGAGGGGGTCAGGCGATCACAAGACGCCGGTCAGGATGCCGAGGCCAGCGACTGCTGCGAGACCGCCGGACGAGCGGACCACCGCGGAGCCGTAGTTGTCGCCAGCCTTGCCGATGAGGAAGCCGAGGCCAATTCCCGCTACATGCAGCAGCGCGGTGGCGACAAGGAAGCCAACTGCATAGGTGAGGCCGCCCGATCCCGCCGGCATTTCTGCGCCGTGGGCATAGCCGTGGAAGACGGCGAAGAAGCCCACGAGCCCCATTGCTAGGGCAACAGGCGCCTTGATGTTCATCAGGACACAGGCACCCAATACGATTACCGAAAGGGCGATGCCCAACTCGACCATTGGCACCTGGATGCCGACGATGCCCAAACCGCCACCCAGCGCCATCACCGCAACAAAAGTGACCGGCACCAGCCACAAGGCCCGGCCCCCAAGTTGATAGGCCAGCACGCCCACCATCACCATCGCCAGAATATGGTCGAGCCCGGAAACCGGGTGCGCGAGGCCGTGCATGATGCCGCTGCTTTCCCCGATATCGGGGTGGGCAAACGCTGCCGTTGGAAGCAAGGCAACCGCCGCCACCGCGACCCGGATTGCTGATTTGAATGCCATGGACGTGTCTCCTGTTCTTGGTCCGCCCGGGAATCTAAGTGGGACAACTTCTATTCAGAGGGTGTGGGGGAGTTCTTTTGATTTTCCGTCCACAACAAGTAAAATCGACTGGTGTGTTGATCTTGATACTCCGCACTTCTTTCCAATGATCTGGAGGCGTTAAGCGGGGTGCTCTCGATTATTATCACCCCAACTCGACCTCGATCAAACAGGGCCAGCTGCACACCAGCCGCAGCCGCCCGACCCTCCGCGCAAGCTATAGTCGTTTCGTGCGGAGCACTTTTGACGGTGGTCAAATCCCGCGGCGTGTTCCGGAGCATAGTGATCAAACGCATCGAGTTGCCGAACCAGCGGATCGCCTCGGTCGCTCGAACCACGCCGATATCACCAGCGGATCGACACAATGCAGTTTTCTGACCTTGTTTTCGTAGCCGGTGGTGGCGGTATTGGATCGGTGCTCCGGTGGCTTGTGGGCAAGCTCGTCAAGGAGCAGGGGCCAGGTGGGTTTCCATGGTCGACGGTGTTGATCAATGTCTCCGGCGCCTTCGTGATCGGTCTTCTTTCAGTGCTGTTCTCGGTGGAGTGGCATGACCGCTATGGGAGCCTGCTGAACGCGGGCGTCCTAACGGGCATTCTGGGTGGCTACACCACGTTCAGCACCATGCAGCTCGATGCCGCCAAGCTTTATCACTCCGGCAGCCCCGGCAAGACTGTCGGCTATCTGCTGGGCTCGGTGGTTCTGGGCATTCTCGCGGCAGGTGCCGGCGCGCAGCTGGCGCGGCTTGCTGGCTAAGTCCGCAGATGGAGTTGGGTTGATGGCTTCCAACGAACAAAGCAAACAGGACAGCGGCCTGGTCCTGACAGTCATCCTGGTATTCCTGGGCGGCGCCGTTGGGGCGACCATCCGGGAACTGCTCATGCTCTGGGTGCCGACCGGGCGCGATGGCTTTCCTTATTCCATCTTCGTGGCCAACATCGTGGCGTCCTTTGTCCTGGGGATGGTGAACGGCCTGCATTCGCACGGCGCGATCGGGACGCGAGCGAACCTTTTTGTCGGAACGGGCCTGACGGGTGGCATGTCCACCTTTTCCAGCTTTGTTTACGCGACCTTTGTGCTGCTCACGACCTCAACGATCGGGCTCTCCGTGGGCCTGCTCTACGCCGTGTTGAGCCTTCTCATTGGCTTTGTCGCGGTGCTGCTTGGGTTGAGGGCTGGCGAGATGCTGAGCCGGCAAAGCGACGGCGGCACCTGACTCCCGCGACTGCGGGTCCGTAGTTCTTCTCCAACTGCAAGACGTGAATATAAGTCGTGCGATGTCACCGTGTCCATCGCGGATGAACATGCATGAAGCTCGTATCGTAACCGAGACAATGCCAAACAAAACGGCGACAAAGACAAAATAGAACTTCTTGTATTGCTGTTGTTCTGTGTTCAGTGCGCGTTCAGTATCGCGCCCGAAGCAGTCGGGTTGCAGATTTACTTACACGATGGCGAGGCATACCCTTTGTTTATGGGCGTTGTTCTTTATCGGGACGTGGCAGCCAGCCCGTTGCAGCCTAAGACGAGACGACGTCGCCAGAATTCACCCATGTCGGAGGTTAGAGATGCACCTGACGCCGCGAGAGACCGACAAGCTCATGATCTACATGATGGCCATGGTCGCGCAGCGCCGAAAGGATGATGGGCTCAAGCTCAATCATCCCGAGGCCGTCTCCTTGATCGCCGCCAGCGCGCTCGACAATGCCCGCGCCGGCAAGACGCTCGAGGAAGTCATGGAAATTGCGCGCAAAGCCATCACCCGCGGGGACGTCATGGAGGGTGTCGTGGACATGATCCCCTACGTCCAAGTCGAAGCGGTGTTCACCGATGGCAGCCGCCTCGTCACCGTTCACGACCCGATCCAATAAGCAAAGGAGTGGTTCAATGGCCACCGAGACCACGAATACTCCTGTTGGCGGGCTGGTGCTCGCGGATGGCGAGATCGAGATCAATGCCGGCTACCCGACCAATACGCTCAAGGTCCGCAATACTGGCGACCGGCCCGTCCAGGTCGGGTCCCACTTCCATTTCTTCGAAGTGAACTCCGCGCTGGAGTTCGACCGCGAACAGGCCTTCGGCAAGCGCCTCAATATCCCCGCCACGACCGCGCTGCGCTTCGAGCCCGGCGACGAAAAGGAAGTGGTGTTGATCCCTTTTCAGGGCAAGCAGCGCGTCATCGGCTTCAATGGCCTCGTCAATGGCTGGGTCGGCGATGAGAGCTATGACGACCAGCGGCCCCGCCTGGCTGACGCGATGGAACGGGTCCAGCGCTACGGCTTCAAGAACACCCCCCAATAATTTGAACAGCTACTTCAAGAACGGGTCACACCATGGCGAAGATCTCAAGGCGGCAATATTCGGACCTTTATGGTCCGACCACTGGCGATAAAATCCGTCTCGGCGACACCGACCTTTACGTCGAGGTCGAGAAGGACCTGCGGGTATATGGCGAGGAAGCCGTATATGGCGGTGGCAAGACCTTGCGTGACGGCATGGGTTTTGACAACGAGCTCACAAGCGCCGCCGGCTCACCGGACCTGGTCATCACCAATGTGACCATCATCGACGCCATCCAGGGCATCATCAAAGCTGATGTTGGCATCAAGAACGGCGTGGTCTGCGGCATCGGCAAGGCCGGTAATCCTTCCGTCATGTCCGGGGTCACGCCCGGTCTGGCGCTCGGGCCAGGATGCGACGCCATATCGGGCGAGCACCTGATCCTGACTGCAGGCGGCATTGACGCCCATGTGCACTTCATTTCCCCCCAGCAGGCGCAGGCGGCGCTCAGCAATGGCATCACCACGCTCTTTGGGGGTGGCGTCGGGCCAACCGACGGCACCAATGGTACCACCATCACGCCCGGCACCTGGAACATCGAGATGATGCTGCGTTCTTTTGATGCCTGGCCGGTCAATGCCGGGGTCTTGGGCAAGGGCAACTGCTCCTCGCCGGCACCGCTCGAAGAGCAGATCCGGGCCGGAGCCATGGGCTTCAAGATCCACGAGGACTGGGGCAGTACGGCCGCCGCGATCCGGATGGCGCTGACGGTTGCCGACCGGATGGACGTGCAGGTTTGCATCCATACCGATACGCTCAACGAAGGCGGGTTCGTCGAGAACACGATCGCCGCGTTCGAAGGGCGCACGATCCACACCTATCACACCGAAGGCGCCGGCGGCGGCCACGCCCCCGACATCATCCGCGTCGCCGGGCAGCCCAATGTGTTGCCCAGTTCCACCAATCCGACCCTGCCATACGGGATCAACTCGCAGGCGGAACTGTTTGATATGACGATGATCTGCCACAATCTCAGTGCGAAGATCCCGACGGATGTGGCCTTCGCCGAAAGCCGGGTACGGCCCGAGACCATCGCGGCGGAAAACGTGCTGCATGATCTTGGCGCCATCTCCATCATCTCGAGCGACAGCCAGGCCATGGGCCGCGTTGGCGAGTGCTGGATGCGCACGGTCCAAACCGCCCATCTGATGAAGCAGCGGCGTGGCCCTTATTCGGGCGACAGCTCCAACAACGACAACGAGCGCGTGCTGCGGTTCGTCGCCAAGGTGACCATCAATCCCGCCATCGCCCAGGGCGTCAGCAAGGTGATCGGCTCGGTTGAAGTGGGCAAGATGGCGGACCTGGTGCTGTGGGAGCCAGCCTTCTTTGGCGCCAAGCCCAAGATGGTAATCAAGGGCGGCTTCATTTCCTGGGGGCTGATGGGTGATCCCAATGCCTCGCTCCCCACGCCCCAGCCGGTGAGTTACCGGCCGATGTTTGGCGGGCAAGGATCGGCGCTGCCGAAATCCCGCGTCACCTTCACCTCGAACGCGGCTTTCAACGACGGGATCGTGGATCGCTACGACCTCAAGTCCAACGTTGTGCCGGTCTACGCCACCCGAACCATCGGCAAGGCGCACATGGTGCGAAACAGTGCTTTGCCCGTGATCGAGGTGAACCCGGAAACCTATGCGGTGACGGTGGATGGCGTGCACGCGACCGTCGAGCCGGCCACGAGCCTGCCGCTGGCGCAGCTGCACTTCTTCAGCTGACGCAGCGACGGGTTGTTTGGGGATGAAGTGGAGGGAACGATGATCCTGATCGAGAAAACGCTTGGCA